>NZ_JARBAE010000052.1:0-47837 GCF_033795305.1 Streptomyces sp. AK02-01A
CACCCGAGCCACCGCCACCGGCGCCCCGCCCGGCACCGCCGCCACCGCCCGCACCGGTCTTCAAGCCGGCCCCGACGCCGACCCGGCCGTCACCGACCCCGACCGTCCGGCCCACGCCGTCCGCGGTCGCCCTGCCCGCCTATCACAAGGCGCCCCGTAAGCGGCCCCAGGGCGGCCCGTCCCCCGTCCTGCTGATGCTGCTGATCACGGCTCCGGCCGTGCTCGCCGTAGCCGTGCTGCGTCCCCGCTCCCGCTGATCCACGGAGACTCCATGTCGGAATGGCTCGTTCTGAGCATCGCGATGGCCGCCGCCTGCGTGGTCGTCCTGACCATCGTCGTCATCAACAACCGCCGTGTCGGAGAGGATGACGACCCCACCGAGACCCCCGATGTCATGGACTACATGACGATGATGATCGGCGTGATCTACGCGATCGTGCTGGGTCTGGCGATCGCCGGCGTCTGGGAGGCCCGCGGCTCGGCCCAGGAATCCGTACGCCAGGAAGCCCAGGCCCTGCACGAGATCCAGCAGCGGGTCCAGGTGTATCCCGCCGATGTCCGTGAGCGGATCCGCGGCGATGTCGACGCCTATGTGTCGTATGTCGTCAACACCGAGTGGCCGCACATGTCCGAGCACGAGGCCCTCAGCGCCAAGGGCACCGAGCTGTTCGACGAACTCCGCCGTGATGTGACCCAGTACGCGCCGCGGACCGATCTGGAGGGCCAGGCATATCAGCCGCTGCTCGACCAGGTGGCGGCCGCCGACGACGCCAGGGGCGCCCGGGGAGAGAACGCGGGAGCGACCATGCCCGGAGTCGTCTGGTTCGGCCTCATCACCGGTGCGGTGGTCACGGTGGGCCTGATCTTCGTCCTGCAGATCCGCCGTACGTTCCGCGAACTGCTGCTGGCGGGGCTCTTCAGCGTGCTGATCGCCTTCCTCCTCTTCCTCATCTGGGACTTCGACGCGCCGTACGGCCGCGGTATCTCCGCGACCGCCGGCCCCTTCCTCGATCTGTTCCCGCAGATCGGCTCCTGAGGCGTGCCGTGACCGGCGACGTTCGCCGGTCACGGCGCCACGGCAGGTCCCGGGAACCACCACGGTGTGGAGCGTGCGGGTGTCGGCCAGTCGAGGGACACCCCTGCCCCATTCGCCCGCCACCGATCGCGGATGTGGTAAAGCGCTTCTAATGTTTCCGGCACGAGGTGCATTCCCTGCCATGTGCGGACAAAGGCTCCGCAACTGCTCCTCGGGGACCGGAGGACTGACCATGCGCGCGATACGTGTCGCATCCGCCGCTCTGCTGGGAGTGGCCGCACTCGCACCGACCGCCCCCTACGCCGCGGCCACGGTCAACGCCAGCACCACCCCGTACGGCTACACCGTCACCCCTACCACGGTCATGGCCGGGGGCAAGGTGACTCTGGCCGTCACCAAGTGCAGTACGCCCGCCATCGCCACCTCCGGTGTCTTCGACACCGTCATCATCCCTTCCGGCAGGACAGCCGCCGCCACCGTCGACTGGGACGCCAAACCCGGTGCGAAGTACCAGGTGACGTTCCTCTGCAACGGCGTGTCCGCCACGACCAACCTCAGCATCGCGAGGACCACCCGTGCTCCGGTCGCCTCGCCCAGCAGGACGGCCAACGGGACCGCCGTCCCCGCCCCGGCCGGGACGACCACGGCCGCCGACCCCGCCGCGGCCGTGCCCGCGGTCGGCGCCGCCACCGTCGCGCCGGGAGGCGTCCAGGGCGGGCTCGGCGGCAGCACCGGAGTGATGAACACGACCGAGATCGCCGCCGGCACCTCCCTGGTGCTGATGGCCGCCGCCGGCACCGTCTTCTTCGTACGCCGTCGTGTGTACGGCCGCCGGCACTGATCCCCGTCGCACGGCCGGACAGCCGCCACCCAGCCGGCCGTGCGACACACGACACGCCCATCGCCCCAAGTCCTGCGCCAGGAGGACTCGGGGTGACGGGCGGGCGGGGCGCTTCCGCGCCCCCGGAGGGCCGACCAGGAGGTTCGGCCGGTCAGACCCTCGCACCACTCAGCCGACGACGGCGAGCGACGAACAACGAACCGCCGACGGCCGCCGAGGCGACCAGCGCCGAGCCGATCGCCATCTCCGTGGAACTGGGACCGACAGATCCACCGAGACCGCCCAGCGCGCCCAGTCCGGCGAGCACCTCGAACTGGTGGGTCACCACTCGGTTGTTGTCGTTGCACCGGACGGCCAGGTTGTAACGACCGGGTGTGGCGTTGTCGCGGATCCGGGCCGTGGCCCTGGAGCGCCCCGTCGAATTCACCGACAGATCCGCCCTCGGAAAGGCGTTGGACGTGACGGTGCCCCCGCGGCCGCAGCCCTGGGCCGTGATCTCGATCGTGCCGCCCTGGTGGACCGAGAACGGGTTGACGGTGACGTTGGTCGGGCCACTGTTGGCGCCGGCCGACGGAGCGGCGAGCGCCAGGGCCGCGCAGGCGGTCGCGGACACCGCGAGAGCGCGTGAAGCACGCATCGTTGAACCTCCAGAGGAAGGCGCCCCAAAGCGGTGCTCCGGGAGATTCGACGAGTACGCCCTCCATAACGAACCCTCACCGGGATGATCATTCGCCGCATTTCGGCACTGGTCCACCCCGGTGAGGCGACACGCCGTACGGAGGCGGTCACGTCCGATGGAGCCGCAGGTCACGGACCGTCAGAAGTTTTTATATGCCGATTACTCGGATGGGTCATCGCCACCGGGCGCCACCACCCATTCGCACTCCAGTGATCGCCGCCGGGGCATGGTGCGCTTAGCGTGCCAGCAGGCGCCCACGAAGGGAGAACCATGGGCCCGTACCACGGCGGCCCGGAGTCGAGGAAACGCTCACCCTGGGGCATTCTGGCTCTCGTCATGCTCACCGGCCTCGCGATGATGCGGAACGGGGTGGACGTACCGCTGGGACCGCCACAGCCCGCTTCGGCCGCGGCGCTGGACGGCCGGCCCGATCCGGCGGCGGTCGCCACGGACGTCGCGATCGTCAAGCCGCTGCCCTACGCTCCGATGGCCCGCTTGCGGATTCCCGCGATCAAGGTCGACGCCCCGGTCGTGGACGTGGGGCTGGACCAGGACGGCTGGATCGCGGCTCCGCCGCCGCAGGACCCCAATCTGGCCGGCTGGTACCAGAACGGCGTCGCGCCCGGCCAGCGGGGCACGTCGGTGGTCGTCGGCCATGTCGACAACCACGCGGGCCCGGCCGTCTTCTACGGGCTCGGTTCGCTGCAGAAGGGCCAGCACGTCGAAGTGACCCGCTACGACAACCGGGTCGCGGTGTTCGAGATCTACGGGGTCGAGGTCTTCGCCAAGAACGACTTCCCCGGCGCCCGCGTCTACGGCGACACCGGCCATGCCGAGCTGCGGGTGATCACCTGCGGTGGCGGTTACTCGAAGGCGAACGGCTACGACGGCAATGTCGTCGTCTTCGCCCGGATGGTCAGCACCCGCTGACCATCCGGGCCGACGGCGTCACGGCTCATCGGTACGGCACGGCGATACGGTAACCCTCGTCCAGCAGCCAGGGCAGATAGCGGCGCAGGGCCGCCACGCTCTGCGAGCGGTTGCCGCCCGCGTCGTGCGAGAGGACGACGACCCCCGGACCCGCACCGTCCAGGATCCCGCTGACGATCCTGTCGGTGCCGGGGGCCGTCCAGTCCAGGCTGTCGACGGTCCAGGCCAGCGGCTCCATCCCGAGCTTGGCACCGATCTCGAACAAGTGCTGGTTCCAGGCGCCGTAGGGCGCGCGGTACCAGAGCGGTGGCGTACCGACCGCCTTCTCGATCTCCTCGCTGGTCCGCACAAGCTGCGAGCGGATGCCGGACGGCGGAAGGCTCGGCATCAGCGGATGCGACCAGGTGTGATTGCACACGAGATGCCCGTCGTCGGCGATCTCGCGCGTCAGGTCCGGATATTCCTCGACCATCTCGCCGCAGACGAAGAACATCGCGCGCACGTCGTACTGACGCAGTGTGCGCAGGATGTCCGGGGTGTAACGGGGGTCGGGCCCGTCGTCGAAGGTGAGCACCATGGAACGGCCCAGTTCGGGCAGTTCCAGCAGCGGCTCCTTGCGTACCTGGAGCGCGGGTCTGCTGTAGCGGGGCGCGACGCCCTCCATCATGGGTTGCAGCCGGTACGAGGAGGGTTTGAGCGGCGCGCTCGCCTTTGGTCCCGCCGCCTTCGGTCCCGCCGTCGGGAGCGGGGTCGCGGGCCGGCCGGGCGCCTCCGCGTGTCCCGCGGTCAGCATCCGCGTGGTGACGGCGACGCCCAGACAAGCGGCAATCCGCAAGACGGCGCGGCGCCCCGGAATCATCTGATCCTTTTTCATGACCAATGGCTCGCACGGCGGAAGGTCCGTGCCGCTCAGCAACACTGGTTATCCGGGTGAAAGCACCCGATGGGACCAGCAGTTGCGGCTCCCGGCCCCGGTTCACGGGCGGCAGTCTCTCACGAATGGCCGATAGCCGAACGCCGCCGGCCGACGGGGCCACGGCGCCCGGCGAACGGGACGCGCCGTCCCTCGCGCTCCGCGCTCCGCCGCGCGACGGCCGCATCCGCGCTGTCGCGTAGGTCACCGGCGTCCCGCGACATACCGGCCCGGTCCCCCACCACTCCGACATTCATGATCACCGCGCGGGAGCACCGCCGCCGGAGCGCTCACGCGGAGCGGATAGCCTGCCTGCCGTGACTGAGCAGCCAACCAAATTCGAACGCGGTACCGATGGCCCGAAGGTGATCGTCGTCGGCGTGGACGGATCGCAGTCCTCGTTCCGCGCGGCCGCGTACGCCGCCGGTCTCGCCCGGCGGCAGAACGCGCTGCTCGCCATCGTCTATGTACAGCCCGTAATGGCGTCGGGCGCCGTCCTCGGCGCCCCGGTCGCGGAGACGACCGGGGCGATCGCGGAGGGACTGATCGAGGAGATCCGCTCGGCCACCGAGCGGACCAGAGGAGCCTGGAGCGTCCGCTGGGAGTTCCACACCTTCCACGGCGATCCGTACAACGGACTGGTCACCGCCGCCGACGAGCTCAAGGCGGACGCCGTGGTGGTCGGCGCCTCGGAGTCGGCGGGACACCGGATCATCGGCTCGGTGGCGGTCCGGCTGGTGAAAGCCGGCCGCTGGCCGGTGACGGTCGTCCCGTAAGCCGCTCGGAGCGGCCGGAGGCGCCGCGCGGATCCAGCGGTCCCGGGCGCCGCGGAACGCCGTCAGCGGCCCATCGTGAGGCCGTCGGCGGCGGCGCCCCGGTCCAGGACCGCCTCACTGATCTCCGACTGGACCTCGCGGTAGTCGTCCCGGTCGGGCGACTCGCGGACGGCCTGCGGCAGATTGACCACACGTCCGGCGTCGAGATCCATCAGCTGCGGGATGAACTCCGCCTTCTTCACCGGCCAGCGCTGCCCCTTCGCGGCGGGCGGCGCGAAGGTGAACCGCCCGATCGAGCCGTAGTTGCCACGCGGGTCGAAAGCGCCTGAGTCGTTGAACATCGTGCCGGCGATCTGGTCGCCCATGCCGTAGATGATCCAGGTCCCGTTGACCTTCTCGTACGGCTGCGGGACATGGGCATGGGTGCCCAGGATCAGATCGATGTCGGGACGGCCGCCGGTACGGGACGCGGTGAGCTTCTTGCCGAGGCCGATCTGGTCCTCGTCGGGATCGGTCTCCCATTCGGTGCCCCAGTGGAGGCTCACCACCACGACGTCCGCGCCGGCCCGCCGGGCGGCGCGGGCATCGGCGACGATCTTCCGCTCATTGATGAGACCGATCGCCCAGGGCTGTCCGTCGGGCATCGGGAATCCGTTGGTGCCATAGGTGTAGGCGAGCTGCGCGATCTTGGCGCCGCCCGCCGTCAGCAGAGCCGGCCGGGCCGCCTCGGCGGCCGAGCGGGCCGAGCCCGCGTGCTTGACGCCCGCCTTGTCGAAGGCGTCGAGGGTACGGCGTACGCCGTCGGCCCCGTCGTCGAGCGCGTGATTCGAGGCGGTGGAGCACGAGTCGTAGCCGGTAACCCGCAGCCCCCGGGCGATCTCGGGCGGAGAGGTGAAGGCCGGATAGCCCGTGTAGGGCTCGCCGTCGGCGGCGTAGACGGTCTCCATGTGACAGATCGCCACATCGGCGCCGGACACCACCGGCTTCACATCGGCGAGCATCGGCCCGAAGTCGTGGCCGTCGCCGTCCGCGTCCTCGTTCGCCTGGCTGATGACCGAGTCGTGCGGCAGGACATCGCCCGAGGCGACGAGCGTGAAGCCGCGCTGCGCCGCCGGCCCGCCCGCTCCGGCGGAGCCATGGTGCGACGGCCGGCCGGAGGTGTCCGGCCCGCCGCAGGCTGCCGCGGTTCCGAGGAGCAGCGCCGCAGCGGCCACCGCTCCCTGTCGCATGCGCTTCGTCATCGGCCAGGCTCCGTTTTCCCGGGGATATCAACGCAATGAATCCATATAGTCCGATAAGCGGATGTCAAGGAACTTGGCGGACTCAACGCCCGAATCAACCCGAACGCCGCCGCCCGGACCGTTCACCGCACCGCTCGCCGCAGTGAGCGACCGCTCGTCGCACACCTCTGTGCGCCGCCTGTCCCCGGGCGGCGTGATGCGTTCGTATACGCCAGGCGGCGACGACCTCCGCACGACAGCGACCACGCCGAGAAAGGGCGTTCACGATGACCACCGCCACGGCCACGGAGACCGCCGACGAGCGGGCGCTGACGGAGCTTCAGCGCGACCACGGCCCCGCACTGCTGAACTTTCTGCTGGGCCTGACCTACGGCGACCGGCAGCGCGCCGAGGATCTGCTCCAGGAGACCCTCGTACGGGCCTGGCAGCACCCGGAGGCGTTCGAGGGGCCCTTCGAATCCATGCGGCCCTGGCTCTTCACGGTCGGCCGCCGGCTGGCGATCGACGCCCGCCGGTCCCGGCTGGCACGGCCTCCGGAGGTCAGCGACGTCATCCTCGCCGCCACGCCCGACCCGGAGGACCACACGGAGAACACGGTCGCGGCACTCGACGTACGAGCGGCGGTGAAGGCCCTGAGCCGCGAACACCGCGCGGTCCTCGTCCAGATCTACTTCCGCGGGCTGAGCGTGCGCGAGACGGCGCGAGTGCTGGGGATTCCGCCCGGCACCGTCAAGTCCCGTTCGTACTACGCCCTGCGCGCGCTGGCCCGATCACTGCCCGGCTACAGCAGGTCGTCCTCGTCGAAGAGCGCGAGCAGTGACGGTGCGTCTGCCACCTCCAGATAGGCGGCGCCGCACGCGTCGCACCGGCCGAGATGCTCCGCCACCCGCCGGTCCTCCTCCGGCGCGAGCGCTCCCAGCACATAGGCGCCGAGGAACGAGCGCACATGCGAGCCGGAATCAGCCGCTCCGCCGCCGGCCGCGTCACCCTCGGCCACACCCGTCACAATCCACTCCTCTCCGCCGCCCGATCCTGCTCTTCTGGCCACGCGAGGCGGCCGCCGCCGGTTCAATGCTCCCTGAAGCAGGCTTCGGGGACGGGAAGGAAGGCGGAAAGAGATGCGTCCGGAATGTACCGAAGGGGCCGGTGGTGGCGGCCTCATGGTGCCGATGGCTTGGATGTACGCCGAGTACATCGCCGACGAACTGCTGCGCACCGGCGATCTGATGCCGCCGACGACGCTCGAATACCGGGCCGGCCGGGACGCGCTGGCCTTGACGATCTTCCTTTCCGACGGATCGGAGGACGGCACAAGAGTGGTGACCCGGATGGAGGAGTGGCGCTCGCTCACCGCGTACGGGCCGTGTTGGCGGGACTGGGTCTGCGGGCGGCTCGACCGATTGGAGGCGACCGCCTTCGAGTCCCGCTCCGGGACCCGCGATCCTGATCTGGCGCTGGCCGGCGCCGCCTGGAGATGGCTGGAGGAGACGGAGCTGCTGGCACCCGATCTCAATGCCATGGGCCCGGGAAGCGACGACGCGCACACCGTCGCCGAGGAAGAGGGCCCGCAGGTGTGGACCCCGGCCTGGCAACTCGGCCTGCCTCTGGGCCATCTCGCGATCCATCTGTTCTGACGCGCTCGCGGCGCGCGCTCCGACGCGCGTAGACGTCGCGCTCCGGGCCGTGACTCAGGTGCCGTGCACGCCCGCGCGGTACTTGGGGATGCGGACCGTGACCTTCATCCCGGCGCCGACGCCCGTCTCGATGACCAGGCCGTACTCGTCGCCGTAGACCTGCCGCAGCCGTTCGTCCACGTTCAGCAGTCCGATTCCGGTGGACGCGCCGCCCTCGCCGCGCAGGATCCGCCGCAGCAGATCCGGGTCCATACCGACCCCGTCGTCCTCGATCACCACCTCGGCCTCGGAGCCGGCGTCCAGCGCGCTGATGGTGATACGGCTGGTGGCGGCGGCTCCTTCGAGACCGTGCTTGACCGCGTTCTCCACGAGCGGTTGCAGACACAGGAACGGCATGGCGACCGGCAGGACCTCCGGAGCGACCTGAAGAGTGACCGACAGCCGCTCGCCGAAGCGCGCCCGTACCAGCGCCAGATACTGGTCGATGGAGTGCAGTTCGTCGGCGAGCGTGGTGAAGTCGCCGTGGCTGCGGAACGAGTAGCGGGTGAAGTCGGCGAATTCCAGCAGGAGTTCCCGGGCTCGGACGGGATCGGTGCGGACGAACGAGGCGATGGCCGCGAGCGAGTTGAAGATGAAGTGCGGAGAGATCTGAGCGCGCAGCGCCTTGATCTCCGCCTCGATCAGCCGCGTGCGGGACCGGTCGAGCTCGGCCAGCTCAAGCTGTACGGAGACCCAGCGGGCGACCTCGCCGGCCGCTCTCGCCAGCACCGCCGACTCGCGCGGCGCGTAGGCGACCAGCGTGCCGAGGACCCGGTTGTCGACGGTCAGCGGTGCCGCGACGCCCCAGCGCAGCGGACAGTCGAGATCGTCGCAGCCGCCGGCGAACGCCGTGCCGCGACCGCTGCTCAGCACACCGTCGACCTGGTCCATCACCTGTTTGCCGTGGTGCTCGCCGGGGCCGTCCCAGGCGAGCACCCGCTCCCGGTCGGTGAGGCAGAGCGCGTCCGTGCCGAGCAGGGAGCGCAGCCGGCGGGCCGCCTTGCGCGCGCTCTCCTCGGTGAGGCCGGCCCGCAGCGGCGGTGTGGCGAGTGAGGCGGTGTGCAGGGTCTCGAAGGTGGCGTGTTCCACGGGCGTTCCGACATCGCTGGTCCGCTCGGGGCGCGCCGTACGGCGGCCGAGCAGAAAGCCGCCGGCGAGCAGCAGCGGGCCGAGCGCGATCAGCGCGGCGAGGGCCGCTCCGCTCATCGCGTGCCTCCCGTACCGCCCGCGCCGCCGCGTGTGCCGGACATCAGGGCCTCCGGCAGATGGAACCGGGTCATGGCGGCGTTGGTGCCGGGCGGTATCCGGCTCCGGGTGGCCAGGGACACCAGGATCATGGCGAGAAAGCCGACAGGGACGGACCAGACGGCGGGCCAGGCGAGCAGCGCGTGCGGCCAGCCGGACCGTACGGCTCCGCTCACCGTGACCACCGTGGCCACGAAGGCGAGACCGCCGCCGAGCAGCAGCCCGGCGATCGCGCCCGGCGGAGTGAGCCGCCGCCACCAGATCCCGAGTACCAGCAGCGGACAGAACGACGAAGCGGAGACCGCGAAGGCCATTCCCACGGAGTCGGCCACGGGCATCCCGCTGATCAGCAGTGAGCCGCCGAGCGGCACGGCCATGGCGAGCGGAGTGGCCAGCCGGAAGTGCCGTACGCCGCGCGACGGGAGGACATCCTGGGTGAGCACGCCCGCGACCGCCATGGTCAGTCCGGAGGCGGTGGAGAGGAACGCGGCGAAGGCCCCGCCGGCCACCAGCGCGCCGAGCAGTTCTCCGGCCACTCCTCCGACCGCCCGCTCCGGCAGCAGCAGGACGGCCGCGTCGGCTTCCGTGCCGTGCGGGAGTTCCGGTACGTACAGACCGCCCAGAGCGCCGTAGACGGGCGGCAGCAGATAGAACGCGCCGATCAGCGCCAGCACGATGACCGTGGTGCGGCGGGCGGCCCCGCCGTTCGGGCTGGTGTAGAAGCGCACGACGACATGCGGCAGGCCCATCGTGCCGAGGAAGGTGGCCACGATGAGCCCGTAGGTCGCGTACAGCGGATGATCGGCGCGGCCCACGACGGCGGCCGTCAGATCGAGATCGACCGGCGGCCGGCCGTCGCTCTGCCAGGCGAACAGCAGGAACACGGCGGGCACGAGCAGCGCGGTGAGCTTGAGCCAGTACTGGAAGGCCTGGACGAAGGTGATGCTGCGCATCCCGCCCGCCGCGACCGCGACCACCACGACCAGCGCGACGAGCACTCCGCCGAACCAGTCCGGAGCTCCGGTCAGGATCTTCAACGTCAGCCCGGCACCTTGGAGTTGGGGCACCAGATAGAGCCAGCCGGCGCCGACCACGAACACGCTCACCAGTCGGCGCACCGCGCGGGATTCGAGCCGGCCCTCGGCGAAGTCGGGCAGCGTGTAGGCGCCGGAACGGCGCAGCGGGGCGGCGACGAAGACCAGCAGCACCAGATAGCCGGCGGTGTAGCCGACCGGGTACCAGAGCATGTCGGGGCCGTGCAGCAGCACCAGTCCCGCGATGCCGAGGAAGGACGCGGCGGAGAGATATTCGCCGCTGATCGCGGCGGCGTTGAGGGCGGGCCGCACCGTGCGGGAGGCGACGTAGAAGTCGGAAGTGGTACGGGATATCCGCAGGCCGAAGCCGCCGACGAGAATGGTGGCGACCACGACGACGGTGACGGCCGTCACCGTGAAGCTCTGGCTCACGGAAGGGGCCGGCCCTTCACGAGCCGGGCGAAATCGCGCTCGTTGCGTTCCGCGCGCCGTACGTACCACCAGGCGAGGAGCGTCAGCAGCGGATAGGCGGCGAAGCCGAGCACGACCCAGGCAGCGGTGGCGTCGCGCAGCGTGGCGAAGGCGAGCGGCAGCGTGCCGACGACCAGCGTGAGTATCCCGAACGCCGAGAGTCCCGCTCGCAGTTGACTGCGCATCAGAGAGCGCACATACGCGTCGCCGAGTGCGGTCTGTTCGTCGATCTCGGCCTGGGCCCGGTAGCGGGGCAGCGGGCGTACGCGGCGGGGCTCGCCGACGACGATCTCGCGCCGCGGCGCGGGCCCCCGGGATGCGGGCTCCCCCGTCATGATGTCTCCTCCCCGCCGGGCCGGCGCGCGCGCTCCTGTCCTACGGGCGGACGGCGCCGCTCACGCGACACGCCCCAGGGCCCGGAGTGTACGCAGCCCGGCGATCCATCGGGAAGGGCCTGGTCAGCGCCCGGCCTGTCGCATCAGCAGATCCCGCAGCGCACGGGCATGGCGACGGCTGACGGCCAGCTCGGCCGCGCCGACGCGCACGCTCATCGCGCCCGCGTCCAGCCGCAGTTCGTCGATCCGGGCCAGAGCGACAAGATGGCGGCGGTGGATACGCACGAAGCCGCGTGTCCGCCAGCGCTCCTCCAGGGTCGTGAGGGGAATCCGTACGAGATGGCTGCCGGTGCCGGTGTGCAGCCTCGCGTAGTCGCCCTGCGCCTCGGCGTAGGCGATGTCGTCGACGGCGACGAAGCGGATCACACCGCCCAGTTCGACGGGTATCTGATCGGCGGCGGGGGCCGGTACGGGCCCCCGGCCCACCAGTTCGGCGACCCGGCGGACGGCCTCGGCGAGCCGCTCCCTGCGGACCGGTTTGAGGACATAGTCGACGGCCTTCAGGTCGAAGGCCCGCACGGCGAAGTCCTCGTGTGCGGTGACGAAGACGATCAGCGGCGGCTCGGCGAAGCCGGCGAGCAGCCTGGCGACATCGAGTCCGGTCAGCCCGGCCATATGGATGTCGAGGAAGACCACGTCGACGCCGGCCGGGTCGTCGGCGCCCGCGTCGAGCGCGGCGCCGATGCGGCGCAGCGCCTCCGTGGCGCCGGTGGCACCCTCGGCGGCGCGGATCCGCGGGTCGGCCCTGAGCAGATACAGAAGCTCTTCGAGGGCCGGTTCCTCGTCGTCCACGGCCAGTACACGCAGCATGACGCCGGAGTGTAGGCGCTTGGCCCCGGCTGACAATCCCGCCTGGCCCGCGACGCCCCGCACGCACACTCGCGGCGTTGTCGGAGTCGGCCACGTACGTCCCGTACGAGACCGCTCCTCCGCCTTGCGCTCGGACACGGCGGGCTTGAGTGATTCGGCGCTCCGCCGCGTACCAGACACCATGCGGACCTTGGACCTCCATCGCAGTGCCGGCGCCTACGCGCTGGGCGTGCTCGACGCCGCGGACGCGTTCCGCTTCGAGGATCACCTCATGGACTGCGCGCGGTGCACGCTGCTGCTCGCGGACTTCGGACGGGTGAGGAGCCAGCTCGACGAGTACGCGCGGCGAACTCCCGCGGAGGTGGCGCCGTTCGCGGCGGCGAGCCCGGAGCTGCTGGCCGGGATGCTCGACCGTACGTCCGCCGGGCGGCGGACCGGCCGCAGAAGACGGTTCGCGCTGGTGGCCGCGGCGGCGGTGCTCGTGGCGGGCGGTCCGCTCGCCGTCCTGGCCGCGGTCCCGCGGCCGGGTCCGGTTTCCGAGGCCACCCGCTGGACGGCGACGGACGGCGCGGCCGTGGTGACGGCCGCGGAGAGGGCATGGGGGACGGATGTCGGGCTGGAGCTGGTCCGGCCGGCCGCTTCCGGGGTGTGCGCTCTGATCGCGGTGGGGCTGGACGGCTCGCGGGAGACCGTGACGACCTGGGCGGCGCGGGCGGGACAGGGCCCGCTGATCACCGGCGGCGGCGCGGCGCTGCGGCCGGACGAGATCGACCACTTCGAGGTACGGACCGCCGACGGCCACCGGCTGATGACCATCGGCTCATGACCGCCTGCTCATGACGACCGGCGCGGGCCGGACCGCCGGAGCCGTGCGGGCGGACGGCGGCCCCGGGGCCTCTCCTGTGGATCGTGCCGGTTGGCGCGCCCGTGGCGGCCCGCTACTTGAGAAGCCGGGACATCCTGCGGTCGGCGAGCGGTTTCCCGCCCGTCTGACAGGTGGGGCAGTACTGGAGCGACGAGTCGCTGAAGGAGACCTCTCTGATGGTGTCGCCGCAGACCGGGCAGGGCTCACCGGCGCGACCGTGCACCCGCAGCCCGCTCTTCTTCTCCGCCTTGAGCCGCCCGGCGGCCACTCCGCGCGAGCGCTCGACAGCCTCGCGCAGCGTGGAGCGCATCACCTCGTACAGGACGGTGATCTCGTCCTCGGAGAGGTTCTTCACCGGCTTGAACGGCGACATCTTCGCGGCGTGCAGGATCTCGTCGCTGTAGGCGTTGCCGATTCCCGCGATCAGACTCTGGTCCCGCAGCGCGCCCTTGATCTGCCGTCGCTCACCGGCGAGCAGCCGTGCGAACGCGTCCCGGTCGAAGGAGTCGTCGAGCGGATCGGGGCCGAGCCGGGCGATGCCCGGGACGTCCGCCGGGTCGCGTACGAGATGGACGGCGAGCCGCTTGGTGGTGCCCGCCTCGGTGAGATCGAAGCCGTCTCCCTCGCCGAGGACGACCCTGAGGGCGAGCGGTCCTTTGCCCGGTCGCGGGGGCTCCGGCGGAAACGAGTCCTTCCAGCGGAGCCAGCCCGCACGGGCGAGATGGACGGCGAGATGGAGTCCCGCGTCACCGGCGACGATGTCCAGATATTTGCCGTGCCGGGCGATGGCGGTGACCGTGGCGCCCTCCAGTGCGGAAAGCGGCGGATCATAGGTCTTGAGGGCATTGATCGTGAGAGGCAGGACCCGGACGATCTCCTTGCCCACCAGTTGGCCGTCGAGGAACTCTCGCAGCGCTTCGACTTCGGGTACTTCCGGCATGGGTCCAGCGTGCCGCAGGCCCCGTACAACTGCCCGGTGGGCCGGTGCGGCGGGTGATCCGGCGCAGACGGCGGTCCTGCGCATACGGTGAGTCGCTGAGTCGGGTGAGCCGCCGCGGCCGCGGCGGCGAATCATCCGCCAGAGGTGTGCAGGGCCATCGCCTCGCACCGTCGGAAGGAAGGGGCCCCAGGTGCCCGTACGCGATCGCCGAGCCGTCGTCCAGCCCGCTCTGATCCTCGACCGGACAGCCGCACGGCCCCGCGCGGCCGTTCTGCTGCTGCACGGCGGGTGCTCGGAGAGCGAGGAGCCGCCGAGTTCGCTGAATCTGCCGGGCGCGCGGATGCGGCCGTTCATCCGCTCGGTGCTGCGGGCCACCGACGGGTACGACGTGGTGGTGGGCCGGGTGCGCTACCGGCACCGGGGCTGGAACGGCAGCCGCGCCGACGCGGCCCGCGACGCGCGCCGGGCGCTCGACGAGCTGGAGGAGCTGGCCGGGCCGGTCCCGGTGGTCCTCGTGGGGCACTCGATGGGTGGCCGCGCCGCGCTGGCGGTCGCCGGACACGATTTGATCAGCGGCGTGGTGGGCCTCGCGCCCTGGTGTCCCAGAGGCGAGCCGGTGGAGCAGCTCGCGGGCCGCCGCGCGGTGCTCCTGCACGGCACCGGTGACCGGGTGACCGATCCGCGCGGCAGTGTCGAACTGGCCGCGCGCGCCCGGGAGGCGGGCGCCGAGGCCTGCGCCGTACTGCTCGCCGGCGGCGACCACGCGATGCTGCGCCGGGCCGGCACCTGGCACTCGCTGGCGACCGGCTCGGTCACCGCGCTGCTGGGCATGGACCCGTTTCCCGACAAGGTGCGGCTGGCGTTTCTCCGGGGCGACGGAGAGGACCCGGCGCATCAGGCGTAGGACGCGCGTGGTTCAGAGGCCGTAGACGCGCCGCGCGGTGCTCGCGAAGACCGCGTCCCGCTCGTCCTCGCTCAGTCCGTCGGTCACGGTACGGGCCGCGTCGAGCACCTCGCCGTAGGTGGCGGCCAGCCGGCACACGGGCCAGTCGGAACCGAACATCAGCCGGTCGGGTCCGAAGGCTTCGAGCACGGTGCCGGCGTACGGACGCAGCCCATTGGCCGTCCAGGAGTCCCAGGCCGCCTCCGTGACCATCCCGGAGAGTTTGCAGACGGTGTTGGGCCGGGCGGCCAGGGTCCTGATGTCGGTGGCCCAGGGCTCCATGCCGCCCGCGGCGATCGGAGGCTTGCCGAGATGGTCGAGGACGAAGGTCAGTTCCGGCAGCAGCTTCGCCGCCTCGGCCGCGGCCGGCAACTGATGATCCCGGACGATCAGGTCGTACACCAGGCCGGCGGCGGCGACCGCCGCCAGGCCGCGGCGCACCTCGGGGCGGAGCAGCCACTCCGGGTCGGGCTCGCCCTGCACCTGGTGGCGGATGCCCACGAGCTTGTCACCGCCGGGCAGCCCGCGCAGCTCGGCGAGGGTGTCCGCGACGCCGGGCGCGGTGAGATCGGTCCAGCCGACGACGCCGGCGACCAGTTCGCTGCCGTCGGCGGCGGCGAGGAACTCCGGGGTCTCCTCGGGCACGTCGACGGTCTGGACGAGCACGGTGGCCGTCACTCCGGCGGCGCGCGCCTCGGTTTCCAGGTCGTCCAGGGTGAAGTCGCGGCGGATGGGCGCCATCGCGGGACCGGTGATCCAGTCCTGGTCGCGCACGGACAGATCCCAGATGTGGTGGTGGGCGTCGACGACGGCCGGCTGTTTCATCAGGCGTCAGAGCTCCCAGACGACGGGCAGTCCGGCGTCGGCGCCGCCCGTGGAGTAGTCGTGCACGACATCGAGCAGCTCCGCCATCCTGGCCTGCCAGGCGACATTGACCGGGAGCTGGTCCAGTTCGGCCAGGAGGCGCCCGTAGTCCTCGCACTCCAGCAGATGGAAGAGATCCGTGCCGCTGCGCCAGATCGTCCAGGAGGTGGCTCCCGCCGCGCGGATCGCGGCGGTGAGCGCGGCGGGCACCTCGCGGTGCGCGGCCTCGTACTCCTCGACGCGGTCGGCGCGGACCCTGGTGTGCAGAGCGACCCTCATGACAGGGCTCCGTCCTCGGTCAGCAGTCCTTCGTCGCGCAGCTCGGCCCAGAGGTCCTCGGGGATGGTACGGCCGGCCTGTGCGGCCGCGTCCGTCACCTCCGCGGCCGATCTGGTGCCGACGAGGACACTGGCGACCGCCGGATGGCGCAGCGGGTAGTGCAGGGCCGCGGCGCGCAGAGGGATGTCGTACCGCCGGGTGACGGCGTCCATGCGCAGGGCCCGGTCGAGCAGGATCGGCGAGGCCGTGGCGTAGTCGTAGGTCGCGCCGGGACGCGGGTCGGCGAGCAGCCCGGAGTTGAAGACGCCGCCGACGACGACGCTCTTGCCGCGCGCGGCGGCCTCGGGCAGCAGCTCGGTGAGGGCCGACTGGTCGAGAAGGGTGTAGCGGCCCGCGCACAGGACGACATCGACGTCGGTGTCGCGGAGGAAGCGGGTGAGCATCGTGGTCTGGTTCATGCCGGCGCCGATGGCGCCGACGACCCCTTCGGAGCGCAGCCGCTCCAGGGCCGGATACGCCTGTTCGAAGGCTTCTTCCTCATGGCCGTCGGGGTCGTGCAGATAGACGATGTCGATATGGTCGAGGCCGAGCCGGCCGAGACTCTCGTCGATACTGCGGCGTACTCCGTCGGCGCTGAAGTCCCATACGCGGCGGTGAGTGGCCGGTACGGCGAATCCGTTGGCGAGGTCGTCACCGACCGGCGCGGTCTCCGCTCCCGGTACGGGTTCGAGCAGCCGGCCCGCCTTGGTGGAGAGGGTGTAGTCGCTCCGCCTCCTGGTGCGCAGCGCCTCGCCGAGCCGCCATTCGGAGAGCCCGAGACCATAGTGCGGCGCGGTGTCGAAGTAGCGGATGCCCGCGTCCCAGGCGGCCTCGACCGCGGCCGCCGCCTGGTCGGGTCCGACCGGAGTGTAGAGATTGCCGATCCCGGCCGCCCCGAAGGACAGTCCGGTCACGCTGACCGCACTGCGTCCGAGCGTGGTGTGCCGCATACCGCTGCCGCCTCCCGATGTGCCGACGCCGACCGCCCTGTCGCCGGTCGCCGCGTCGCGGATCGTCTGAGCGCCGGCCGGCCGGTCCGTCGGTCGACCGTCGCCGATCACGACGAATATTCATCGGATGACTGGGTGCCGTCAACACCTCTGGAGCAGCTCTCTGCGGTTCCCGCTCCAGAAGCTGTCCGATCTATCAGATGACCCGAAGCAACTCTTCCAGCTCGTCGGTCATCGCGCGCGCGAGCCGTTCGAGGTCAGGGACGGCCTTGCCGTCGGCGACCAGACCCACATGCACCCGCCCGCCGTACGTGGACAGCGCCACCGCCAGGGACTGTCCGCGCGCGAGCGGCGCCATCGGATACACCTCGCGCAGCGGGCAGCCGCCGAGTGAGAGCGTCGAGCGCGGCAGCGGCACGCTCGTGACGAGGATGTCGAAGAGCATTCTGGCCGCGCTGCCGGCCAGCGGCGCGGCGAGCCGGTGGGCGAACGCCGGCAACTGGTCGGCGAGTACGGCGACCGCGCCGGCTCCGCGCGACGGCCCGCCGGACTTGTTGCGCGCCATGTTCCCGTGGACGGCGGCGAGGCGGGCCCGGGGATCGGGCTCGGTGACCGGCAGCGCCAGCAGATAGGCGGAGAGTTTGTTGCCCGATCCCGGCGGACTGCCGGGACTGCGCCGGGAGACCGGCACCAGGGCGCGTGGCGCGGTGACGGGCAGCCGCTCTCCGCGGGCCAGCATCCAGCGCCGCAGGGCTCCGGCCACCGTCGCCAGCAGGACGTCGTTGGCGGTGCCGCCCACCGCTCTGCGGATCCGCTGGACATCCTCCAGATCGAGCACGGCGGTGGCGAGCCGCCGGGTCCCGCTGGACCCGGCGGTGAGCGCGGGAGTGCCGCGCGGGTCGAGCCGGCTGGCCCGGACGACCGAGGCACCGATACCGACGGCCCGGCCCAGCTCCACGATCCGGGCCATGGCCAGGTCGGCCACCTGCCAGGGGCCCGGCAGCCAGGACCTGGGCGGCACCGGGCGCACCCGGTGGACCCCGGCCGCCCGCGCGTCGGCGATCTGGTCGAAGATGCCCGCGCCGATGGTGACGGCACGCATCCCGTCCGCCAGGGCGTGGTGCAGTTTCACCAGGACGGCGAAGGGGCGGCCGTCCTCGTCGGCGTCCTCGGCGGTCTCGCCCTCCGGAGTCAGGACGTACATCTCCCACGGCGGAATGCCCCGTTCCAGCGGACGCTCCATCAGCTCTCCGGCCGCGCGTGTGGCCTCCGCCGCGAAGTCCCCGTCGGGCAGCGGCAGCCACCGTACGTGCCGGAGCACGTCGAACCCCTTGTCCACCGCCCAGGCCGAACCGCCGACCGGCAGCAGGACGTCCCGTACCCGCATCCGGAGCCGCGGAATGGCCGCGGCGCGCGCCGCGAGCAGTTCCAGTACGCCCGCGCCACCCGCCGTCCCGCGCACCGCGGTGAAGAAGGCGAGCGCGCCGAGGTGCATGGGATGGTCCGCGGATTCGAGGTGCCAGAAAGCCAGATCGATGGGTGCCAGCAACTCGATGGTCAAGGGGATCACCAGATCCTAGAAGGCGAGGGACCGCGGTCCCTCGACTGCGGTCAATTACGGTCAAGTACGATCAGACCACGTACAGTTAACGATGGATTGCGTTCAACGTGACGGCCGGTGCCGGACGATGAACTCGGACCACACGCATTTGCCACTGCCGCGCGACTCCACGCCCCATTCGTCCGCCAGTTCGTCCACGAGCAGCAGCCCGCGCCCCGAGACCCCGGCGGCCCCGGCCTCGCGACGCCGCGGCAGCGTGCTGGACCGGTCCTCGACCTCGACCAGCAGCCGCCGTTCCGTCCCGGGCAGCACCCGTACGGTCACGACCGCTCCGCTGTCCGTGTGCAGCAGCGCGTTGGTGATCAGCTCGTCCGCCACCAGCTCGATGTCGTCGGAACGGTCCCTGGCTCCCCAGGCGCCCACCGCCGCCCGGATCATGTGCCGTGCGGTGCGCAGCGCCTCGGGGTCGCCCTGTGCGACATGCTGCCGGAGCCTGCCGCCGGCGGGCGCACGCGCGCCGCCGCGGCGTAACAGCAGTAAGGCGACATCGTCCTCACCTCCTCGCTCGTCCACCACTTCGGACAGCCGGTCGGCCAGAAGCTGGAGGTCGCGTGGACCGTCGCGCACCAGCGCGGCCAGCACCCGCATCCCGTCGTCCAGATCGGTGCCCGGCTGCTCCACCAGTCCGTCGGTGTAGAGCACCAGGGTCTGTCCCGCGTCCAGTTCGACGGTCTTCACGGGATAGTCGAGCCGTCCGAAGACCGCCGAGAGGCCCAGCGGCATCCCGCCCGGCACCGGCAGCCGGCGGCAGCTTCCGTCGGTGTCCCTGATCAGCGGGTCGACATGGCCGGCCCGGACGAACCGGGCCACACCCGTCGCCAGATCCGCCTCCACATAGGTGCAGGTGGCGAAGCGGTCGGTGTCCAGCTCACGCAGAAAGACCGAGGCACGTGCCATCACGGTGGCCGGCGCGTGCCCCTCGGTGGCGTACGCCCGTAGCACGATGCGCAGTTGTCCCATCACGGCGGCGGCATGGGTGTCATGGCCCTGTACATCTCCGATGACCGCCCCGACCCGGCCGCCGGGCAGCGGGATGATGTCGTACCAGTCTCCGCCGATGTCCCGGCCGAGCCGGGCGGAGCGGTAGCGGACAGCGATCTCGGCGCCGGGCACGGCGGGGATCCGGCGCGGCAGCATCGCCTGCTGAAGCCCCTGCGCCAGATCGTGGTCCTGTTCGAAGAGCATGGCGCGCTGGAGGCTCTGGGCGATGCTGCTGCCGAGGACGACCAGCAGATTGCGGTCCTCCGCGGTGAATCCGTTCTTGTCGCGGTAGAGCAGCCCGAGCGCGCCGATGGGACGCGCCTGCGCGATCAGCGGAAGATAGGCGGCCGCGGTGATGCCGAGCTCGCTGATGTGCGGCCAGAGCAGCGGATACGAGGCGGCGAACTCCCGCGCGGACTCGATGAAGCGCGGTGTGAGCGTCCGTAACACCTCACTCATCGGATATCCCTCGTCGGTACGCGTGACGCGCGTCCCCGGCACATGGGAGCCCTCGGGCCCGTCGGCGACGAGATGGATGCGCCTCGCCTTCAGCAGACCCATGACCAGGCTGGTCGCACCGAGACGCTCCAGACCGTGGGACTCCTTCAGCGCGTCGATGACGTCCTGGACGGTCCTGGCGTGGGCGAGCGCGGCGGTGGTGGACTCGACGACGCTGGTCTGGACCCGGCGCACCGTGTCCAGTTCGAGGCGTGCGGTGGATTCGGCGAGCTCCTGGGTGGCGTCGCGGACGATGCCGATGACGCGCTGGGGCCGGCCGACGGCATCACGCCGGATGAAGCCCTGCACATGGATCCAGTGCGGCGATCCGTCCCGCCGCAGGATCCGGAGATAGGCGCCGTAGTCGACGCTGCCGTCCCTGAGCGCCCGCGCCACCACCCGGTTCAGCCGGACGCCTTCCGTGTGCGGGAGCCGGGCGGCGAGACTCCGCGGCCGGCCGTCGTACTCGTCGGGGCGCAGGTCGAACACGCTGAGGGCCGACTCGTCCACATGCATCAATCCGCTGTCGAGGTGCCAGTCGAAGGTGCCCATCCGGTTGAGCGTGAGGCTGGTGCGCGTATCGGCGGGCCAGTCGTCGGGGAGCGACAGGGACCCCGCTGCCCGCTCAGTCATGGGGAAGCTCTGTCATCGTCTGCCGGATTCTTCGCGCGGTCCTGTCAGCACGGACGCGTCCTGTCAGCGCTGAGACGGTGTGGGACCGGCCAGGGGCCGGTCCTTGGCCTGGGGTCCCGAGTCGACGACGAGCGGGAGCGCCGCGGCGTCCGAGTCGAACGGTGAATCCGACGGCATGGGACAGCCCGGCGGGATCGTCAGGGTCTCATTCGAGATCTCACCCGGCGGCAGGACGGTCGGAGTCGGGCAGTCCGCCCGCGCGCCCTGGCCGGGACCGGTGCCCTTTCCGGGGCCCGTACCCGTGACCGAGTCCGGGGCCGACCGGGTCGGCGACGTCGGCACCGAGCTGATGGAAGGAGCGCCGGAGGCGGTGGCCTCCGTGGGCGGTGTCACCGCGTCCGGATCGGTGATGTCGGCGTCCGCGTCGTACGGCGGCGGGATGTCGGGAGGGCTGTCCTCGTCACCGTCGGCGCCGATGCTCCGCTCGATCCATGTGTGGTCGAGCGAGTTGACGATGGTCAGGCTGTCGACGGCCTGCGCCGTGCGGTTGATGACGATGACACGGTCGGGCTTGTAGTCCGGCCATGGCTCACCCCGGTGCGCCACGGAGCCCTGGGCGGCGACCGGCGGGCGCAGCGGATTTCCGGCGGCGCACCGCACCCTCGGCAGTCCGTGGTCGTCCACCATGACGGCGGTGCCGGCCTGGAGCACGGACTGGAAGGCGATGGCGGATCCGTCGCGGAAGCCATGGGCCGTCACCCTGGTGTCGGCCCGCAGGAACACCGGAGTGAGGTCGCGCAGGAAGCTCGGTACGGAGCCCCGGCCGATGCCCGCTCCCTGGGCGAAGGCCCGTGCCTTCGCTCGGTCCTCGGTGAGAAAGCGGACCTGTCGCTCCACATCACAGCTCGCCAGGGACGGCACGCCTCCGTAGAGGCCCGGCGTGGAGCCGGGAAGAGCGCGCGGAGTCCGCGGAATGGCATTGTCGGACCGCGCGCCGGGCACCGAGGGCCGGGGCGACGGCTTGTCGCCGGCCGCCGCGGCCACGGTCGACGGTGTGAACGGATCGGGGCCCCGGGCCCCGGCCGACTGGAGGAAGAGTTCCTTGATGCCCGACGCGCCCCCGGCACCGTCGCCCCTGCCGCAGCCGGCCGTGATCAGAACGCCTGCGGACAGCACGGCGAACGCCGCATACCGACGACGGATGGGTGAGCGCACCAGAGTCTCCCGCCTGTTCCTCCTGAGATGTTCTTTCCATGTCTGCCGGATCCGCGGCGGCCCCGCAAGCGGGACCGAAGCCGAGGAGCCCTGGACCTGAACGCGTTCAAGGTGCGGTGGAACATCTCCGGTGGCGGTGGACGCGTCCCGGCCGGGCAGCCGCGCGGGATGTCCGCGCTGGTCAGCCGGATCGTGCCGGCCGGCGAGCCGCCGGCCGGCGGCGGCGGCCGCGTCCTCCGGAGCCGCCGGACGGCGCCGTCACTCCAGGTCTCCTCGCACTACGCCGCCGGTGGCCGGCCCCGGTACACCGGGCCGCGGTCCGCGGCGGCGGACGCGTATGACGCCGCACGCGCCGCGTCCCGCACCCCGGGTTTCGCGGGGTACGGGACGCGGCGCGCCTTTGGGGCGTGTCGGCGGAGTGGCTCCGGCTCAGTCGATACCGGGCAGGATGTGCGGCTCGGCGAGGTCGTCCTCGTAGCCGGCCAGTCTGATCGGGGCCGATCTGGCCCACACTTCCAGGTTGCCCAACTGCTTGGGCCTCCGGTTCCGATCGCCGGTTTCCTTGGGTCTCTGCTCATGTTTGGTCAGGTCTGGTCTCACCGCGCACTCCTCTGTGTCGCGCAACACTGGAACAGGGGTGGTTACGTCGCGGTGGCGCCGTCACTCGAACGGGACCGCGGCCGTGGTAATGGACCTGTCCCCGCACGACCGTGGAAATGGTGTGTCCCCGGCTTGGCCGTCCGTGCACACAAGGGTAACCAGATGAGCGCTTCCGCGCTCTGTGGGGCCGCCGTCCGGGTGACACTCCGGCCGGCCGGCCGACTACCAGTTGGCGGGTGCGTAGTCCTTGAGGAAGCAGCCGTAGAGGTCCTCGCCGCTCTCACCGCGCACGATCGGGTCGTACACGCGGGCCGCGCCGTCGATCAGATCGAGCGGAGCGTGGAAGCCCTCGTCGGCGAGGCGCATCTTGTCCGGATGCGGGCGCTCATCGGTGATCCAGCCCGTGTCCACGGCGGTCATCAGAATTCCGTCGGACTCGAACATCTCCTGGGCGCTGGTGCGGGTGAGCATGTTCAGCGCGGCCTTCGCCATATTCGTGTGCGGGTGCCCCGCGCCCTTGTAGCCGCGGCTGAAAACGCCTTCCATCGCGGAGACGTTCACCACATAGGCGCGCTTGGCTCCGGCCGCCGCCATCGCCGGGCGCAGCCGGCTGATCAGGATGAACGGCGCGGTGGAGTTGCAGAGCTGTACTTCGAGCAGCTCGACCGGGTCCACCTCGGAGACCGTCTGCACCCAGCTATTGGTGTGATGCAGATCGGGCACCAGACCACCGGCGTCGATCGCCGTACCCGCCTCGATCCTGGCAAGCGTGGCAGAGCCGCCCACCAGCGCGAGACCGGTGACGTCCGAGGCGCTCAGGCCGTCCTGACCGGCGCCGGCCGCCGGCAGGACCGCCTGGGCGCCGCTGCCGAAGGCTCCGATGACCTGGGAGGCCGGCAGTTCGCCCGCGGGCAGCGGAGCGGATTCGGCGGCGAGGAGTTCGCTGTACGCCTGCGGAGAGCGGCGCACCGTCTGCGCGGCATTGTTGATCAGAATGTCCAGCGGGCCCTCGGCGGCGACGGAGTCGGCGAGCGCGACCACCTGCGCCGGGTCCCGCAGATCGATTCCGACGATCTTGAGTCGGTGGATCCACTCGTCGCTGTCCGGCATCGCCTTGAAGCGGCGAATGGCGTCGCCCGGGAAGCGGGTGGTGATGGTGGTGTGCGCGCCGTCGCGCAGCAGCCGCAGCGCGATATACATACCGATCTTGGCCCGGCCGCCGGTGAGCAGCGCCCGGCGTCCGGTGAGGTCCGTACGCGCGTCACGGCGAGCGCGGTTCTCGGCCGCGCACTCCTGGCAGAGCTGGTGGTAGAAGGCGTCGACCTGGGTGTAGCGGGACTTGCAGATGTAGCAGGAGCGCGGACGCTGGAGTATGCCCGCGATCTCGCCGCCGGCCGAGGAGGTGGGCAGCAGCCCCTGCGTCTCGTCGTCGATGCGCTCGGCGGAGCCGGTGGCGGTGGCCTCGGTGACGGACTTGTCATGGGCCGTCTTGGCGGCCCTGCGCTCCTGGCGGCGGCGCTGCTTCACGGTCCGGTAGATCCCGGCGGTGGCCTGCCGGACCGTGATCGCGTCGGGGTGGTCGACCTCCAGCTTGTCGAGCTCGTCGAGCACGCTCAGGCAGACGGCCATGCGCTCGGGATCGATGCCGGGACCGTACACCCGGCTCTCGCCGTACGGAGCGCTCTCGCCGTACGCCGGGCTGTCCTCTGTCACCGTCATCGCTGCTGCCGTTCCTCGATCACTCGTACGCCGGAGTCCCACATGGGGGCGTTTATGGGCTATTGGGGTGATCCCCGGAGGTCAGGAGCATACCGACACGCCGAGGGCTCTCCAAAATCCCGACATCTTATCCGGTCCCGGCGCACCGGGGCTCCTTGGTTCCGGCCGGCCGGTCTTCGCGGGCGCCCGAAGACCGGCCGGCCCAGTGGGTCCGGGCCCGGGCACACCGCGAGGGCTGTCCCGTGACCCCGCGGCGAGCTCAGCCAGGGAGGCGCGCGCCGAGGAACGCTGTCGGCCGGCGCAGCCGGAAGCCCAGCGCCTCGTAGAGCCGGATGGCGCCCGTGTTGTCCGCGGCGGCATGCAGGAAAGGCGTCTCGCCTCGGGTCCGGATGCCATGGGCCACGGCCAGGATGAGCCGGGCCGCCAGGCCCTGGCCGCGGAATTCCTGGTCGGTGCAGACGGCGCTGATCTCGGTCCAGCCGGGCGGACGCATCCGTTCGCCGGCCATCGCCACCAGCCGGCCTTCGCGGCGGATGCCCAGATACGTGCCCATCTCGATGGTGCGCGCCATGAACGGGCCCGGCCTGGTGCGTTCGACCAGGTCGAGGATCTCGGGCACATCGGCGGGGCCGAGGCGTACGGCCTCCTCGTCCGGGGCCGTGACCAGTCCGGCGTCGACGTACTGCACACCGTCGGCGCGGAAGGTGATCTCCCAGTCGTCGGGAGGCGGGACGCGGAATCCGGCCAGGGCGATGGAGCCGCCGGGTCCGGCGAGCGCGGCGGCGTCGGCCCAGTCGTCGTCGTCCGGTTCGTCGGGCAGGGCCAGCCACGGCGACACATCGGGCGGATAGCGCAGCAGCCGGCCGCGCCGCTCGGCGAAGTGGGCGTGCGGGCCGGTCAGCGCGGCGCGCGCGGGGCTGTCCAGCGGATGTGCCTCCTGGAGGCGCACCTCCGGCGACCGCTCCTCGGACTGTCGGGTTGTCATGCGTCGACCTCGATCACGATCTTGCCTTGCGTATGTCCGTCTTCCACCGCGCGCAGCGCCTCGTCCGCCCGCTCCAGCGGGAAGGTCCGCGTCACATACGGGTCCAGCTCGCCGCTGACGGCGAGCTTCGCGACCTCGTCGAGGACCGCGGCCGTCCGCTGCCGTACGACCGCGGCGCCGCCGAGGCCCGGGACCGTTCCCTTGTCCGCCGCGCTGATCAGTTTCGTACGGTCGGTGAGCAGCTCGGCCACGGCCTTCAGGTCGGCGCCGCCGACCAGGTCGAGGACGGCGTCGACACCGTCGGGCGCGGCGGTCCGTACCCGCTCCGCGAGCCGCGGGCCCGGTGGTACATGGACCACGCCGAGGGACTCGACGAACTTCTTCTTGCCCTCGCTCGCCGTGCCGACGACACGGAGGCCGAAGGCGCGCGCGATCTGCGCCGCGGCGACTCCGACACCGCCGCCGGCGCCGGTGATGAGCAGGGTGGCGCCGGGCGGCAGATCCGCCTGGCGCACGGCGTCGTACGCGGTCGCCGCCGCGACCGGCAGCGCCGCCGCGTCCGTGAACGACAGCGCGTCCGGCTTGTGCGCGGTGACCTCGACCGGCAGCAGCGTGTACCGCGCGTATCCGCCGGTGAGGGTGGAGCCGAACACCGCGTCTCCGACGGCGAAACCCTCGACACCGGCGCCGACCGCCTCGACCACGCCCGCGGCCTCACTGCCGAACACGGCCGGCAGTTCCGCCGGCGCGGAACCCGGCCTGCGATAGCCGTCGCGCAGCTTCCAGTCGACGGGGTTGACGCCGGCCGCGCGCACGGCCACCAGCAACTGGCCCGGGCCTGGCGTCGGTGGCGGCCGGTCGACGAGGGACTCCGTCTCCGGACCGCCGTGCCGGGTGAAGACGTACGCCTTGGGCATGTGACTCCTCGCTCTCGCCGGTGACCGCGGCTGCCGGCCGGACAACAGCAAGTGCAAGTCGGATCACCCGGCCCGCTATTCCCGGCGTCGCCGTTGTTCACCGGACAGCGCGGCCCCGCGCCGCGCCTCAGGCCACTCGCTGGCCCTTGCCGAGCGCGATGATCCCGTTCTTGGACACGGTGTACAGCTCCTCGTCCCGGCCCGGGTTGACGCCGATCGTCGCGCCCGGCGGCACGTCCACGTTCTTGTCGAGAATCGAACCGCGCACCACCGCTCCCCGGCCCACGCGTACGTTGTCGTGCAGCACGGAACCCTGCACCACCGCGCCCTCCGCCACCACCACCCCCGGCGAGAGGACGGAGCGGGTGACCTGGCCACGGATGACACAGCCGGGGCTGACGACCGACTCGCTCGCGATCCCGCCCGCCACGAAGCGCGCGGGAGGGAGCTGGCCGGAGTGGGTGTAGATGGGCCAGCGGCGGTTGTCGAGGTTGAACACCGGCTGATGCGAGATCAGATCCATGTGCGCGTCGTAGTACGAGTCGAGCGTGCCCACATCGCGCCAGTAGCCGTGCTCGCGAGGCGTCTCGCCCGGCACATGGTTGTCCTGGAAGTCATAGACCTGGGCCATGCCACGCTCGGTGAGCATCGGCAGGATGGAACCTCCCATGTCGTGCACCGAGTTCGCGTCCTCGGCGTCCCGGTGCAACGCGTCGACCAGGACCTTCGTGGTGAAGAGATAGTTCCCCATCGAGGCGTAGACGTGTCCGGGATCGCCCGGCAGGCCCGGCGGATCGGCCGGTTTCTCCAGGAATCCCGCCACCTGGACACCGTCCGGAGCCGGAGTGATGATCCCGAACGAGGATGCCTCGGCACGCGGCACTCTGATGCCCGCGACCGTGACGCCCGCGCCATTGCCGATGTGCTGCTGGAGCATCTGGCGCGGGTCCATCCGGTACACATGGTCGGCGCCGAACACCGCGATGTAGTCGGGCTGTTCGTCATGGACGAGGTTGAGCGACTGGAGGATCGCGTCCGCGCTGCCGAGATACCAGCGCGGTCCCAGCCGCTGCTGGGCCGGGACGGGCGTGACGTAGTTCCCGAGCAGGCTGGACATCCGCCAGGTGGTGCTCACATGACGGTCCAGGGAGTGCGACTTGTACTGCGTCAGCACGCAGACGCGCAGGATGTCGGCGTTCACCAGATTCGACAGGACGAAGTCGACAAGGCGGTATGTGCCGCCGAACGTCACCGCCGGTTTGGCCCGGTCCGCGGTGAGCGGCAGCAGGCGTTTGCCTTCTCCGCCCGCCAGCACGATTCCGAGCACCGAAGGTCCACCACGCATCGCCGCTCCCTCTATTCGGACTTGAGAAGCTCCTGGTACACCTCGTACGTACGGCGGGCCACCTGATCCCAGCCGAACTCCCGTACGGCACGCTCCCGTCCCGCTGCCCCCATCCGGGCCGCCGACTCCGGATCGTCGAGCACCCGGTTGAGGGTCTCGGTGAGTCCCGACTCGAAGGCGTCCGGGGCGTGCTCGTCGTACGGCACCAGCAGTCCCGTACTCCCGTCGTCCACGACCTCCGGGATACCGCCGACCGCCGAGGCGACGACGGCGGTCCCGCAGGCCATCGCCTCCAGATTGACGATGCCCAGCGGCTCGTAGACCGAGGGACAGACGAACACCGCGGCGTGGGTGAGGAGCTGGACCACATCGGGCCTGGGCAGCATCTCGGGAATCCAGTGCACGCCGTCCCGGGTCCGCCTCAGCTCCTCGACCAGCTCGCGGAACTCCCTGCCGATCTCCGGAGTGTCCGGCGCGCCCGCGCACAGCACGAGCTGGGCGCCGGGATCGAGCGCACGCGCGGCGCGCAGCAGATGCGGGACGCCCTTCTGGCGCGTGATCCGGCCGACGAAGAGCACGAAGGGACGGCCGGGATCGAGACCGATCCGCTCCAGTACGGCGGTGCCGTGGTCCGGCCGGTAGAGGCGGGTGTCGATGCCGTTGCGGACGATGTGCACCCGGGCCGGATCCAGTGCGGGATAGCAGGCGAGGATGTCGTCGCGCATCCCTCTGGAGACGGCGACGACGGCGTCCGCGGCCTCGACGGCCGTGCGCTCGGCCCAGCTCGACAGCGCGTATCCGCCGCCGAGCTGCTCGGCCTTCCAGGGGCGCAGCGGCTCCAGGGAGTGCGCGGTCACCACATGCGGAATGCCGTACAGCAGCTTGGCGACATGGCCGGCCAGATTGGCGTACCAGGTGTGGGAGTGGACCAGCTCGCGTCCGTCGAGCGCGGCCGCCATCGACAGGTCCACCGAGAAGGTGCGCAGCGCGTCATTGGCCCCGCCGAGTCCGGCGGCGGCCCGGTGGCGGACCACTCCCGCGTCCCCGGGCGCGCCGCTGTCGCTCTCACCCCAGCAGTGCACCTCCAGGTCGGCCAGCCGCCGCAGCTCCCGTGCCAGAAACTCCACATGGACGCCCGCTCCGCCGTAGACATCCGGCGGATACTCCCGGGTCAGCAGCCCCACCTTCACGCCATACCCCCGCCCTCGTCCGGCGATCGCAGCCCTGACATGGTCACCCGGAAACCCCCTGTGCGGAAGACCGCTGCGGCGCCCGGTCGAAGACACAGTCCCCGCAGAGCCCGCCCGCCGGGCAGCGGTAGTAGAGACAGCAACTGCGGCGCCGGAACGCTCCGGCCACCGTAGCGCCCGTGGCGGACAGGTCCGGGTGGCCGAAGAGCTCGGCGGCGAGTGCGCCCGCACGCTCCGCCGCCTCCGGCCTCCCGTGCCGGGCCGCCCAGCCGCTCAGTTCGCGTACGGCTCCGGCGAGCGCGGAGCCCGCGTTTCCCCACAGCAGCCGGGACGAGACACGGCCGTCTCGTCGCAGGGCCTCGGCGAGCGGGACGAGATGCCCGTACTGCACCACCGCGCGCACGGTCTCCGCGGTGGCGGGAAGCGGCCGGAGACCGGTCAGCAGAAAGTCGTGCGGAGAGGCCGCGTCCGGGTACCAGTACAGCCGCTCCGGGTCCAGATCCGGGACGGCGCCGCGCAGTACGGCGCAGCCGAGCGCGATCGACCAGAGCCGGGCGGCGAACCCGAGCTGCGCCACGGAGGCGGCGATCCGGCGCTCGGGCGCGCGCAGCCGGGCGCCGACCGTGTCGACGCGGGCCGTCAGCGGAGCGATGTCGCCCGCGTACACCGCCGCCAGCGGGACCTGCCCGCCGGCGGGCGTTCCGGTCCGCAGCGCGAAGAAGCCGCCCACCGACCCGACCTCTTCGAGATCGATCGGACCGACCCGGTCGGCGTGCGCCGACCGAGCGCCCTGGTCCGCCTGGTCCACTCTTTTCCCCCTTGTGCGTGGTACGTCGCCGTCTTGTGCGTGGTACGTCGCCGTCTTGTGCGTGGTACGCCGTACGCCGCTTCGCGTGCCGTCGTGACGGATCACCCGCCGCAACCACGTCACGGGCACCATAAGGGCCTTCCGCTGCCGCCGGTCCATCGCTCACCGACCTGGGCGACCATCCGTGGGAGGACCTCCGGTCCAGCCCCGTACTACAACAGCAGTACGCCGGATTGACCTCTTCAGGACGACGACTGAAGCGCGCGGACGAGAGATCGTGGAAGACATGAGTGCACTCGCGCTGTCCGTACTGCTTTCGCTGGTCTCCGCGGTCGCCTACGCGTCCGGAGCGATCCTGCAGGAACGCGTCGCGGCGAACACACCTGACCGCCCTTACGCTCCGCTGCGCCACGGGATGTGGTGGGCCGCCGTGGCGCTGAACGGTGTGGGCGCGATCCTCCATGTCGCCGCGCTCGCCTACGGACCGCTCAGCCTCGTCCAGCCGCTCGGTGCTCTCACCATCGTCTTCGCGCTGCCCATGGCGGCGCTCTTCGTGGGCCGCAGGGCCGGCCGCACCGCCTGGCGCGGCGCGATCATGGCGGCCGTCGGACTGGCCGGTCTGCTCGCGCTGACCGGTGGCACCGATCCCCGCTCGCTGGACGGAGCGGAGCGGCTGATCCTGGCCGGTGCGACCTTCGGCGGGGTCGGACTGCTCTTCCTGGCCGCTCAGCTCGTGGGCCGGCCCGCCGTACGGAGCGTGCTTCTGGCCGGTGCGGCCGGCGCCGCGTTCGGTATCGCCTCGGTCTTCACCAAGACCGTCGCCGTGGACTGGACCTCCGACAGTCCGACCGTGCAGGTGCCGAATCTGCTGGTGATCGCGGTCCTCGCGTTGGTCGGGCTGCTGCTCTCCCAGGCGTCCTACCGGGGCGCCGGACTCGCGGCCCCGCTGGCCACCGTGACGGTCGTCAATCCGGTGGTGGCCGCGGCCGTGGGTCTCACTCTCTTCGGCGAGCAGTTCCGGTACGGCGTGCCCGGGACGGCGCTCGCGCTGTGCGCCGGAGCCGTCGCCGCGGGCGGACTGATCCTGCTCACCCTGGGACGTCCCGGCGACCCGCGTGAGACCGAGTCGGAGTCATCCTCCTCGGCCAGGACGGAGTCGGACCGGTCACCTCGTGGCGCCGGTCCGCGCTCCGGCATGCCCTCAGACCGGGACGCCACCCGCTCGGAGGTAGTCGAGGGGGTCGATGTCGGTTCCGTAACCCGGCCCCGTACGCACCTCGAAGTGGAGATGCGGTCCCGTGCTGTTGCCGGTGGAGCCTGACCGGGCGATCCGCTGGCCGCCGCTGACCTGCTGGCCCTCGCGCACATTGAGCGCGGAGAGATGCGCGTACTGGCTGTACTTGCCGTCCGGATGCCGGATGACGACCTGGTAGCCGTACGAGCCCGCCCAGCCGGCCGAGACCACATGTCCGGCGGCGACGGCCTTCACGGAAGTGCCGGTCGGGACCGGGAAGTCGACGCCGGTGTGATAGCCGCTGGCCCAGGATCCGGGCTTGTGGTACGGCGTGCCGGTGGAGGCGGAGACCGGTGCGGTGAATCCGCGCGACTTCGGGTGTTCGGCGCGGTCCGGCGCCTTGGCCTGCTGCTTCGGCTTCGCCGCCGGCTTCGCTTTCGCCGCCTGTTTCGGCTTGGCGGCCGGCTTCGGCTTCTCGGCCGGTGCGGGCTTCGCCTGCTCCTTGGGCGGTGCCACAGGAGCGGCGGCGCTGCCCTTCGGCGGCGCCTGGACCCGCAGGACGAGCTTCTGGCCCGGGAAGATCAGATCGGGATCGCTGCCGATGAGCCGGCGGTTCTCCTCGTACAGCCGCTGCCAGCCGCCCCGGACCGACTCGTCGACGGCGATCTCGGAGAGCGAGTCTCCACGGGCCACGGTGTAGCCCTCACGCTGGGTCGGCACGCTGGTGGGCGAGGCGGTCTTCTTCGGCCGGGTCTGCTCGCTCTGCCGCGCCTTGGCCTGCACACCGCCCTGGACACCGCCCTGGGCCTGTGGCGCGCCGGCGCCCTCGCGGGCCTTCTCCGGCGCGATGTCCGGCGCGTCCGCGCCCCGCGTCAGTCCGGCCCGGACCGAGCAGGTGGGCCAGGCTCCGGGGCCCTGTCCCTCCAGGACCTTCTCCGCGACCGCGATCTGCTGGTCCCTGTCGGCCAGATCGGCGCGCGCCGCGTACTTCCCGCCGCCGTACGCCTCCCAGGTGGACTGGGTGAACTGCACGCCGCCGTAGTAGCCGTTACCGGTGTTGATGTGCCAGTTGCCGGTCGACTCGCAGGCCGCGACCTTCTCCCAGACATCCACCGACGCCCCGTGCGCGGACCCGGCGGCGATGAGCGGCAGTGCCATTCCCGCGCCGCCCGCCGTGACGGTCAGCGAGGCGCGGTTGATACGACTCGGCTGGTATCTGCGGTGCCGTCCGGATGCGGCCATGATGTGGCTCCCCCACTGGCAGGTAGGACACGTCGCAAGCGGACAACTTAGGGGCTGGGCAAGGCAGATGACAAGGCCTCGACCACCCTCCGGCCGCTTCTCGCAACTCAGCGTGCCATCCCTGGCGGCGGCGCGCCGCCGGAACGGCACATTGGCCGCCATTGACAGGGCCCGCACCCTCTGGAGAGTCTGCGCGAGCTGCGGGAGAGCGCTCTCCCAAAGTGAGCGAAGGGCGGCCGGCATGACCGGGGAGGAGATTGACCATCCGCTGGAGAAGCTGGATCTCCGGCCGAAGGCGCGGCTGCCGACCGGAGCGAGCAACTGGCGTACCACGCCGAACCGGCCATCGGAGAGCGCTCTCCCTCATGCTGTAAATTGAGGACATGACGGAAGATCTGCGACCGGCCGGCGCACCCACCCTGGAGGATGTGGCGCGGGCGGCCGGTGTCTCGCGTGCCACGGTCTCGCGAGTGATCAACGGCGTCCGCAATGTCGACGCCGCGATACAGGAGTCCGTACGGAAGGCGGTGGCCGACACCGGCTACACGCCCAATCGCGCGGCCCGCTCGCTGGTCACCCGCCGCACCGACGCGATCGCCCTGGTGGTCTCGGGCGCCGGAGACGATCCGTCTCCGGAGGACCACGCCGGCCGGGACTCCACCGAGACGAACCGCGGGGATAATTCCGGCAATCAAGACAACGGCGACAATAGTGGTGAACACGGCAGCGGGAGCGGCTCCTTCACCGCGCAGGTCTTCGCCGACCCGTTCTTCGGACGTGTGGTGACAGGAGTCGTCAACCACCTCAGGCCGCGCGGTATGTATCCCGTGCTGATGTTCGCCGAGACCTCTCGCGCCCGCGAGGAGGTCGTCTCCTATCTCCGCCAGGGAAACGTCGACGGCGCGCTGGTCGTGTCCACTCATGCCGAGGATCCGCTGCCGGCGCTCATCACGGAGGCGGGGCTGCCGGCGGTTCTGTACGCGCGTCCGGCCCGGCCGGTGCGGATCAGTTATGTGGACCTCGCGCACCAGGACGGCGCCCGGCTGGCCGCCGATCATCTGCTGGCGCGCGGCTGCCGGCGGATCGCCACGATCACCGGCCCGCTGGATGTCCCGGCCGGCCAGGACCGGCTGACGGGCTTCCGCGACACGATGGCGCGCCGTGGTCACCCGTATGTCCCTGTCGCGGAAGGACGGTTCACCCAGGAGAGCGGGGAGGCGGCCATGGAGCTGCTGCTGGCCGAACACCCGGATCTGGACGGCGTCTTCGCGGCCAACGACCTGATGGCGGTCGGTGCCTGTCATGTGCTGCGGGAGCACGGCAAGCGGGTGCCCGAGGATGTCGCTGTGATCGGATTCGACGACAGCAGCGCGGCCGCGACCTGTCGGCCGCCGCTGACGACGATCAGACAGCCGGTGGAGGACATGGCGGCGGAGATGGTCCGGCTGCTGCTGGACCGGCTCTCCGACGCGGACCGGGCGGTCACGTCCGTGATCTTCGAACCCGTGCTGGTGGTGCGCGACTCGGCCTGAGATCCCGCCGGTCCGGCGGAGCCCGCCGGCTCAGCCCGACGACTCTCCCGCCGTCGCCGCGGGGCGCCGCCACCGCCCGGTCACGGCCACTCCGCCGGGCTCCGCCGGACCGGCGGGTCCGGGAACGCGCGGCCGGCTTCCGCCGCGCGCCAGAAACGCGGCGAGAGGCAGCGTGGCCGCACCGACGGTGACCGCGTCGGGGCCGAGCTGTCCCAGCTCGATGGTGGTACGTCCGGCCGCGTGGCTGAGAGCGTACGCCTCCGCGTGACGCCGGATCGCCGGCAGCAGATGCGGGCCGATCAGCAGACCGGCCCAGCCGCCGAGCAGGATGCGCTCGGGCAGGAAGAGGTTGATCAGGTCGGCGACGGCCGCGCCCAGGCATTCGGCCGTGTCGTCGAGGAGGGAGACGGCCACCGGGTCGGGCCTGACTCCCTCGTCCGAAGGGAAGGCGGCCTCCAGCAGCGCGGCCAGCGCGGTCTCGTCGTCCGCGTCGTCCGGGAGCGGCCCGCCGGCCTCGTACCAGCGCTCGCGCATCGCCTCCGCTCCGGCGTACGCCTCCAGACAGCCGATGGCGCCGCAGCGGCAGCGGCGTCCACGCATATGCACGGTGGTGTGGCCCCATTCGAGCGCGCTGCCGCGACCGCTCTCCTCGACCAGGGCGCCGCCGTGGATGACGCTCGCGCCGACACCGGAGCCGATGAGCGCGATGGCCGCGGCCCCGGATCCCCGGCCACCGCCGAACCACATCTCGGCCTGTCCCAGGGTCTTGGCACCGTTGTCGATGAACAGTGGTACACCGGCGGGCACTTCCACGGCATCGCGGAGGAGCCTCTCGAACGGTACGGCGCTCCAGCCGATGGTCTGGCCATGGACGACGGCTCCGTGCGGACCACTGTTCTCGATGATGCCGGGCACGCCGATACCGATGCCGAGAAGTTGCTCCGGGTCGGCGCCGGCGTCACGGAGCACATCGGCGACACCAGTACGGACGTGGGACACGATGCGTTCCACATCGTAGCCGTGCTGGGCCAGCAGTCGTTCGGTGCGGGCCAGCTCGGTGAGTGACAGATCGAACAGCTCGACACGGACCCGGGTTTCCCCGATGTCGATGCCGATGAGCAGGCCGCCGTCCGGGGCGACACGCAGCAGGGTACGGGGGCGGCCACCGTCGGAATCGACGACTCCGGCCTCTTCGAGGAGGCCCTCCGCGGCAAGCTCGGCAACGACGTTACTGATGGAACCTGAACTCAGACCGGTCGCCGCTCCGAGCTCCTGGCGGCTCAGCGGACCGTCGAAATACAACCGTTGCACAACCCTTGCCCGGTTGCCCCGTCGCAGGTCACGCACCGTCCGTCTGTTGCGTTCTGCCATGATGCTCCTTCCGTGGACGCAACATACCCCGGCCTCAGACCTTGACGCGACCTTCTCTCACCTCTTAAATCACGTCATAAATTAAGTCATGGAGGCCGTTCGACTCTCGAACGCTGCCACCCCCGGAAAGGGGCCACCTCACATGCGCAGAACCAGAGCCGCAGCAGCAGTCACCATCGTCAGTGCCCTCGCAGCCGTCACCGCCGGATGCGGTGGCGGTTCGTCGTCCGACAGTGGAAGCAACGAATCGCCGAAGACCCTCACCTACTGGGCGTCCAACCAGGGCCCCAGCGTCGAGGCGGACAAGAAGATACTCACCCCCGAACTCAAGAAGTTCGAGGAGCAGACCGGCATCAAGGTCAAGCTTGAGGTCATCCCGTGGTCGGATCTGCTCAACCGGATCCTCGCCGCCACCACCTCCGGCCAGGGCCCCGACGTCCTGAACATCGGCAACACCTGGTCGGCCTCTCTCCAGGCCACCGGCGCCCTGCTGCCGTGGGACCAGAAGAACTTCGACGCGATCGGCGGCCGGGACCGCTTCGTCGATTCAGCGGTCGCCGCGTCCGGTGCGGAGGGTCAGGACCCCGCAGCCGTGCCGCTGTACTCGCTGGCCTACGCGCTTTACTACAACAAGCAGATGTTCTCCGACGCGGGTATCTCGAAGCCGCCGGCCACCTGGGACGAACTGGTCGCCGACGGCAAGAAGATCTCCAAGGACGACAAGTGGGCCCTCGGTGCCGAGGGCGGAAACCTGTCGAACAACATCCACCAGGTGTTTGTCCTCGGCAAGCAGCACGGAGTGGACTTCTTCGACAAATCGGGCAAACCGACCTTTACTTCCGATGGTGCCGTCGCCGCTGTGAAGCAGTACGTCGACTTCATGGCCAAGGACAAGATCATCGCTCCGGGTAACGCGGAGTACGCCCAGAACCAGTCCCTCACGGACTTCGCCAAGGGCAAGACGGCCATGGTCCTGTGGCAGGCCGCGGCCTCGACCTTCGCCTCCCAGGGCATGAAGCCCGAGGACTGGGGCGTCGCGCCTGTTCCGGTCCAGTCGGGCGCGCCGGGTGCCGACCAGAGCATCAACTCGATGGTCGCCGGTATCAACATGGCGGTGTTCAAGAACACCAAGAACATCGACGGCGCCAAGAAGTTCGTGAAGTTCATGACGAGCGACGAAGAGCAGAAGCTGCTCAACAAGACGTTCGGTTCGATCCCGCCGGTCAAGTCGGCCCAGGCCGACGCGGCGTTCTCCGCGCCCGATCTGAAGGTCCTCCGCGACACGCTGGCCACCAGCGCCGCGCCGCTCCCGCAGGTCCCCACGGAGTCGCAGTTCGAGACGACGGTCGGAACGGCCGTCAAGGAGCTGTGGGCCGACGCCGCAGCCGGACGCCCGGTGACCACCGAGTCCGTCAAGGAACGCCTGAACAAGGCCCAGCAGCAAATGCAGCAGTGAGGCACACTCCATGACCGCCACCGTGACACCGAGCCGTGCGCACAAGGCGGGCAGCGGAGAGAACCGGGGCACTGGGGGTGCGCGGAAGAGGTTTCCGCGCATCCCCGACCGGATCCGCCAGGGCGGACTGCCCTATCTCCTGCTGCTGCCCGCAGTCGTGCTCGAACTGCTCGTCCACCTGATCCCGATGATCATCGGGATCTGGGTGAGCTTCCGTCAGCTCACCCAGTTCTTCATCCGGAACTGGGGCAACGCCCCGTCCGCGGGGTTCGACAACTACAAGGTCGCCATCGACTTCGACGCCCCGATCGGTCAGGCGCTGCTTCACTCGTTCCTCGTGACCTGCGCCTTCACCGTGATCTCCGTCGGGCTGTCATGGCTGTTCGGTGTCACGGCGGCGATCATGCTGCAGGAGAACTTCCGCGGCCGGAGCATCCTGCGGACGATCTTCCTCGTCCCGTATGCCCTTCCTGTCTACGCGGCCGTCATCACCTGGGCATTCATGTTCCAGCACGACAACGGCATCATCAATCACGTCCTGCACGACCAGCTCGGGCTCACCGACAAGGCGTCGTTCTGGCTGATCGGCGACAACAGCTTCATCGCGCTGGTCGTCGTCTCACTCTGGAAGTCCTGGCCGTTCGCGTTCCTGATGCTCATGGCCGCGCTGCAGAACATCCCGCGTGAGCTGTACGAGGCCGCCTCGATCGACGGAGCGGGCATCTGGCAGCAGATCCGCAAGATCACGCTGCCGTCGCTGCGCCCGGTCAACCAGGTGCTGGTGCTCGTCCTGTTCCTCTGGACGTTCAACGACTTCAACACGCCTTATGTGCTGTTCGGGAAGTCGGCGCCGGAGGCGGCGGACCTGATCTCCATCCATATCTACCAATCGTCGTTCGTGACCTGGAACTTCGGTTCCGGCTCCGCGATGTCCGTACTGCTGCTGCTCTTCCTGCTGCTGGTCACGGCCGTCTATCTGCTGGTCACCTCCCGCGGAAGGAAGGGCTCCGATGTCTAGTGCCAGGTCTCCCATCGCACCGCCGCAGTCCTTCGTGTGGACGCGCCGTGTTGTCCTGACGCTGCTGGCGGCCTTCGCCCTGCTGCCGGTCTATGTGATGATCAGCAGCTCGCTGAAGCCGCTCCAGGACGTCTCCGGCAAGTTCCAGTGGTTCCCGACGAACTTCACCGTCCGTCCGTACTTCGACATCTGGAAGACGGTTCCGCTCGGCAAGTACTTCGTGAACTCACTGATCGTGGCGGGTTCCGCGACGGTGCTCTCCGTGGTGATCGCGGTGTTCGCCGCGTACGCCGTGAGCCGCTACCGGTTCCGCGGCAAGCGGGTCTTCACCGTGACGGTGCTCTCCACCCAGATGTTCCCGGGCATCCTCTTCCTGCTCCCGCTGTTCCTCATCTTCGTCAACATCGGGAACACCACGGGCATCGAGCTGTACGGCTCACGCGGCGGACTGATCCTCACCTATCTGACGTTCTCGCTGCCCTTCTCCATCTGGATGCTGATCGGCTACTTCGACTCCATCCCGAAGGAACTGGACGAAGCCGCTCTGGTGGACGGCAACGGACCGCTCGGCGCGCTCTTCAGAGTGGTGGTGCCGGCCGCGGTTCCCGGCATCGTCGCCGTCGCCGTCTACGCGTTCATGACGGCCTGGGGCGAAGTCCTCTTCGCCTCCGTCATGACGAACGACGACACCCGCACCCTCGCCGTCGGTCTGCAGGGCTACGCCACACAGAACGACGTCTACTGGAACCAGATCATGGCCGCGTCGCTGGTCGTCAGCGTGCCCGTCGTCATCGGGTTCCTCTTCCTCCAGCGCTACCTTGTCGCCGGCCTGACCGCGGGCGCCGTCAAGTGACCACACCAGAAAGGCAGTCCGTGAACGACCTGAGCGCCCTCCCACCTGATTTCACCTGGGGCGTCGCCACGGCCGCGTACCAGATCGAGGGAGCCGTGGCCGAGGACGGCCGCGCTCCCTCCATCTGGGACACGTTCTCCCACACGCCCGGCACCATCGACAACAACGACAACGGCGATGTGGCCTGCGACCACTACCACCGTGTCCCCGAGGACATCGGTCTGATGAAGAAGCTGGGCGTCGACGCCTATCGCTTCTCGCTGGCCTGGCCCCGGATCGTGCCCGGCGGCGACGGACCGGTGAACAAGGCCGGACTCGCCTTCTACGACCGGCTGGTGGACGGTCTGCTGGAGGCCGGCATCACGCCCTTCGCGACGCTCTACCACTGGGATCTGCCGCAGGCGCTCCAGGACCGGGGCGGCTGGCCGTCCCGTGACACCGCGGAGCACTTCGCCGCGTACGCCTCCGTCGTCGCCGAGCGTCTCGGCGACCGTGTGAAGGACTGGGCGACCCTCAACGAGCCGCTGTGCTCGTCGTGGATCGGTCACCTCGAAGGCAAGATGGCGCCCGGTCTGACCGACCTCACGGCCGCCGTGCGCACCTCGTACCACCTGCACCTCGGCCACGGTCTGGCCGTGCAGGCGATCCGCGCGGCCTCCTCGGACGCCCGGGTCGGCATCGTCAACAACCTCAGCCCGATCGAGCCGGCCAGCGACAGCGACGCGGACCGCGCCGCCGCCGTCCGGGCGGACGGCCACACCAACCGCTGGTGGATGGACCCGATCCTCGGCCGCGGCTACCCGCAGGACATGGTCGACCTGTACGGCGTGGAGCTGCCCGTACGCCCCGGCGACCTGGAGACCATCGCCGCGCCACTGGACTGGCTGGGACTGAACTACTACTTCCGCCAGATCGTCCAGGACGACCCGACAGGACCCGCGCCCTTCGCCAAGCAGGTCGACGTGGCCGGCGGCCGCCACACTCACATGGGCTGGGAGGTGCACGCGGACGGTCTGGAGCAGCTTCTGCTCCGGCTGACCGAGGAGTACGGCGCGCGGCGCATCTACATCACCGAGAACGGCTCGGCCTTCCCGGACGTCGTCCGGGCGGACGGCACCGTGGACGACCCGGAGCGGGTCCGGTATCTGGAGGAGCACCTGGCGGCCTGCGCGCGGGCCGTGGAGAAGGGCGCTCCGCTGGCCGGGTACTTCGCCTGGTCGCTGATGGACAACTTCGAGTGGGCGTACGGCTACGACAAGCGGTTCGGTCTGGTCCACGTGGACTACGAGACGCAGCGCCGCACCGTCAAGAGCAGCGGCCACCGTTACGCCGAGATCATCCGCGCGGCGTCCGGCGGGCGTGCCTGATTCCTGTCCGGTCCGCCGGAGGACTGCCGGAGCCACCGCCCTTTCGGGGAAGGGCGGTGGCTCCGGCCTGTGGGGGGCGGTATCGGCCGCCTCCGTCCTGCTCCGGTCCTGACCGCTGTGGTCCCGGCCCGATCAGATCCGGGCCGGCATCGAGGGTTCCGTACCTGTCTGGGCGCACACCGAGGCGGCCACCTGGGAGGCGAAGCCCAGCATCGCCTCCACCCGGTCGCGCGGCAGCCGGTCCGCGCCGCCGTCGCGGTGCGCGCCGGTGGTGGTCAGCCAGTTGAGGACACCGGCCATGAAGGCGTCACCCGCACCGATCGTGTTGACCACGTCGACGGGCACCGCCGGCACGGACACCGGTTCACCGGCGCGGGTGTAGGCCGTACTGCCCCGGGCGCCGCGGGTGAGCACCACGAGCCGGCCCTCCGCCGCCAGCCGCCGGCAGGTCTCGTCGGGCGCGCTGTCCGGCCAGAGCCGGGCCATGTCCTCGTCGCTGGCCTTGATCACATGCGCCAGCGAGCAGAGGTCGCGCAGTCTGCGCGTGCTCAGTTCCGGATCGAGTGTGCGGTCCTCGCGCACATTGGGATCCATCACCAGCAGGGAGCGTTCGGCGCCCGCGCGAGCGGTGGCCGCGACGGCCGCGGCGGCCGGCTCGACGACCGCCGCGAGCCCGCCCACGTACACCGCGCCGAACCGGTCCACGTCCGCGGCGCGGTCCGGGATCCTGAAGGTCGCCGTGTCCTGGAGGTGGAAGTGGTAGCCCGTGCTGTCCGGGCCCGGGTCGGCGACCGCGAGCGCCGTGGTCAGCGGCGAGCGGGCGCACAGACCGAGTTCCGTGCCGGCGGAGACCAGCCGCCGCTCGATGGTACGGGCGAAGCCGTCGCCGCCGAGCGCCCCGGCGAACCAGCTCGGTGTGGCGAGCCGGGCCAGCCCCGCGGCCACATTGGCGGGAGCGCCGCCGGGCTGGGCGCGGTGCGTCTCCGGATCGTCCGCCGACGGGACGAGATCGATCAGCGCCTCTCCCATCACCAGGACGGGTCGCCGGCCCGCGCGCGAGACACCGGTCACGGCTCGACCACGATCTTGCGGCCCTGGCCCGCCTTGAACCGGTCGATCGCCTGCGGGTACTGCTCCAGCGGCAGCCGGTCGCTGATGAAGACCGCGGGATCGAGCACGCCGGTGGCGAACAGCGCGGCGGCCCGCTCGTAACTGTGCAGCACCGCCATGGAGCCGGTGATGGTGATCTCCTGGTTGTAGATGCGGTACGGCTCGATGACCGCGGTCGTCGCGTAGTCGGCGACGCCGAACTGGAGGAAGGTGCCTCCCTTGGCGACCCGGCCGAGGCCGTCCTGGATGGCTCCGGCGTTGCCGGTGGCGTCGATGACGACGTCCCAGCCGCCGGGCCGGTCGAACTCCTCCGCCGAGGCCGCGGAGCGCGAGCAGCCGAGCTTGGCGGCGGTCGCCAGCCGGTCCGGATTGATGTCCAGGATGTCGACGGCGGCCGCTCCGGTGCGCTTGGCGAGTTCCAGCATCATCAGGCCCATTGTGCCGGAGCCGTAGATCAGTACCTCGGCGCCGAGAGTGGAGCTGAGGACGTCGTAACCGCGGACCGCGCAGGACAGTGGCTCGATCAGCGCCGCGTCCTTCACATCGATGTGATCGGGCAGGCGTACGCAGTTGGCCACGGGAGCGACGGCGAACTCGGCCGCTCCGCCCGGCTCGGTCACACCGATGGCCGCCCACCGGTCGCAGAGGTTTCCCCGTCCGGCCCGGCAGTAGCGGCATTCGTGACAGTGCAGTGAGGGATCGACGGCGACCCGGTCACCCACGGACAGTTCGGTGACCTCCGAGCCGATGCCCACGATCTCGCCGGCGAACTCATGGCCGGGCACGATCGGCAGAGTGGGCGCGAACTCGCCCTGCAGAATGTGCAGATCGGTACCGCAGAGTCCGCACGCGGCGACGGAGACGACCACGTCCCGGGGGCCCGGAGTGGGGTCGGGAACCGTTGTGACGGAGACCTTGCCGGGGGCTTCGACGATCGCTGCCCTCATTATTTAACAGCTCCAAGGGAAAGGCCCTGGACAAGCTTGTCCTGGGCTGCGAAGCCGGCGGCGAGCACCGGCAGGGACACGACGACGGACGCGGCGCACAGTTGGGCGAGGAAGAGCCCCTGGCTGGTGACGAAACCCGTCAGGAAGACTGGAGCGGTCTGGGCCGTCACCCCGGTGAGCACCCGGGCGAAGAGCAGTTCGTTCCAGCTGAAGATGAAGCAGATCAGCGCGGTGGCCGCGATTCCCGGCGCGGCCACCGGGGCCACCACTCTGGCCAGGACGGTCGGCAGCCGGGCTCCGTCCACCTGCGCGGCCTCGATGATGGAGACCGGCACGTCCGCGAGGAAGGACTGCATCATCCAGACCGCGATCGGCAGATTCATCGAGGTGTAGAGGATGACGAGCAGCCAGATGTTGTCCAGCATGCCGATGTTCTTCGCGAAGAGATACACGGGCAGCAGTCCGGCGACGACGGGCAGCATCTTGGTGGAGAGGAAGAAGAACATCGCGTCCGTCCACTTCTCCACGCGTTTGATGGAGAGCGCGTACGCGGCCGGCAGGGCCAGTACGAGCACGAACAGCGTGGAGAAGAGCGACGCGGTCAGCGAGTTGATCAGCGGTGGCCAGGGGCTCGCTCCGCCTCCGGCGCCGAAGAACACCCGATAGCTGTCGAGCGTGAGGCCCGCGGCGAGCGACGGCGGATTGGTCGCCGCGTCCGCCTCGGAGTGGAAGGACGTGAGCAGCATCCACAGCGCCGGCAGACAGAAGACGATGCCGACGATCCAGGCCAGCAGGCCCAGCCCGGCGGAGCGCCGCCTGGCCCGCCGGGCGGCGGGTGCGTACGGATCGAGGCGGCGGCGCGCGGCCGAGGCGGCGGTCACCGGGGTTCGCGTGACGGAGTGAGTGCTCATGCGCGGCCCGCCTCCTCACTGAAGAGGGACGAGACAACCCGCAGGGCGAAGGTCGCGATCACGATCGTGCCGATCACGACGACCACTCCGGCCGCGGAGGCCAGTCCGTATTCGTGAGCCTGGTAGAAGGTCTGGTAGATGGTGTACGGAAGGTTCGCGGTGCCCAGTCCGCCGGAGGTGAGGGTGAACACCGCGTCGAAGTTCTGCACGATGTAGATCGAGCCGAGCAGGAGGCCGAGCTCCAGATAGCGGCGCAGATGCGGCAGCGTCAGATAGCGGAACATCTGCCAGGCGGTCGCGCCGTCCAGCCGCGCGGCCTCCATCATCTCGGCGGGCCGGCTCTGGAGTCCGGCGAGCAGGATGAGCATCATGAATGGTGTCCACTGCCAGACGAGAGCGGCCTCGACCGCCATCAGCGGCATGTCCGAGATCCAGTCGGGCTGGGCGGCGGCGGAGTCGCCGAACAGTCCGGTGAACCAGGCCCACGCTCCGTTCAGCAGGCCGTACTCGGGATTGTAGAGCGCGTGCTTCCACAGCAGCGCCGCCGAGACCGGGACCAGCAGGAACGGCGTGATGAGCAGGGTGCGGACAAATCCGCGACCTCTGAATTCACGGTCGAGCAGCAGGGCCAGCAGCAGCCCCAGCACCACGCTGACGATGACGACGGTCGCGGTGAGCAGGACCGTGGTGAACACCGAGTCGCGCAGCGAGGCGTCGGTGAAGACCGATCCGTAGTTGCCGAGCCCGGCGAAGGAGCGCTCGTCGGGAGCGAGCGAGTTCCAGTCGAAGAGCGAGATCACCAGCGTCGCCACGAAGGGAAGCTGGGTGACCGCGACCAGGAAGACCAGGGCGGGCAGCAGTGGCGCCCTGGTGGCCCAGGCGCGTGCCCGTCCCGGAGTCCCCCGGCCTCCCCGCCGCGGCGGGGAGGGGCGCGACGCGCCGGCCGGGGACAGCGAGGGGGTATGGACGGAGGTGCTCACCGCTGCTCCTCGGCGACCTTCTCCGCGAGCGCCTGCGAGACCTTCAGCGCCTCGGCGACGGACTTCTTGCCCGCTATGGCCGCGCTGATCTCCTGGGAGACCTTGGTGCCCAGGTCCGTGAACTCCGGGATGTCGACGAACTGGATGCCGACGGTCGGGCGCGGCTGGGTGCCCGGGTCGCGCGGATTGGCGTTGGCGATGGCTTCCTTGGTGACCTCGGCGAACGCGCTCGCGTCCTTGAGGTAGTCGGGGTTGGCGTAGGTCGAGGCGCGCTTGCCGGCGGGCACATTGGCCCAGCCGATCTTCTCGCCGACGAGGTTCTCGTAGTCCTTGCCGGACGCCCAGGAGATGAACTTCCACGCGCTCTCCGTCTTGCCTGACGCCTTCTGCATGCCCCAGGCCCAGGTGTACAGCCAGCCGGAGCTGTCCGTCTTGTCCACGGGCGCCGGCACATAGCCGATCTTGCCCTTGACCGGGGATCCGGCGGCTTCCAGCGATCCGGCGCCTGCGGTGGCGTCGTACCACATGGCCGTCTTGCCCTGCGTCATGTTGTTGAGGCACTCGGCGTAGCCGGACTGCGGCGCGCCGGACTCGCCGTGCTTACGGACCAGGTCGACATAGAACTGCGTGGCCTTGGTGAATTCGGGTGAGGTGAGCCGCGCCTGCCAGTCCTTGGTGAACCAGGTGCCGCCCATGGTGTTGACGACGGTGGTCAGCGGCGCGATGACCTCGCCCCAGCCGGGCAGTCCGCGCAGACAGATGCCCTTCATCCCGCTCTGCGCGCCGTCCGCCTCGGCGGCGAGATCGGCGACCTGCTGCCAGGTGGGTTTCGCGGGCATCTTCAGGTCCTTGGCGTCGAAGACGTCCTTGCGGTACATGAGGAAGGACGACTCGCCGTAGAAGGGTTCGGCGTAGAGCTTGCCGTCCTCCGCGGTGAGGGACTCCTGCAGCGGCTTGAGGATGTCGCCCTGGTCGAAGGCCGTGTCCTTGGCGGTGTACTCGTCGAGCGGGTGCAGCCAGCCGTTCTTCGCGTAGAACGGCACCTCGAAGTTGCTGATGGTGGCGACGTCGTACTGGCCGGCCTGGTTGGAGAAGTCCTGCGTGATCTTGTCGCGGACGTCGTTCTCCGGCAGGACCGTGAAGTTGACCTTGATGCCGGTCTCCTTCGTGAAGTTGTCCGCGGTCAGCTTCTGCAACTCGATCATCTGCGGGTTGTTCACCATGAGCACATTGAGGGTTTCGTCTCCTCCTGAGGAGGCGCCGCCGCCCGCGCCGCTGCAGCCGGCGAGAAGGGCCGCCAGTCCCGCGGTCGCGCCCAGGCGTACACGGATTCCGCGTCGTCGTTGCTGGAGTGGCATGAGATTCTCCTGATCATTCGTTTGCCTGAAAACTGAGAGGTTCGCCGGGTTTTCCGGGTTCTGCGACGTTGATGAGGCTGGTGGTGTTCGTACGGGTTCATGTGGAGCGTGCGAGGTTCTGGGACGTCTCTGCCCCGCCTCCCGGCCGGTAAGGCGGCGGCCGACGGGCGCCCGAGTGGGCCCATGGGCGTACGGGAGGGCATGGGGCGGACTCAGACGCGGATGACCTGCGGTCCGAGGAGCGAGTAGCGCTGGGCCTCGGCCGAGGGCAGCCCCGCGTCCGTGACGATGGATTCGAAATCCGCGACCTCGGCGAAGCGGCAGAAACTGACCGCGCCGAACTTCGTGTGGATTCCCGCGAAGACCCGGCGGCGGGCGCTGCGCATCGCCTGTGCCTTCACTTCGCTGACGGCCGGATCAGGGGTGGTCAGGCCGTATTCACGGGAGATGCCGTTCGCTCCGACATACGCCAGGTCGATGACGAACTCGGAGAGCATCCGGGTGGTCCAGTGGTCGACCGTGGCCATCGTGGAGCCGCGCACCCGGCCGCCGAGCAGCAGCACCGCGATCTTCTCCGCGTCGGCGAGCGCGGTCGCCACGGCGAGGGACGCGGTGACCACGGTCAGCGGCCGGTCCCTGGGCAGGGCCTCGGCGACGAGCTGCGGCGTGAAGCCCTCGTCGACGAAGACCGTTTCCGCGTCACCGAGAAGATCGGCGGCGGCCGCCGCGATCCGGGACTTCTGCGGTACGAGCCGGGTCGTCCGTACCGCGAGGGTCGTCTCGAAGCCGGCGCTCTCCACCGGATAGGCGCCGCCGTGGGTGCGCCGCACCAGCCCGTGCTCCTCCAGGGCGTGCAGGTCCCGCCGGACGGTCTCCTTGGCCACGCGGAGTCTTCCGGCCAGCGCGGTGACTTCCACCGCCCCGTCCCGTCGGGCGATCTCAAGGATTTCTCGTCGGCGTTCGTCGGTGTCCACGACACACTTCCCTGCTTTGCTGCGGCTCAGCACCCGTTCGGGCTCATGCGTCGTTTGTACAAGCAAGGGACCGGCCTCGACCAGGCTCTTCGCAGCATCGACTGTGCCCGTTCCGGCCCGTTTCGCGGACCGCTGTGCCGCGCCGACGGCGGGGAGGAGACGGCGCGGCCTACGCGCTCAGCTATAGACACCGAACTCGTAGAGCGAATAACCCCAGGGAGTGCCGCGCACGGTCGCGTTGACCCTTACATAGCGGGCGTTTCCGGCGAGGTCGAGGTCGTCGATCCCGCCGTTGCCATCGGTGACGGTACGCAGAGTGGTCCAGTCCACGCCGTTGTCGGAGGTCTGGACGGTGTAGTTCTTGGCGTACGCCGTCTCCCAGGCGAGCTGGACATGGCGGAACGCGGTCGTACCGCCGAGGTCGACCTGGACCCACTGCGGGTCGCTCCAGTCGCTGGCCCACCGGGTGTCGAGCGAGCCGTCCACCGCGTTACCTGCGGTGCAGGGACAGCCCGTACCGGTGGGCTGCGAGGTGGAGGCCGTGGCCGGCTTGCCTCTGGCGACATTGGTCCCGCCGACCGGCGGCGGCACCACCTTGAACGACGTGGTCTCGATGCCGACATTGCCCTTTCCGTCCATGGCCTTGATATAGACCTTCCACACGCCGAGCCGGTCGGGTGCGGTCACCTTGAAGGTCCCGCCGCCCTGCGCGGTGAAGGGCGCGTCGGTCAACTGGCCGGAGTTGTCCAGGTACTTGCTGCCGAACAGCACCTGGTAGGAGAGCGGGTCGCCGTCCGGATCCGCGACGGCGGCGCGGACGGTGAGCTCCCGGCCCGCCGGCACCGACGCGGCTCCGTCGACGGTCATCGAGGAGATCACCGGCGGTGTGTTGTCGTGCGAGGTGTCACCGCCGTACGCCCTCTTGACCGCGTAGTACGAGAGCCGCTTCTGACCGGCGGGCAGCAGATTGAACCAGACGCCGCCGAAGTCGTACTCGGTGCCGTAGTGGAAGAGCGTCGCTCCGAGCGCCACGCCCCGGTGTCCGGTGATACAGCCCCAGGCGTTGGTGTAGCCGGCCGCCTTCGCGGTGTCGGCCGGCTCGTCGGGCACGCCATTGACGTCGTTCGGCACCTCCCACTCACCGGCCGGACCGCCCTCGGTGACGATGTACGGCTTGGTGTAGCCGCCGGACTCCCAGGTCTGCTTGATGTTGCACACGTCGCCGTAGGAGTTCACCGCGTACAGATCGAGATCGGGCGCGTTGCGCTTGTAGTACGGCCACGCGCCGGTCCACGCGTCGGTCGAGGTCACCGGGTGGTTGGGATCGACGGCGTGGATCTTCTTCGTGATCTCGTTGACAAAGGAGGTGTACGCGTCGCGCTGCTGCTCCAGCGCGGTCCCGCTGTAGCAGTTCTGCAGTCCGAGGACGGACTCGTTGCCGACGTTCCACATCAGTACACCGGGGTGGTCCTTGTAGGTGTCCACCCACCTGGGAAACTCGGCGAGCATGTCGTTCTTGTACGTGGTGTCCGTGAGGTAGTTGACACAGCCACCGCTGCCGGGCCCGCCGCCCGGCTGGAGCCAGAAGCCCGCGATGACCTTGACGCCGTTGGCGGCGGCCGCGTCCAGTAGCGGCGCGGTGGTGGCGTCGGTGCCCCAGGTCCGTACGGTGTTGGCGCCCATCGACTTGACATCGGGCATATAGCGCGCGGCGTCCGCCACGGCGGGGCCCCAGGTCAGGCCCTTGACCTGATAGGGCGCTCCGTCGACGGTGAGCTGCCAGTTTCCCTGCGACCCGGTGACCTTGACTACGCTGCCCGCCGCGTGGGCGGCCGGGGCCGGCAGGACCACGGCGCCCGCCGCGAGCAGAGCGGCGACGGCGAGCGGGGCCGCCGCGCGCCGCTTTCTGATGGCTGGTCGGTACATGAGGTGCTGTCTCCTCCGACGATGGGAGAGCGCGCCGGTCAGGGCAGTTCGTAGTCCGCGTTGAGCGCGGCGCCTGCCTCGGGATGGGTCTGGTCGTAGCCACGGGCGTCGCACTGGAGCGC
>NZ_JARBAE010000053.1:0-47146 GCF_033795305.1 Streptomyces sp. AK02-01A
TCTATTCTGTCGCCAGGTAGCTTGCTCCCGTGTGTTTTTTATCTGTCATTTCTTTACCGGCCACGCTGAGCTACACTAGGTTATTCGTGGGCAGCGTCAGGTGTTTATAAAGACCAGAACCCCGCACCGTGCTGCTGCGCGGTGGAGAAGTCCACAGCCCCGCCGACCCCTTCGCCACCGCCATGGTCGTCGAACGCGGCCATGTCGCCTGGGTCGGCTCGGAAGGCGCCGCGGACGCCTTCTCCTCCGGTGTCGACGAGGTCATCGACCTCGAAGGCGCACTCGTCACGCCCGCGTTCACCGACGCCCATGTCCACACCACCGCGACCGGCCTCGCCCTCACCGGCCTCGATCTCTCCGCCGCCGCCGGCCTGCAGGAAGCGCTCTCACTCGTACGGGCCCACCGCGCCGCGCATCCCGGCGACCGGATTCTTCTCGGTCACGGCTGGGACCCCACCCGCTGGCCGGAACAGCGCCCGCCGTCCCGCGCCGAACTCGACGAGGCGGCCGGCGGCCGGCCGCTCTATCTGACCCGGATCGACGTGCACTCGGCGGTGGTGACCACCGCCCTGCTCGATCTCGTTCCCGGTGTCACCTCACTCACCGGCTACCATCCGGACGCTCCGCTGACCGCCGCCGCGCACCACGCCGTACGCGCGGCGGCCCACGGCGCCATCACCGCGCGCCAGCGCGCCGAGGCCCAGCGGGCGGCGCGGCACCGGGCCGCGTCGCTCGGCATCGGGACCCTCCATGAGTGCGCGGGGCCGGACATCTCCGACGAGGAGGACTTCACCGCGCTGCTCAAACTGGCGGCCGAGGAGCCGGGGCCGCGGCTCCACGGCTACTGGGCCGAGCAGATCACCGACGAGAAGGGCGCCAGGCGCGTCCGTGAGCTGGGCGCCGTGGGAGCCGCTGGTGATCTCTTCGTCGACGGTTCGCTGGGCTCCCACACCGCCGCTCTGCGCGATCCGTACGCCGACGCCGCGCACCGCGGCACCGCCCATCTCGACGCGGCGGCGGTCGCGGCCCATGTCGCCGCCTGCACCGAGGCCGGGCTGCAGGCCGGCTTCCATGCCATCGGCGACGCCGCGATCGGTACCGTCGTCGACGGTGTACGGGCCGCGGCGGAGCGGCTGGGCCTGGCGCGTATCAGAGCGGCCAGGCATCGCGTCGAACATGCCGAGATGCTCACCTCCGAGACCATCTCCGCCTTCGCGGAGCTGGGACTCACCGCTTCCGTGCAGCCGGCCTTCGACGCGTTCTGGGGCGGCGAGAACGGTATGTACGCGCGACGGCTCGGCGCCGACCGCGCCCGTACGCTCAATCCGTACGCCGCGCTGCTGCGCGCCGGTGTCCCGCTGGCCTTCGGATCGGACAGCCCGGTGACCCCGACGGATCCCTGGGGCACGGTCCGGGCGGCGGCGTTCCACCGCACTCCCGAGCACCGGATCTCGGTGCGTGCCGCGTTCACCGCCCATACCCGTGGCGGCTGGCGGGCCGTCGGACGGGACGACGCGGGCACGCTCGTGCCCGGCGCTCCCGCCGACTACGCCGTCTGGCGCACCGACGAGTTGGTGGTCCAGGCTCCCGACGACCGGGTGGCCCGCTGGTCCACCGATCCGCGCTCCGGTACGCCCGGTCTGCCGGATCTCACACCGGGCCGTCCGCTGCCCGAGTGCCTGCGGACGGTGGTGTTCGGGCGAACGGTGTTCGTGCGACCGAATGAGTGACGTACGGACATTTCGTACCGCCGACCGATGCCCGCCGGTCTCCGCCGCGACCTGCGGATCTTCCCCGCTGACCTGGTGATTTGCGGCAACGTCGCAGGTCAAACGGCTATTGACAGTAAGTAGCCACCGGCGGGTAGGTTCGGCCGAGTCCACCACAGGATGTCCGTCCGGCAACCTTCACGCAGTCTTCGAACACCGCTGGGCCATGGGGCGGTGTGCCGCACCGGCGCACCACCGCTGGGAGCCAGGTCCAGCGCTCGTGTTCAGGGGGCCGGGGAAGGGGCAAGCCGGCCGGCGGGTGCGACCCGGGTGGGGCCCGGCGTTCAGTAGACAACGGCTTTCGGTCGACCCGCAGCCAGCGGGTCCCAGGTCGGCCCGAAGGACGCCGGGTCCCGATCCGCAGTTCGTGTTCATATGAGATCTCCGGTTCCGTACACCATCTCCGGACATCGCCCCTCGCCCGCGCTCCGTCTCACCACCATGGTGGTCGTTGCCCCCGGCGTGCTCGCTAAGGTGTGCATAGGCGTACGGCGATTAAGGGGCAGTAGTGAACGACGGTGATCAGAGGCGGTACGGCCCGCTCGGTACAGCCTTGGTGATCATCCCGACCTACAACGAGGCCGAGAACATCAGGCCGATCGTCTCCCGGGTGCGCGCCGCGGTGCCGGCGGCCGACATCCTCATCGCCGACGACAACAGCCCTGACGGCACCGGCAAGATCGCCGATGAGCTGGCCGCCGAGGACAGCCAGGTCAAGGTGTTGCACCGGAAGGGCAAGCAGGGCCTCGGCGCCGCCTATCTGGCGGGCTTCCGCTGGGGCATCGAGCACGGTTACGGCGTACTCATCGAGATGGACGCCGACGGCTCCCACCAGCCCGAGGAACTGCCCCGCCTGCTGACCGCGCTCAAGGGCGCTGATCTGGTCCTCGGTTCGCGCTGGGTGCCGGGCGGCCGCGTTGTCAACTGGCCCAGGAGCAGAGAGATCCTCTCCCGTGGCGGCAGTACCTATTCACGGGTCCTGCTCGGCGTTCCGATCCGCGATGTCACCGGCGGATTCCGGGCCTTCCGCAGAGAGACCCTGGAAGGGCTCGGCCTCGACGCCGTCTCCTCGCAGGGCTACTGCTTCCAGGTCGACCTCGCCCGGCGTGCCGTTGACGCGGGCTTCCATGTGGTCGAGGTGCCCATCACTTTTGTCGAACGGGCGCTGGGAGATTCCAAGATGAGCCGTGACATCGTCGTCGAGGCGCTCTGGCGGGTCACGGCGTGGGGCGTCGAGTCCAGGGCCAACCGTCTGCTCGGCCGTAAGTCCGGCTGATTCGGGACGGTCATTTTGACCGTCCTCATACGCCGTTCAGATGTGGTCCCAGGCACACTGGGGACATGACGACAGCGCAACCGGCCGGCACCGCTCCCAAGCGTTCCCGTGCTCGCACCCTCATCCCGCTGGGCATCGCCGTCTGGCTGGTGCTGGAGATCTGGCTGCTGACCGTCGTGGGCGACGTCGCGGGCGGGCTGGCGGTCCTGCTGCTGCTCGTCGGCGGAGTAGTGCTCGGAGCGGTGGTCATGAAGAGCGCGGGCCGCCGGGCCTTCCGCAATCTGACCGAGACGCTGCAACGACAGCAGCGGCAGCAGCGGGAGCACCCGGGAGAGGTCCTCGGCCCGGACACCGGCTCGGGCAGCGGTGGCAATGGCTTCCTGATGCTGGGCGGGCTGCTGATCATGCTGCCGGGGCTGATCACCGATGTGCTGGGGCTGGTGCTGCTCGTACCGCCGGTACGGTCGGTTCTGAGCCGTTACGCGGAGCGCTCACTGGAGCGGCGGATGAGCGCCGTGGCCGCTCCCGGCAGCTTCGGAGAGGCATTTCAGCAGGCCCGGATGCACCAGCCGGACGGCAAGGTGGTCCAGGGCGAGGTCATCAAGCAGGACGAGCGGCCTCGCCGCGAGGACCGCGAGGACAAGGGCCCGCGGCCGCCTCTGACCTCCTGACTGACCGAGGCCACCACACGCACCAGGACAGCGCAAGCCGCGGGCCCCGGCACACACTCGGTGTGGCGGGGCCCGCGGCTTCTGCTGTTGTCGCTTGTCTTGTGCGGTGATGTCTTGTGCGGTGGCTACGCGGTCAGGCGGACTTCCGGCTGTCCCGCGGATGCACGGCGATGTTCATGGCGCCGGAGCGCAGGACCGCCAGCCTCTCGGCCAGCACCTCCTCCAGCTCCTCGCGTGTCCGCCGCTCCATGAGCATGTCCCAGTGCGTACGCGCAGGCTTGCCCTTCTTCTCTTCGGGGCCATCCCCGTCCACCAGGAGTGCCTGGGCGCCACACGCCTTGCACTCCCACTCCGGCGGAATTTCCGCCTCTACCGAGAACGGCATCTCAAATCGATGGCCGTTCTGGCATGCGTACTCCACCGCCTGGCGCGGGGCCAGATCGATGCCGCGGTCCGTCTCGTAGCTGGTAACCACGAGTCGCGTGCCGCGGAGAGCTCGCTCACTCATGAATCGTGCCTCCCGGGCTTGTCGCCCACAGGACAGGTGTCGCTGTCGTCGTCATCCGGTCAACGTCCGGTCGGCGGTAAAGATTCCCGTTCCGGGTCATGCGTCGCCCGTCGTGCCGCCCCTTGTTGTACCCACCGGTGCCCGGTTTGTCACATCTGCCAGGAGATGTCACCCAACGAATTGATTTCCGCAATACGCGGTAACGGTTCGCCCGGCAGGCCAAACGCGTACACTACCGCCCTTTCACTTCAACGTCTAAATCCGGTCCGGCACGGGGTTTCCCGCCGCCGCGATGGCCTGTCTGACCGGCACCCTTGCCAGCAGGCCGAATCCGAGTACGAAGAAGACCACCAGCGAGATGATCGCATCCCGGTAGCTGCCGGTGAGCTGATACGCGAGACCGAACACCAGTGGCCCCAGCCAGCTCAGTCCCCGGTCGCTCATCTCGTACGCGGAGAAGTACTCGGCCTCCTTCCCGCGCGGCACGAGATGCGAGAAGAGTGAACGGGACAGTGCCTGGCTGCCGCCCAGCACCAGCCCGATCGCCGCGGCCAGCGCGTAGAACGCCGTCGGCGCGCCGGCGGGCAGGAAATACCCCGATGCGAGGATGAGCGTCCAGACGGCCAGCGAGCCCAGGATGGTGCGCTTGGCCCCGTACGACCTGGCCATCCGGCCCATGCCCAGCGCGCCCGCCACCGCCAGAATCTGCACCAGCAGCACGGCCGTGATCAATGTCGTCTGGTCCAGGCCCAGTTCCTCCGACCCGTAGATCGAGGCCTGCGAGATCACCGTCTGGATGCCGTCGTTGTAGACGAGATAGGCGAGCAGGAAGGACAGGGTCAGCGGATGGCGGCGCATGTCCCGCAGCGTGGCCACAAGCTGCCGCCAGCCGGAGCCCACGGCGCCCGCGGTTCCCGCGGCGTATGGCGGCACCCGGCGGTCGCGCAGCCGGCGCAGCGGCACCAGCGTGAAGGCGCCCCACCACACACCGGCCGAGGCCAGACAGATCCGGACCGCCGTGGACTCCGAGAGGCCGAACGAGTCGTGGCCGGTGTAGAGCACGAGATTGAGCACGAGCATGAACGCGCCCGACGTGTAGCCGAAGGCCCAGCCCCGGGAGGAGACCGCGTCGCGCTCCTCCGGTCCGGCGATCTGAGGCAGATACGCGTTGTAGAGCACCATCGACACCGACAGTGAGGCGTTCGCCACGATCAGCAGCAGCGCGCCCAGCAGATAACGGTCGCCGTCCAGGAAGAACATGCCCGCGGTGGCGCCCGCGCCCAGATAGGCGGCGGCGGCCAGCAGCGGTTTCTTGCGCCCGGTACGGTCCGCGGCGGCGCCGGCCAGCGGCATCACCAGCACGGCCACCACGACCGACACGGAGACGGCGTACGCGAAGACCGAGCCCGCGCGCACGGGTATGCCCAGCGGATGGACAAAGCCCTCGGCGTCGGCGGCGGCCTTCGCCACCGAAGTCAGATACGGCCCGAGGAAGACCGTGAGCACGCTCGTCGAATAGACGGAGCACGCGAAGTCGTAGAAATACCAGCCGCGTTGCTCGCGACTGCGGTCCGCCGCCTCGTCGGCCCGGTCCACGGTGTCGGCGGTCACCCCGCGCCCCCTCGCTCTCCCCGTGTCGACGCCCGCCCGGTCATGACCAGGCTCCGCGCGCGGTGAGCACCGCGCGCAGCGTCTCCAGATGATCGGTCATGATGCCATCCACGCCAAGATCCAGGAGAACCTCCATCCGATCCGGTTCGTTGACCGTCCAGACATGGACCTGGAGGCCGCGCGCGTGCGCCGTCCTGACAAAGCGCTCGTCCACCACCCGGATGCCGTTCTGTTTCTCCGGGACCTGCGCGCACACGGCGCCCGGCCGGACGGAGGCGGCGATTCCGTACGAGCGCAGCCGCAGCCCGAGCACGCCCCGTACGCCGTACGAGGTGGCGAGCCGGGGGCCCGCGAGCCGCGCCGCGCCCGCCACCCGGGCCTCGGAGAAGGAACCGACACACACCCGGTCCCAGCTCCCGGTCCGCCGGATCAGATCGACCAGCGGGACCAGCGCGGGCGCCGCCTTGATGTCCACGTTCCAGCGGGCCTCGGGAAATTCCTCCAGCAGCTCCTCGAAGAGCGGCAGCGGTTCGCTGCCCGCCACCCGCGCCCGGCGCACCTCGTCCCACGGCAGGTCGGCTATCCGGCCCCGGGCGTCGGTCATCCGGTCCAGGGTCGGGTCGTGGAAGGCGACGAGCCGGCCGTCGGCGGTGGCGTGCACATCGGTCTCGAAGTAGCGGTATCCGAGGCCGGCCGCGCGCCGGAACGCGGCGGCGGTGTTCTCCAGGCCGTCCGCCGCGCCGCCGCGATGAGCGAACGCGATCGGGACCGGCCGGTCCAGGTAGGGATGGGATAGGCGAGTCACCGCCGCAGTATGGCCTGCTCCGGTGACCCGGCGGCGACGGCCGTGCTGCCGGGGTGCGCCGCCGGGATGGCGAAGACGCGCAGGAAGAGCTGGGCCAGCGGTCCGATGGCGAGGGCGTAGAGCAGCGTGCCGATGCCCACCGAGCCGCCGAGCGCGAAACCGGTGGCGACGACGACCACCTCGATCGCCGTACGGACCAGCCGGACCGAGCGGCCGGACAGCCGGTGCAGCCCGGTCATCAGGCCGTCGCGCGGCCCCGGGCCGAACCGGGCGGCTATGTAGAGGCCGGTGGCCGCGCCGTTGAGGACGATGCCGGCGATCAGCAGCGTGACGCGGGCGACGGGGCCGTGACCGTCCGGGACAAGGGCGAGAGTGGCGTCCATCGCGATCCCGACCGCGAACACATTGGAGACCGTGCCGAGTCCCGGGCGCTCCCTGAGCGGGATCCAGAGCAGCAGCACCGCGGCGCCGACGATGATCGAGACGACTCCCATCGTGAGCCCGGTGAGCCGGGCCAGTCCCTGGTGCAGTACTCCCCACGGCTCCAGGCCGAGGCCGCCGCGGACCAGCAGCGCCGCGCTCGCTCCGTACAGCGCGAGGCCGGCGTAGAGCTGACACAGCCGACGGACGAGACGCCCGCCCCGGAGGCCGGAGGTGATGGACACGATGCTGCTCCCTGATGCGATGGTGGACTGATACATGGCACTCTGTGGCTGGCCGACCGAGGCCAACCATGGCCAATTCGGAGAAGGTGGACTGATTTCCATGGCCCAGTGGACCTCAGCGGTCGGCGTGGCTCAGCTCGCCCGCCAGTTGACCGCTCAGCAGAGCCGGCCCACCGGCGCCGGTACGCGCCGCCCGCCCGCCTACCGGTCTCTCGCCGACGGCATCAGGCTGCTCGTCCTCGAAGGCCGGGTCCCGGTCGCCGCCCGCCTCCCGGCCGAACGCGAACTGGCCCTCTCGCTGTCCGTGAGCCGTACGACGGTGGCCGCCGCGTACGAGGCGCTGCGCGCGGAGGGCTTTCTCGAATCCCGCAGGGGCGCCGGTAGCTGGACCGCGGTGCCGGCGGGCATTCCGCTGCCCGCGCGCGGTCTGGAGCCGCTGCCTCCGGAGTCGCTCGGCTCGATGATCGATCTCGGCACCGCCGCACTGCCGGCTCCCGAGCCCTGGCTGACCCGGGGCGTCCAGGGAGCGCTGGAGGAGCTGCCGCCGTACGCGCACACCCATGGCGACTATCCGGCCGGTGTTCCGGCGCTGCGCCGGATGCTCGCCGACCGCTACACCGAGCGCGGCATTCCGACCATGCCGGAACAGATCATGGTCACCACGGGCGCGATGGGTGCGATCGACGCGATCTGTCATCTCTTCGCGGGCCGTGGTGAGCGGATCGCGGTGGAGTCGCCCTCCTACGCGAACATCCTCCAGCTCATGCGGGAGGCGGGCGCCAGACTGGTGCCGGTCGCCATGGCGGAGGGACTGACCGGCTGGGATCTGTACCGCTGGCGGCAGGTGTTCCGGGACGCGGCTCCCCGGCTCGCCTATGTCGTCGCCGACTTCCACAATCCGACCGGCGCCCTGGCCGACGAGGACCAGCGGCGCGGTCTGGTCGAGGCCGCGCGCTCGGCGGGCACGGTGCTGATCGTCGACGAGACCATGTCCGAGCTGTCCCTGGACGCGGATGTCGACATGCCGCGGCGGGTCTGCGCGTTCGACCCGGCGGGCAGCACGGTCCTGACGGTCGGTTCGGCCAGCAAGGCGTTCTGGGCGGGGATGCGGATCGGATGGGTGCGCGCGGCGCCGGATGTGATCCGGTCCCTGGTCGCGGCCCGCGCGTACGCCGATCTCGGCACTCCGGTGCTCGAACAGCTCGCCGTGAGCTGGCTGATGCGGACCGGCGGCTGGGAAGAGGCGGTCGCTCTGCGGCGCGTCCAGGCGCGGGAGAACCGGGACGCGCTGGTGGCGGCGGTGCGCGAGCGGCTGCCCGACTGGGAGTTCGAGGTGCCGCGTGGCGGGCTGACGCTGTGGGTGCGTACCGGAGGACTGTCCGGCTCACGTCTCGCGGAGGCCGGCGAGCGGGTCGGTGTACGGGTGCCCTCCGGGCCGCGCTTCGGCGTCGACGGCGCGTTCGAAGGCTACGTACGGCTGCCGTTCACCGTCAGCGGCCCGGTCGCCGTCGAGGCGGCGGCCCGGCTCGCGGCGGCCGCGCGCCTGGTGGAGACCGGAGCGAGCACCGGCACGGACGCGCCGCGCACCTTCGTCGCCTGACGACGCAGGCAGCCGCGCGGGACGGGGCCGGCGGGCGGACCGTCAGCCCTCGGCCGGCACCGGATCGGTGACGCGGTCCGCCGCCCGCTCCTGGCCGTGTTCCTGGACCGGCAGCGCGGCCGTGGTCTCGTCGAACGTGTGATGGGGCTCGGGAAGGAGCGCCAGGACGGCCCGGCGGTGCGCCTCGCTCGTCGCGCTGTCGTACGGGTCGGGAGTGGCCGGGACCTGGAGACGGAGCACGGGACCCGCGCCGAGCCGGGCGTATCCCCTGCCCGGCGGGACGTGCGAGGTGGGTGTGGTGTGCGGCGGCGCGCCCAGCACGGTCTCCACCTGCGAGGACGTGGCGGGCCCCAGGACGACCCGGGCGCGGGTGTGTGTCCGTACGGCCTCGCTGAGCGAGTCCAGGCTGTCGAGCTGGTCGGCCACGACCACCGTCACATGGACGGCCCTGCCATGGCGCAGCGGTACGTCCAGCAGGAGCTGGGGATCGGTCCGGCCGTCGGCGGCGGCGAGATGTCCGAAGACGCTCGGCCGGTCCAGCAGGATCCACAGCGGACGCCTGGTGTCGTCGGGCGGAGGATGGCCGGCCTGCCGGGCCCGGTTGGTGGCGATCAGCCGCCGCTCGGTCTCCTGCGCGGCCCATTCGAGGCCGGCCAGCGCGCCGGCCAGTCCGCACTCCACGGCCAGTACGCCGGTGCGTCCCGGCAGGCAGGCGAACTCTCCTGTGCCACTGCCTTCCACGACCAGTACCTCGCCGTGCTGGAGGGCCTGGAGCGCGATGGAGCGCAGCAGGCTCGTGGCGCCGCTGCCGGGCTGGCCGACGACCAGGAGATGCGGCTCCGTCGAGCGGGGTCCGGTCCGCCAGACCACCGCCGGCGCGTCACAGGTCTCGGTGCCCGCGAGAACCGGCACGGTGCGCTGCACGCCGGTGTCGGTGAAGCCGAGGACGGTCTCGCCGGGGACGGTGACGAAGCGCTGAGCGGCGATGGAGGTGGACAGCGCGGGAAGCACGCTCATCGCGAGCTGGTTGAGCTCCTCGTCCCAGTCGAAGAGATACTCGCGGCCACGGCCGGACTTGGCCTGCAGGAGATGCTCGATCCGGGCGCGCGCGGCGGGCTCACCGTCGGTGAAGTAAGCGGGGTATCTCACCCGCAGCCGGGTGAGCCGTCCGGTGCCGTCGAATTCCTGCCCGCTGAACGCCTTGCTCCAGGTGCCGCCGTGGGCGAAGAGCGGACTCGGGTCCTCCGGCACGGAGAAGTACGGCACCAGCGCCTCGTAGAGGGACTGGAGCCGCCGCACCTCCGCGTCGTCGGACCCGGTCCGCGCGGGCGCCCGGTCCCGTCCCTTCCAGCCAGCCGCCGCCATCACCGAGATCAGGACCAGCAGCGGTCCGTACGGCAGGAGCACGACCACCAGGACACAGGCCGCGACGAGGAACAGCGCGGGACCGCGCCGGTCCTTGGGCGTGGCGGCCCATTTCTGCCGGCCCCCGGCGGTCAGCAGCCGCAGACCACGGCTGACCGTGATGAGGGGCTGGAAAACGTCCGTGGCGCTGTCGGCGGCCGTGCGGGCCAGCTCGCGACTGCGAGCGATCTGGGCGCTGCCGCTGCTCAGAATGCGGGGAAGTGGTCGCCGGGCCACGGCTGTCTCCTGAAAGTGCGGAAGGGATGGGCGGACGTCAGAACTTGATCCCGCCCAGGAGACCGGCGAGGCTGTCGCCGCCGGCCGTGATGCTGGGGGCGATGGCGGTGCCCGCCAGATAGAAGCCGAAGAGCGCGCACACCATCATGTGCGAGGCCTTGAGGCCGTCTTTCCTGAAGAAGAGATAGACGATCACTCCGAGCAGTACGACACCTGACATGGACAGAATCATGAGAGTTCTCCTGGTAGAGGGGGACAGTCACCATGAGTCCTTCCAGGATCACCGAAAGTATCTATGCGACAAAAGGTGTGAATGAGTGAAATCTCAGGTATTTCACTGTGCTGGCCCATGCCGAAGAGCCATCCGGAGGGCGGGCCGGCCACCGCCGCGTGATGTGGTGTGCCCGCGATGATCCTCGCGGCGGGCGAGCCGGGTCGGGTCGGCGCCCGCGCAGTACCCTGTCGATTCACTCGTACGGCGCCGTAGCCGTACGTGCCAGGTCAACGGCGTGAAAGGTGGTCCACCGATGAGCGAAGCCCCGGACCCGGAGGTGATCGCCCTGGCGACGAAGATCTTCGATCTGGCCCGGCGCGGCGAGACCGAGGCGCTCGCCGCGTACGTGGACGCCGGTGTGTCCGCCAATCTCACCAATGACAGAGGCGACTCCCTGGTGATGCTCGCCGCCTATCACGGCCACGCACCGGCGGTGGAGGCACTGCTGGCCCGTGGCGCCGACGCGGACCGGCCCAACGACCGCGGGCAGACCCCGCTCGCCGGCGCGGTGTTCAAGGGTGAGGACGCGGTGATCCGGGCGCTGCTGGCCGGCGGCGCCGATCCGACCGGAGGGACTCCCTCCGCCGTGGATACCGCGCGGATGTTTGGGAAGAGGGACCTCCTGGAACTGTTCGGAGCCCAGTGAGACAGACGCCGTAAATGTGGTCGCGGTGGCGAAATGGCTGGGTCATCATGACGTCGGGCCCGTAGGGGGCCACCGACGAGAGGCAGGGAAGATGGTCTGCACCAAGCGGAAGACGACGGTCGACCGAACATGTTGCCGCGAGGCCTAGGCCCTGTCTGACAGATGGCGCCGTCCGCCCGCGGGGCGGGGCCCGCGTGGTCCGGTGGCGTGCGATCGCAAGGCGGAGGAGCGGCCTCGTACGGGACGTACGTGGCCGACACCGACAACGCCGCGAGTGTGCGTGCCGGGCGTCGCGGGCCTGGCGGGATTTTTCAGACAGGGCCTGGGCGCGCGCCTGGCATCCACACCCCCGGTCGTGTCGACAGCTTGATGTGAGGCTTTTCCCATGTTCGATCCAGTCATAGCGCCGAGCGGCACTCTGCTCGGCCTGTTGCAGAGGGGCCGCGGCGACGGCACGCTGCACGCGCTCGCCGCGCCCCGCGCGGAGGCGCTCGCCGCCCTCAACCAGTGCGTACTGAACGACCCGCGCCACGACTGGCAGGTCGAGAACCGTTCGCTGTACTACGCACGCCTGTATCTGGATCTCCACGGCGGTCTTGACGCCGTCGACCGCCATCTCTTCGGTGCCGAGGACCGTTTCGACACCGAGGAGTCCAGGACCGGGCTCGCGCTCGCCGTGCTCGGGCATCTCGCCTCGTACGGCAGGCGCGACGCCCTGGAGCTGCTCCGGCGTTACGCGGCTACGGGGTCCAACTGGGCCTGGGCCCTGGACGAGCTCGCCCTGCGGGACGACGACCAGGGCCTGCGCGCGCTCGCCGTGCCGGTCCTCGCCCGGTTCCCCGCTTCGCCGGAAGGCGACGCCGAGCTGGCGTCCGCCGTACGGGACGCCTTCGAGCCCCGTCCCTGGCGGCTCTGGGCGGACGACCCGCGCGAAGCGATCGGCGCCCGGATCAGGGCCGCCGGTGAACAGGGATCCTTCGACCGCTGGCAACGCCAGCTCCGGCCGAGCGGCCCCCGTCCCGGCTGGAGCGTGCGGGCCGTCTTCGACTGGGCGCAACAGGGCCTCGAACGCGGCACCGCGCTGCATGTCCCCGCCGCCCGCTGTCTCACCGCCGTCGCGGGACCCGACGACCGGCCGATGATCGTCGAGGCCGCCCGCGGCGGCCCCGACGGCGCCCGGTGCGCGGCACTCCACTATCTCGCCGAGGCCCGCGATCCCGTCGTCCTTGATCTGATCGAGGACGCCGCGCTCAGCCCGGACCGTACGGTCGCCGACGCCGCCGTCTCCGCCTTCGAGCGGATGTGCGGAGACGAGGCCGTCGACCGGGCCCGGGGCTGGGTGCACCGGCCGGACGCCCTCGGCGCGTCGGCGGCGGGCGTGCTCGCCACCCGTGGCGGCACCCGGGACACCGAGCTCGTCCTCGGCGCGCTGCGCGAGACGGTACGGGCCCAGGGTCCTGACGCCCCGTCGCTGTGGGCCCTCGTCGACGGCGCGGGACGCCTCGGCATCGTCTGCGCCGCTCCCGTGCTGCGCCATGTCTACCGGGAGACCGCCTCCTCGCAGCTACGCGGCCGTACGGCCCGTGCGCTCGCCGCCACCGATCCCTCCTACGCCACCGGATTCGCCGTGGAGTGCCTGTGGGACTGCGAGGAGACCACCAGGGAGATCGCGGCGAGGCACGCCGAGACCGCCGACGTGCGGGTGGCCGAGCGGCTGCGGCGGCTGGCCGCGGATCCGGCCGAGGAGGCCGAGGTGCAGACCGCCGTACGCAGCCGGATCGGTCCGGACGCCGGAGCGGTATGAGGCGGGACGACTCCGCCGCACCGGTCGCTCCGGCAGGTCCGGGAAGCCTTCCGCCGGAGCGCCTTCCGGGAGGACGTCCGCGCAGCCTTTGCACCTTTGTCGCCTCCTCGGGACGTGCCTGATCCCAATGCTCACGGGACGTTTCCCACGCGGAAAGATCCACGTTGGCAGGGACACGTTCGGCAGGACGACAACACGGATATGCGTGTCGTCATCGTCACCGAGTCCTTTCCGCCAGATGTGAACGGCGTAGCCCACTGCGCCCTGCAGACCGCCCGGCACCTCGCCGCGCGCGGTCATGATCCGCTCGTCATCGCCCCGGCGGTCGCCGCCGATGCCGAGACCGACGCACCGTGCCCCGTGGTGCGCGTGCCCTCCCTGCCGCTGCCCGGCTATCCGCAGGTGCGGGTGGCGCTGCCGAGCCGGCGGGTAGCGGCGACGATCGCCGCGCACCACGCCGATCTCGTCCATCTCGCCGGGCCCTTCGTCCTCGGCGTACGCGGCATGACGGCCGCCGCCCGCCTCGGCGTGCCCGCCGTCGCCGTCTACCAGACCGACCTGGCGGGCTACGCGCGTACCTATGTCGGCGCGGGTGAGGCCGCGGCCTGGCGCCGGATACGCGCCGTGCACACCGCGGCCGACCGCACACTCGCGCCGTCCAGCGCCGCCGTCCGCGATCTCGCGGAACACGGCATCCCGCGGGTGCGGCTCTGGCAGCGAGGCGTGGACACCGTACGGTTCCGGCCAGAACTGCGCGACGAGGCGCTGCGCCGGCGGCTCGCTCCCAACGGAGAGCTGATCGTCGGATATGTCGGCCGGCTGGCGCCCGAGAAGCATGTCGAACTCCTCTCCGGCGTCTGCGAACTGCCCGGCGTCCGGGTCGTGATCGTCGGTGACGGCCCCAGCGAGACCTCGCTGCGCGGCGCGCTGCCCGGCGCGGTCTTCCTGGGCCGTACCACCGGCGACGAACTGGCCCGGGTCTTCGCCTCGTTCGACGTGTTCGCGCACACCGGCCCGTACGAGACCTTCTGCCAGACCGTGCAGGAGGCCATGGCGAGCGGAGTGCCGGTCGTGGCGCCCGCCGCCGGCGGACCGCTCGACCTCGTCGGCCACGGCCGCACCGGACTGCTGGTGACCCCGCACGACGCCGAGGCCGTCACCGAGGCGGTACGGGAACTGGCCTTCGCTCCCGCGCTCCGCGCGGCCTACGGACGGGTCGGACGGGCCACGGTCGAGGGCAGGACCTGGGCCGCGGTGGGCGATCAGCTCCTCGGCCACTACGCCGACGTCCTCGGCGCGCGCACGGCGGTGGTCGCGTGAGCGCCCTGCGGATCGTACGGCTGGCCAACTTCGTCACTCCGGCCTCCGGAGGGCTGCGCACCGCGCTGCGGGAACTCGGCAGCGGCTATCTCGCGGCCGGACACGAGCCCGTGCTGATCGTCCCCGGCGGGCGGGAGACCGACGAGGAGACCGAGCAGGGACGGGTGATCACCCTGCCGGGCCCGGTACTGCCCGGCACCGGCGGATACCGGGTGCTGACCGCGCGGCGGCGGCTGCGCGAGGTGCTCGAAGCGATCGGCCCCGACCGGCTCGAAGTGTCCGACCGGACCACGCTGCGCTGGACGGGAGAGTGGGCGCGGCGCCACCGGGTGCCCTCCGTGATGGTCTCCCACGAGACGGCGGACGGAGTGCTGCGCACCTGGGGCGTGCCGGCCGTCGCGGCGGGACGGACGGCCGACCGGATCAATCTGCGCAGCGCGTGGGCCTATTCGCGGATCGTGTGCACCACCGAGTGGTCGGAGCGTGAGTTCCTCCGGATCGGCGCGCGCAATGTGGTGCGCGCGCCGCTGGGCGTCGATCTGACCCGGTGCAGGCCCGAACGGCGCAGCCAGGCTCTGCGCGAGCGCTACACGCGCGGCGCGGATGTGCTGCTGGTCCTCGGGTCACGGCTCTCGGTGGAGAAGCGCCCAGGAATCGCGCTCGACACGCTCGCCCAGCTTCAGGAGCGCGGCGTACGGGCCGTGCTGGTCGTCGCCGGTGAGGGCCCGCTGCGCGCCGGACTGGCCCGCCGGGCCCGTGCGCAGCGGCTGCCCGCGCTGTTCCTCGGGCATGTCGGCGACCGGGAGGAGATGGCCGATCTGCAGGCCGCCGCCGACATCTGTCTGGCGCCGGGCCCCGCCGAGACCTTCGGACTGTCGGCCCTGGAGGCGCTCGCCTGCGGCACACCGGTCGTCGCGAGCGCGTCCTCGGCGCTGCCCGAGGTGATCGGAGACGCCGGAGCCGCGGCTGCGGACAACGCCGTCGCCTTCGCCGACGCGGTCCAGGATCTGCTGACCCGCCCGGAAGCGGCCCGCCGCGCCGCGGCCCGCACCCGTGCGGAGCTGTTCAGCTGGGACAACTCGGTCGCCGCGTTCCTGGCGGCCCATGACGCGCCGGCGCTGAAGGCCGTGGCTCCCGCGCGCCCGGAAGGAGCGCCGAGATGACGACGCGGCCCGCCGCCGGGACACCGGCGCCGGGTGGCCGTACGGATTCCGGCGGGGCCCCGGCGCCGTCCGCCGGGGCCGGGCCGGCGCCCGAGGCGGTGACAGCCGCGCCGCCCGGCCCGGCCGCGACCCCGCCGCGGACCCTGCGGTACGCCGCACTCGGCGACTCGCTCACCGCCGGTGTCGGCGATCCCGTGGACGGCGGGTGGCGCGGCTGGGCCGCGCTGCTCGGCGCCGGGATCGCGGGCCCGAGCAGCGCGGCCGGTGTGTTCCGTAATTTCGCCGTCAGCGGCGCTCTGACCCGTGACGTCGAGGAACACCAGGCACCGGCCGCCGTCGAGTTCGAACCCGGTGTCGCCTCCGTCGTCGTCGGCGTCAACGACACCCTGCGCCGCGCCTTCGACATCCAGGACCTCGCCCAGCGCCTCGACAGGATCTGCGGCGTCCTCGCCGCGCACGGCACGCTCCTGCTGACTGCCTGCCTGCCCGACCCCGGCAGCATGCTGGGCCTGCCGGCGCCGCTGGCCCGGCCGCTCGCGCGGCGCCAGCGCGCCGTCAACGCCGTCGTGCACGCCCTGTCCACGCGCTACGACACCGTCCATCTGCACATGGCGGACGCCTCCTGGGTCGCCGACCGTTCCCTGTGGAGCGCCGACCGGCTGCATCCCGGTGAGCGCGGCCACCGGATGATCGCCCTGCGCTTTCACGAACTGCTCGCCGCACGCGGGCTCGTGGCCGGCCCGCCGCCCGCACTGGAGACCGACCAGCCCTCGCCCACCCGGACGGCGGCGCTGCTCTGGCTCGCGACCTCGGGCACCGGATGGGTGGCGCGCCGCTGCCGGGATCTCCTGCCCGAGCTGCTGCGACTGGCGGGTGACGAGGTGCGGCACGGGGCCCGGGGCACCAGCTCCCGCCTCGATCTCCACGCCGAGCACGCGCTGTCCCGTGCGCTCGCGGCACTCTCTTCCGGCGCTCCGCTTGCGAGAATGGGAGAATGAGCGGGCGCTGGGAATTCTGGATCGACCGGGGCGGCACCTTCACCGATGTGGTGGGCAGGCGTCCCGACGGAGACCTCGTCGCGAGGAAGCTGCTCTCGCACGATCCGGAGCGGTACCGGGACGCGGCGGTCGCCGGAATCCGGCTGCTGCTCGGTCTCGGACCGCACGACCCGGTCCCGGCCGACCGGATCGATGTCGTCAAGATGGGCACGACCGTCGCCACCAACGCGCTCCTGGAGCGGCGCGGCGAGCCGACCGTCCTGCTCATCACCGAGGGCTTCGGAGACGCCCTGCGGATCGCCTACCAGAACCGGCCCCGTCTGTTCGACCGCCATGTCGTACTGCCGGAGGCGGTGTACGACCGTGTCATCGAGGTCCCGGAGCGGATCGGCGCCGACGGCGCCACCGTACGGCCGCTCGACATGGACACCGTCACCGAACGGCTCCGCGCGGCCCACGGCGACGGCTTCCGGAGCGCCGCCGTCGTACTGATGCACGGCTACCGTCATCCCGAGCACGAGCGTGCCGTCGCGGACGCCGCCCGTGCGGCGGGCTTCACGCAGATCAGTTGCTCCCACGAGGTCAGCCCGCTGATCAAACTCGTGCCGCGCGGTGACACCACCGTCGTGGACGCCTATCTGTCACCGATCCTGCGCCGGTACGTCGACGAGATCGCCGCGGAACTCCGCGGCATCCGCCTGATGTTCATGCAGTCCAACGGCGGGCTGCGCGAGGCGGCCCATTTCCGCGGCAAGGACGCCGTGCTCTCAGGACCGGCCGGTGGTGTGGTCGGCATGGCCCGTACGTCGGAGCAGGCGGGCTTCACCCGCGTCATCGGTTTCGACATGGGCGGCACATCCACCGATGTCTCGCACTACGCGGGCGGATTCGAGCGCGAACTCGGCACACAGGTGGCCGGCGTCCGGATGCGCGCTCCCATGATGAACATCCACACCGTCGCGGCGGGCGGCGGCTCCGTCCTGCACTTCGACGGGCAGCGCTACCGCGTCGGTCCCGACTCGGCGGGCGCGGAGCCGGGACCGGCCTGCTACCGGCGCGGCGGTCCGCTCACCGTGACCGATGCCAATGTGATGCTCGGCCGCGTCCAGCCGGCCCACTTTCCCGCGCTGTTCGGACCGGACGGCGACCAGCCACTGGACGCCGGGATCGTACGCGAACGCTTCACGGAACTGGCCCGGGAGGTACGCGAGGCCACCGGCGTCGAGCGTGCGCCGGAAGAGGTCGCGGCGGGATTCCTGGAGATCGCCGTCCTCAATATGGCCAACGCCGTCAAGAAGATCTCCGTACAGCGCGGACGCGACATCACCCGCTACGCGCTCACCAGTTTCGGCGGCGCCGGCGGCCAGCACGCCTGCGCGGTCGCCGACGCCCTCGGGGTCGACACCGTGATCGTGCCGCCGCTCGCCGGTGTGCTCTCCGCGTACGGCATCGGGCTCGCCGATGCCACCGCCATGCGGGAACAGTCCGTCGAGGCCGAGCTGGACGAGCGGACCCTCGGTGAGGTGCGCGAACTGTGCGACTCCCTCGCGGAGCGCACCCGCGCCGAACTGCGCGCCGACTCCGTCCCGGACGCGGCGATCACCACACACGCGCGTGTGCTGCTCCGCTACGCCGGCACGGACGCGAGTCTGCCGGTCGACCTGGAGGACCTCGCCGCCATGGCCGGTGCGTTCGTGGCCGAACACCGTGCGCGCTACGCCTTCACCATGGACAGACCACTCGTGGTGGAGGCCGTCTCGGTGGAGGCCGTCGGCGCCTCAGGACCGGACACCTCCCGTCCGCTCGTGCGGCCGGGCCGCACCGGTCCCGCCGAGCCGTCGGCGACCGTACGCGTGTTCTCCGACGGCCGCGCACAGGACACCCCGCTGTACCGCCGCGAGGATCTGCGGCCGTCCGACACCGTGACCGGTCCCGCCGTGATCGCCGAGGCCGACGCCACGACCGTCGTCGAACCGGGCTGGCAGGCGGCGCCGGGAGAGCTGGGACATCTGCTGCTCACCCGCGTACGGCCGCGTCCCTCGCGCGTCGCGGTCGGCACCGGTGTCGATCCCGTACTCCTGGAGGTCTTCAACAACCTCTTCATGGCGATCGCCGAACAGATGGGCGTGCGCCTGGAGAACACCGCTCACTCCGTCAACATCAAGGAACGGCTCGACTTCTCCTGCGCGCTCTTCGACGCCGACGGCAATCTGATCGCCAACGCGCCACACATCCCCGTCCACCTCGGCTCGATGGGCGAGTCCATCAAGGAGGTGCTGCGGCGCGACCACGACGAGCTGCGGCCCGGCGACGTCTACGCCATCAACGACCCGTACCACGGCGGCACTCATCTGCCCGATGTGACCGTGGTATCGCCCGTCTTCGACGAACGCGGCGAGCGGCTGGAGTTCCTGGTGGCCTCGCGGGGCCATCACGCCGAGATCGGCGGCATCACTCCCGGCTCCATGCCCGCCTTCAGCACCACCGTCCACGAGGAGGGCGTGCTCTTCGACAACTGGCTGCTCGTCAGGGACGGCCGGCTCCGCGAGGCCGAGACCCGGGAACTGCTCACCACCGCGCGCTATCCGTCCCGTGACCCGGACACGAATCTCGCCGATCTGCGCGCCCAGATCGCGGCGAACGAGAAAGGCATCGCCGAACTGCGGCGCATGGCCGACCAGTTCGGCATCGACGTCGTACAGGCGTACATGGGCCATGTGCGGCGCAACGCCGAGGAGTCCGTACGCCGGATCGTCGCCGGACTGCACGACGGCTGGTACCGCTACGAGACGGACGGCGGAGCGGCGATCGAGGTCGCCGTCCGGGTCGACCGCGCGGCACGCGGCGCGGTCCTGGACTTCACCGGCACCTCGGCGCAGCTCCCGGGCAACTTCAACGCGCCCAGGTCGGTGGTCATGGCCGCCGTCCTCTACGTCTTCAGGACCCTTGTTGCCGACGACATCCCGCTCAACAGCGGCTGTCTGGAGCCGCTGGAGGTACGCGTACCGGAGGGCTCGATGCTGGCGCCCGTATATCCGGCGGCGACCGTCGCGGGCAATGTGGAGACCTCGCAGGCCGTCACCGGCGCGCTGTACGCGGCGCTCGGCGTCCAGGCCGAGGGATCGGGCACCATGAACAACCTCACCTTCGGCAACGACCGGGTGCAGTACTACGAGACCGTCGCGAGCGGCTCCGGCGCCGGCGACGGCTTCGACGGCGCCGACGCCGTACAGACCCATATGACCAACTCCCGTCTCACCGACCCCGAAGTGCTGGAGTGGCGCTGTCCGGTGCGGGTCGACAGCTTCGCGGTCAGGACGGGCAGCGGCGGTCCCGGACGGTGGCGAGGCGGCAACGGAGTCGTACGGCGCATCCGCTTCCTGGAGCCGATGACCGTGACCCTGCTCAGCGGACACCGCAGAGTCCCGCCGTACGGCATGGCCGGCGGCGGCCCCGGCGCGCTCGGCAGCGATGAGGTGGAGCGCGCGGACGGCACGGTCACGCCGCTGCGTGGCGTCGACTCGGTGGAGGTGGCACCAGACGATGTGCTGATCATGCGGACACCGGGCGGAGGCGGCTACGGGACACCGCGCTGATCCGCCGCCGGATCAGCGACCCGCCGCCGTGAAACGCACCGGCGTTCCCGGCGGCGCCTGCGCCGCCGCCGCGAGATCCCGCTCCCGGACGACCGCGACCACCGGATAGCCGCCGGTCGTCGGATGATCGGCCAGGAACACCACCGGAGATCCGTCCGGCGGCACCTGCACGGCTCCGGTCACCAGGCCCTCACTGGGCAGTTCACCGGTGACGGCGCGGTCCAGCGACGGCCCCTCGGTGCGCAGCCCGATGCGGTTGCTCGCGGACGACACCCGGTAGACGCGTGTGACCAGCGTGCGCAGGGCCGCGTCCGTGAACCAGTCGTCGCGCGGCCCGAACCGGACGCGCAGCACCAGTTCGGCGGGCGGCGCCGGAAACGGCACGGCGTCCGCCGGTACGGCCCGCCCGGAGGCGCGGCCGAGCGGCAGTACGGTCCCGTCGCGCAGCGGCGCGGGACCGAGGCCCGACAGCAGATCCGTGGACCGGCTGCCCAGCACCGGCTCCACCGCGATCCCGCCGCCGAACGCCACATAGCCGCGGACGCCGGAGACCGCCGCGCCGATGTCGAGCACGGCGCCCGCCGGCACGCGTACGGGAGCGCCCCAGGCGGCGGGACGGCCGTCGACGGAGACCGGGCACGGCGCTCCGGCGACCACCGCGGTGACCGCGCGGCGCGGCCGTACCGCACAGCCGTCGAGAGTGGTCTCCAGGACGGCCGCGCCCTCCGGATTGCCCACCAGCCGGTTGACCAGCCGCAGCGCGGGCAGATCGAGGGCCCCGGAGCGCGGCACTCCCAGATGCGCGTGCCCGTACCGGCCCAGATCCTGCACCGTGGTCAGCGCTCCGGCCCTGATGACCGCGAGCGCACCGTCCGTCATCGGTCCGCCGTCGTGAACCGCACCCGCGTGCCGGGCGCCAGCAGCGCCGCCGGCTCGCGCGCCGGGTCCCACAGGACGCTGTCCGTCGTCCCGATGAGCTGCCAGCCGCCCGGTGAGGAGCGCGGATACACACCGGTGTACGGACCCGCCAGACCGACCGCGCCGACCGGGACGGCGGTTCGCGGAGTGGCCCTGCGGGGCACGGCGTACCGGCGCGGCAGCCCGGTGAGATAGCCGAAGCCCGGTGCGAACCCGCAGAAGGCCACCCGGAATTCGGCCGCCGAGTGGATCCGCGCGACCTCGCGCGCCGGCACGTCCCACAGCGCCGCCACCTCCGCCAGATCCGGACCGTCGTAACGGACCGGCAGCTCGATCGTGTCCGCCGCACGCGCCCGTGGCGAGGCGGCCTCCCAGCCGGCCAGCCGCGCCGCGAATCCGGCCGGATCGTCCAGGCCGTCGATCAGCACGGTGCGGGCCGCGGGCACGATCTCGCCGACCGGCGGCAGCGTCCCGGCGGCCCGGCGGCGCAGCAGCTCGGCGTGGAGCGCCACGGTCTCGTCGGCGTCGGCCAGTTCGACCAGCAGCGCCCGGTCGCCGACGGGCAGCGTTCTCATACGAAGGCCTCCACCCGGACACCGGCCGACTCCAACTGGCCGCGGACGCGGCGGGCCAGGTCGACGGCGCCCGGAGTGTCACCGTGCAGACAGAGCGAGCGGGCCCGGACATTGACCGGCTGTCCGCACCGGGAGGTCACCACGCCGAACCGGGCCATGCAGACGGACCGTTCCACGACGGCCGCCGGATCGGTGATCACCGCGCCCTCCTGGCCGCGCGGCACCAGCGTGCCCGCCGCCGTGTACGCGCGGTCGGCGAACGCCTCGGTGACGACCGGCAGTCCGGCCTTCTCCGCGCGCTCGTGCAGCACGGAGCCCGGCAGGCCGAGTAGTGGCAGCCGCTCGCCGGTGAGCATGACGCCTTCGACGACGGCCTCGGCCTGCTCCTCGTCGTGCACGACCCTGTTGTAGAGCGCGCCGTGCGGTTTGACATAGGCGACCCGCGCGCCCGCCGCTCTGGCGAACACCTCCAGCGCGCCGATCTGGTAGGCGATCTCGGCGGCCAGCTCGTCCGGCGGCACATCCATGGAGCGGCGGCCGAAGCCCGCCAGATCGCGGTACGAGACCTGGGCGCCGATCCGTACTCCTCGCTCGGCGGCCCACGCGCAGACCCGCCGCATGGTGGCCGCGTCCCCGGCGTGGAAGCCGCAGGCCACATTGGCGCTGGTGACGACGGAGAGCAACTGCTCGTCCTCGGTCAGCCGCCAGCGGCCGAAGCCTTCGCCGAGGTCGGCGTTGAGATCGATGGACGCCCAGGTCATGGAGTCACCTTCCGATCGGATCAGAGCAGTTCGCGACCGCGCGTCTCGGGAAGTCCGAGCAGCGCGAGTACCGCGAGACCGTAGCCGACAGCCCCGAAGACCAGGGCGCCGCCCACGCCCCAGCTTTCGGCCAGAAAGCCGACAAGGGTCGGGAAGAGCGCGCCGACGGCCCGCCCGGTGTTGTACGTGAAGCCCTGGCCCGTGCCGCGTACGGCGGTCGGATACAGCTCACTGAGGAACGAGCCGAAGCCGCTGAAGATGGCCGACATGCAGAAGCCCAGCGGGAATCCGAGGACGAGCAGCAGACCGTCGGCCGTGTCCGGGATGTTGACATAGGCCAGGATCGCGGCGGCGGAGAGGACGGCGAAGATCGCGACGTTCTTCTTCCGGCCGAGCCGGTCGGTGAGATAGCCGCCGGTGAGATAGCCGATGAAGGCGCCCGCGATCTGGAAGGTCAGATAGCCGCCGGTGCCGACGACGGTGAGGCCCCGGTCGGTCTTGAGATAGGTCGGCACCCAGGTGGCGAGCGTGTAGTAGCCGCCTTGGACACCGGTGGACAGCAGGGTCGCGAAGAGCGTCGTACGCAGCAGATTCCCGCGGAAGATGGCGGTGAACGAGCCCTTCTCGCCGCTCTCGCGGCGCTGTGCGGCCGCCGCCGGGGCATCGCTGACGTTCCGTCGGACGTAGATGATCAGCAGAGCGGGCAGCGCGCCCGTCCAGAACATCACGCGCCAGGCGGTGTCCGCGTCGAGGAACTGGAAGACCAGCGTGTAGACGATGACGGCGAGCGCCCAGCCGGCCGCCCAGGCGCTCTGGACGGCGCCGAGCGTACGGCCGCGGTGCTTGGCGGAGGCGTACTCGGCGACCAGGATGGCGCCCACCGCCCACTCGCCGCCGAAGCCGAGACCTTGGAGAGCGCGGAAGAGCAGCAGAGTCTCGTAGTTGGGCGCGAAACCGCACAATACGGTGAAGACCGCGTAGGTGATCACCGTGATCATCAGGGCCTTCACCCGGCCGATCCGGTCGGCGAGGACACCGGCTATCGCACCGCCGACGGCCGAGACGACCAGCGTGACGGTGGTGAGCAGACCGGTCTGCCCGCTGTCCAGACTGAAGTACGCGGCGATCGCCACCATGCCGAGCGGCAGCGTGAAGAAGTCGTAGGAGTCGAGGCCGTAGCCGCCGAACGCGCCGGCGAAGGCGCGGCGGCCCCGTGGCCCCAGGGCCCGGAGCCAGGCGAACGCGCCGGTGTCCTCGGGGAGTCCGTCCTTGGTTGTCTGTGTCCGGGTCGTGCTCATCTGCACCTCGCAGAGGGAGGGGGAGAGTGCGCGGAGGAGAGCGTGCGAAGACCGTGACCCGGGAACCGGACTGAGAACCACCGGCCCGAAACGGCCCGAGAGCTGAACTGAACCGAACTGAGCGCTATGAGCTGAGCGCTGTGAGCTGAGAACAACGTAGAGGATCGTTCAACGATCCGACAAGAGTTATGTTGTTTCGTTCTTGCTTCTACGATGGGTCGTACAGGTGGCGGACGCCGTCGGTGAGGGAGAGAGCGCTGTGGGGACGAGCGGGGCCGAACTCGGCGAACTGGCGGACGACCGCCCACTGCTGGGCCGTACCAGTACGGCGGAACGGGTCGCGGACATCCTGCGCACCCGTATCGCGGAGGGCTATTTCCCGCCGGGGGAGCGGCTCTCCGAGGACACCATCGGCAAGGCGCTCGGAGTCTCGCGCAATACGCTGCGCGAGGCGTTCCGGCTGCTCACGCACGAGCGGCTGCTCGTCCATCAGCTCAACCGGGGTGTCTTCGTACGGGTGCTCGCGGTCGGAGACGTCGAGGACATCTACCGCACGCGCCGGCTGATCGAATGCGCCGTGGTGCGAGGGCTCGCCGGGCCGCCGTTCGCGGTGAGCGGCCTGGAGAAGGCGGTCGCCGAGGGTGAGCGGGCGGCGAACGAGGAGATCTGGAAGGGCGTTTCGACGGCGAACATCCATTTCCACCGGGAGCTGGTCGCGCTGGCGGGCAGCGCGCGCACCGACGAACTGATGCGCGGCGTCCTGGCCGAACTGCGCCTCGCCTTCCATGTGGTGGACGATCCGCGCCGGCTGCACGAGCCGTACCTGGTACGGAACCGGCGGCTACTGGAGTCCCTCAGGTCGGGAGACCGGGACGGCACGGAGCGGATGCTCGCCCGCTATCTGGACGACTCGCGCGAGCAACTCGTCGAGGTGTACGCGGGTCTCGTCGCGGAGGACGGCGCGCGCGGCGGCGCGGACGGGTCCGGCTGAGAGCAGCGCTGGCGTGGTCGCTTCTGCGCCGTTTCGACCGTTGTCGGTGCGAGGACCTAATCTGTTCAGCGTGACTTCGCCTGCCTCGACGGAATTCGTTCCGCCCCAGCTCAGCGCGGGGCCGCGACCCGCCCAGGGCCCGGCCGCCGACGAAGGGCTCGCGCGGCGGCTGCGCGCGCTCGCCTGCACCGCGCCGCTGCACGACCTCGACAGCCGCAAGGCCAATCTCGCGGGTGAGTACTCCGTCTACGCGATGGCGGAGGTCGCGCTCTCCGCCATCGATCTGGTCACGCTCAACATGGACTTCGACACCGGCGCCGACCACGAGCAGATAGTGGCCAGACTGCTGCCGCGCGTCGCCGCCCAGGCACCCGGCCGCCCGGTCGCTGAACACGAGCGGGTCGCCCGCTGGGTGCTGGAGAACCTGATCAATGTCGGCAGCGTCGACCGGGGCTTCCGCGCGGTCTACGGCACGTTCGGCACCGACGGCGTGTACACGCGCAGGGACTACGACTTCAAGCTCATCGAAGAGGTGCCGGGCCACGGCGGCAGCGTCTATCTCCGTACGACCGACGAGGCGGTGAACGTCCTGGTCGGCGCGCTCGACACGGATGTCACCAGCGCGCAGATCGCGGCCGAGGTCAAGCTGGAGGTACTGATCAACCGCGGTCGGCTCGCCGACGCGCAGCTCGCCGCGGAGCAGGCCCGCTACCGGACCGTGCAGTACGCCGAGTCGCTGCGCAGAACGCTGGAGGCGACGCGGCGCGATGTGCGGGCCGTCGACTGGCTCAACGCCGTACCGGACATGATCGATGAGGCACTCGACCATGTCGCCGACCGCTACCGCCACGAGAACGCGATCCTCACCAATATCCGCAAGGCACGCGACGAGGCCGAGACCGGCGCCGACCCGAAGACCGCCGAGCACAAGCGCCGCGCGGCCGAGCTGGTCGACATAGTCAAGGACTGCATCCGCAGACACACCCAGCTCCAGTCCCGGCTGCTGGAGGCCGGCCCGCTGTTCCGCGCGGAACAGGACCGGCAGGCGTTCGCCCGGCCCACGGCCCGCACCGGCCTCGATCTGTACGGACAGCTTGTCGCTCCGCTGCTGCCGCTCGCCGTCGAGCGCGCGACCCGGGTGACGGACGCGTACTTCGCCCGTGGCACCGGTCCGCGCACACCCGTCTCCGTCCGGCTCGGGGACCTGATCGACCTCCTGCTCACGCCACCGGTGGAGCGGGAGCACCTGGGCGCGGAGATGCCCGAGCCGGATCTGATCGCGACACCGGACGACAGCCGCTTCAGCGAGGAGCAACTGGCGAGTGCCAAGGAGCTGCTCGATCTGGAGCACGACGCTCCGCGCCGCCTCTCCGGCCTGCTCGCGGAGGCCCGCGTCCGCGATCCGGAGCTGCCGTACCTGGTCGCACTGCTCGCCGTCCACGCCGCCAGCCCGCCGGTCGGCACGGCCTACCGCCAGGGCGAGGAGCGGCTGTTGTTCGCCGTCGACGACGGGACGGAGCTCGACGACCCGGAGTTCGGCGGAGCCGACCTGATAGTGGGCACGGCCCTGCTGGACGCGGCGGGCATGACCGCGGACCGTACGGAGGCGTCGTGACCGTCCCGGCACGGCGCGCGAGCCTCCGGTCCGCCGCGCCGGCGTCGGCCCTTCCTTCGTCACCCACCATCCACCGCAGCGAGGAGCACCACCCGTGAGCGACCACCACGCCGAGCACACCGCCGCGTGGAGCGATCCCGGCGGCGGCGAGGCGGCCGAGACCGCCGCGCCGACGCCCGGCGGCGCGGTCACCCCCGCCGACGCGGCCGACGCCGCGCGGCTCGTCTCCTTCGGGCTGCAGCCCAAGCTGCTGCCCGCGCGGGACGCCGAGTACACCGAGCTGCTGCGGCGCTATCGCGAGGACTCCGCCTTCGCGCGCGTCGCCGACGCCATCGCCACCGGATTCGGCCTGGTCGTCCTGGAAGTCTCGCCGCGCGCCGGCATGGCCGTGACAGCCGGGGAGGACTCGGTCTTCGCGGTCCGCATGGGTGATTACGCCCGCCGCGCCTCCACCGACTCCGCCGACCGCTTCCTGCACGGTCTCGCTCATCTGGCCGTCGCCGCCCTGGCGTTCCCACGGCCCGAGGACCTCGCCGACGACGGATACATCGGCCGGATCACGGTCAACGGAGTCGACGCGTTCGTACGAGGGGCCTGCCGGCGGCTCGAAGAGCGCGCCGAGGAACAGGGCGAGAACACCGACCCCTCGACCGACGCGCCCGGCCTCGAAGCCGCCTGGCGGATCTACACCAGACGCAGCGCCACCGGCGCCACCAAGGACGCCCGCCGGCTCGCCGGATCCACCACCGGCATCATCGGCAAGGCCGTCGCGTTCCTCACCGACTCGGGCTTTCTCCAGCGGACCGGTGACGACGCCGGAGGCGCGTACCGCACCACCGCCCGCTACCAGCTCCAAGTGCGCGACATGGCCGGTCGCGCGGCCATGGCCGAGCTGCTGGAGCTGGGCATCGTGCCGGTCAGCGACGGCTCCGCGACCCTGCTGCCGCCGCCCGACGGCGACGACCTGGAGCTGGCCGCCGACGCCGGTCTGCCCTTCCACGCCTGACCCGACCGACAGCAGTTCCCGCACCATCCCGCCCGACCGCGCCCGAGCCCACCGGCCTTCGCCCCGGTCCATCACCACGACGAGAGTCCGCCGCCATGTACGAGCTGTCCCGGGTCCGCCTCTACTCCATCGGGCCGGCCGGTGCGCGCTACGCCGACACCGTGCTCGACCTGCGCGGAGTGGGCGCTCCCGTGCCCCATCCCGCTCCCACGCAGGCGGAGTTCTTCGAGGAGGAGCCGGTGGGACCGCCGCGCCGGCCGGCCCCGGCCGGCGTGCTCTTCCTGGAGAACGGCGGCGGCAAGTCCGTACTGCTCAAGCTGATCTTCTCGGTCATGCTCCCCGGTCACCGCAATACGCTCGGCGGCGCCAGCTCCGGTGTGCTGCGCAAGTTCCTGCTCGCCGACGACTGCGGCCATGTCGCCCTGGAGTGGCAGCACACGCTCACCGGCGAACTCGTCGTGGTCGGCAAGGCCAGTGAGTGGCGCGGCCGTCAGGTGTCCAACGACCCGAGGAAGTTCGCCGAGGCCTGGTACTCCTTCCGGCCGGGCCCCGGACTCAGTCTCGACTCGCTGCCGGTGGCCGAGTCCACCGCCGTCCGGCCGCCCGTCGAAGGCGCCTCCGGCGCACGCGGCCGGCGCCGCACCATGAAGGGCTTCCGGGACGCCCTCACCGACGCCGGCAAGGCGTATCCGCATCTCGACGTCCACTGGGAAGAGATCCACGACCGCTGGAACGAACACCTCGGTGATCTGGGCCTCGACCCCGAACTCTTCCGCTACCAGCGGGAGATGAACGCCGACGAGGGTGAGGCCGCCGGGCTCTTCGCGGTCAAGAAGGACTCCGACTTCACCGATCTGCTGCTGCGCGCCGTCACCGACACCCGGGACACGGACGGACTGGCCGACCTCGTCGGCGGCTTCGGCGGCAAACTGGGCCGCCGGTCCGAACTCACCGCGGAGCGCGACTTCACCGCCGGCTCCGCCGATCTGCTCGGCCGGATCGTCGAGGCCGCCGACACCCGCTCCCGAGCCCGGGACGTCCACGCCGGCGCCGAACGCCGCGCCCGTACCCTCGTACGCCGGATCATGGCCCGGGCCGGCGAGGAGCGGGCCCGCGCCGCCGCGCTCGCCCAGCAGGTCACCGCCGCCGCCCACACCGTGACCGGCGCCGAGCAGGCGCGCGGCCTCAGCTCACTCATCGCGGCCGAACTCTCCTACCGGCACGCCTCGCTGGCCCTCACCGTGGCGGAGAAGCGTGCCGCCGCGCAGCGCCGTGAACTGACCGAGGCCCGTACGCTCCACTCGGCGTGGCAGGCCGCCGAGGCCGTCCTGCGCCACCGCGCCGCCGCCGACCGCTCCGCGCGCGTGGCCGTCGCGATCCGGGAGGCCGAGCGCGACGCCGCGCCCGCCCTGGCGGCGCGGGCCACGGCGGCGGCCGACCTCGTCCGGGCGCTGCACGCCGCCGCCGAGGACGGCGAGCGCCTGGCGAACGAGCAGGAGGACCGCTCCGCCGTCCTCCAGGAGACCGGCGAGGCCGCTCACCGCGACGCGACCTCCGCCGCCACCGAGGCCCAGCGCGCCCGCAGCGAGGCAGGACATCTGCGCCAGCGCCTCGCCGAGGTCGAACAGGAGACGGCCGAGGCGGTACGGGCCGGCTGGCTCGACGACACCGCGCCGGACGCCGACCCGGCCCGCGCCGCGCTCGCCGCGAGCGACGCCGAGAAACCGGCGGTCGCGGCCTGGGACACGGCGCGCGAGGCCGCGCGTTCGGCCACCGAGCGGGCCAGGGAGACGGCCTCGGCGGAGTCCAGGGCCGAGCTGGCGGCGGCGCGCGCCGCCGACGCGGCCCGCGCCGCGGAACACGCCTACGAAGCGGAGCGCCGCGCCGCCGAATCGATCGCCGGAGACCCGCGGCTCGCGGAACTGCTGAGCCTGCCCGTGTCCTCCGCCGCCCAGGCCGGAGTCCCCGCGCCGCGCCGTGGCACGGCCTCCGCGCAGGAGCGCACGGCCGCCGCCGGGCCCGGGCCCCGGCAGCCGTCCGCCGCCGGCGAACCGCACGGCCTGGTGCCGCACCCGGCCCGGAGCCGGTCCGGCGGTCCGGCGCCGCACGCGCCTCAGCGGTCCGCCGGAGCCTCGCTGAGCCCGGAGGAGCTGGACCGGTACGCCGACGAACTGCGCGAGCTGCTCGACCAGGGCATCGCCTCCGCCGAACGACAGCTCTTCGAGCTGCGCACCGCCGCCGCCGACGACTCCCGTATCCTCGGCGCGCTCGGCGACGGCGGACTGCTGCCGCCAGGACCCGATGTCCTCGCCACCGTCGAGTACCTCGGCGAGCACGGCATCCCGGCCCTCCCTGGCTGGCGCTATCTGGCCCAGGCCGTTGACCCGGCGGACCACGCCGCGGTGCTGGCCGCCCGGCCGGAGCTGGTCGACGGTGTCGTGATCACCGACCCGGCCTCGCACGCCCGGGCCCGCGACGCGCTCAGCGGCGCCGCGCTGCTGCCGCGCTCCACCGTCGCCGTCGGCACCGCCGCCGCGCTGCTGGCGCCCGTCCCGGGCCCCGGAGCGGCCGACAGCGGCGTGTTCCTCGTACCGCCGAACCCGGCCATGCACGACGAACACGCCGCCGACGAGGAGCGGCAGGCGCTGCGCACCCGCGCCGCCGTCCGGGACGACGAGATCCGCGCGCTCGCGGCCCGGCTCACCGGCGACCGCTCGCTCGCCGCCCGGCTCGGCTCCTGGCGTACGGACTGCCCGCCCGGCATGCTCATGGAGCTGGCCGAGGCGGCCGGCAGCGCACGGGAGACCGCGGAGTCCGCCGCGGCGGCCCTCGCCGAGGCCCGCACGGCACGCGCCGAGGCGGACGAAGCCGCCGCCGACACCGCCCGGGTCCGCGACGAACGGCAGGAGGCGGCCCAGCGCGCCCGCCGCGCCGCTGACGCACTGGCCGGCCTGGCGTTCCGGCTCCGTGAGCGGTCCGGCTGGCAGACGAAACTCCGCGAACTGGCCGACGACGCCGCCGAGTCGGAGACCCGGGCCGCCGTATGCCTGGAGCGGGCCCGCGCCGCCGACGAGGACCGCAGGGCCGCCCAGCGGGCCGGCGACGACGCCCGCCGCACCGCCCGCGTCCTGCGCGCCGAACGCGCCGAGATCGCCGGCGCGCCGGAAATCCTTCCCGAGCCGGAAGCGGACGCCCCGCGCGCCGCGCTGCCCGCGCTGCGCGAGGCCTACCGCGCCGCCTCCCAGCTCTACGAGAAGGTGGGCGTCGGCGCCGACCTGCGGGCCGAACAGGCCCGTGCGGAGAGCGACGAGAGCGCGGCCCTCGCCGAACTGGACCGGCTCACCAACAAGGTCCGCAGCCGCGCCGCGCAGCTCCTCGAATCCACCGACGGCGCCGACGGCCCGTCCCGGCAGGCGGCCGCCGCCCGCGCGGAATCACTCGTCCAACTCCTCGAATCGCGTGCCTCCGCCGCCAGCGAACAGCTCGGCCGGTTCCGCGGCGAGGCCGAACGGCTCGCGCCCGCCGACGGCGACGCCCACACCGAACTGCCCGAGGAACTCGTCCCCGCCGATGTCGAGCAGGCGGGCACGCTGCTGCGCACCGCCACCACCGAACTCGCCCTGCGCACCGACGCGCTGGAGACCGCGCGCACCGCGCACGACGAGCTGCTGTACGCCCACCGCTCCGCCGAGGACGCGGCGGGCGGCTTCGACGAGACGGCCGCTCTCCTGCGCGATCTGCTGCGCGGCGCCGCCGCCGACGACCACGAGCAGGGGCGGGGCGGAGACGAGGAGGCGCCTCAGGCCCCGGAGCCGTATCCGGGCACACTGGAGGAGGCCCGGCACTCCGCGGCCGAGGCCCGCCGCTCGCTGCGCGGCTGCGCGTCCGACCTCTCCGCCGCGGAAGCCGGCGTACGGGAAGCCTGTGACGTGCTCGTACGGCATGCCAACTCCACCCGCTACGAGCAGGTGCGCACGCCCGCGCGCCAGCAGATCCGGGAACTGCCCGCGTCGGCGCTGCCCGAGCACGCCGCGGCGTGGGCCGAGGCGTTCGCGCCCCGGCTGCGTGTGCTGACGGACGAGCTGGCGCAGCTCGAACGCAATCGGGACTCCATCGTGGCCCGGCTGCGCGGTCTGGTGGAGTCCGCGCTGACGACGCTCCGTTCGGCGCAGCGGCTCTCCCGGCTGCCCGAGGGCCTGGGGGAGTGGTCCGGGCAGGAGTTCCTGCGGATCCGCTTCGAGGAACCCGACCGGTCCATGCTCACCGAGCGGCTCGGTGAGGTCGTCGACGAGGCGACCCGCGCGGCCCTGAAGAAGAACTCCGACCTCCGCAGGGACGGGATGTCCCTGCTGCTACGAGGTGTCCAGGCGGCGCTTCAGCCCAAGGGTGTCGCCGTGGAGATCCTCAAGCCCGACGCGGTACTGCGGGCCGAGCGGGTCCCGGTCGGGCAGATGGGCGACGTGTTCTCCGGCGGCCAGCTCCTCACCGCCGCGATCGCGCTCTACTGCACCATGGCCGCTCTGCGCAGCAACGACCGGGGCCGGGACAAGCACCGCCACGCCGGCACGCTCTTCCTCGACAATCCGATCGGCCGCGCCAACGCCACCTATCTGCTGGAACTGCAGCGTGCGGTCTCGGACGCGCTCGGTGTCCAGCTCCTCTACACCACCGGGCTGTTCGACACGACGGCGCTCGCCGAATTCCCGCTGGTCATCAGGTTGCGCAATGACGCGGATCTGCGTGCGGGGCTGAAGTACATCAGCGTGGAGGAGCATCTGCGTCCCGGCCTGCCGCAGCAGGACCCGGACGGTGAGCCCGTGCACGGCGAGATCACCGCGACACGGATGTTCAAGCGAACGCCGGAGCCCGCCGCGGAGTGACGCCGGAGCCGCCGCGGAGTGACAGCGGACCGGCTTCCGGACGCGACACGCACCGGCTCCGTGGCGGAATCCGAGACCGACGCGCGGAACACGGAGCCGGAAGAGGCGGTCAACGGCCGCCGGGGACACGGACGCTCAGCTCAGGCCTCGCTGAGCCTGTTCGTGCCCCGCCGCCGTATCCGGGCCTCCTCACGCATCGCGCTCCGCGCCGCGCGCCGGGCCTTGCGCCGCTCCCGGCGCAACTGCCGCGCCGTGCTGCTGGGAACGGACACCACGCCGTGCCGCTGGTTCCACATCTGGCGCGTCACCCACACGTCCAGCACGCCCCAGGTCGCCACCACCGTCGAGGCCACACTGCTGAGCACCATGGGAAAGGCCAGCCAGGAGCCCGCGAGCGTACTGAGGAACGCAATCATGGCCTGAATCAGTGTCACGGCCGCTATGATCACCGCCCGCACGGCGGCTCTTCGCACCTGATCCGGCATCCGGTACCGCACGGCCGGCTCCTCGACCCAGAGCCCTCGGCGCACCCCCGCGAACCCGTCCGCCGACGCCGAACCACGCCACTCGCCCGTCTCCATGGACCCGTCACTCCCCACCGATGTCCGACTCAAGGGTGACTGCCCGGTGTGCGCCGCTTCACTCCGGCCTGGCCCCTGTCCGACAAAATCCCGCCCGGCCCGCGGCCGGACGGCGCTCTGCGTCAGACAGGGCCAGGGCGCCGAGCGCGCCGCGCGAACCACCCGCAGTGCTCCCAACTTCCCCTGATCCCCGCACACAAGGACGAATGGCCGGTCGGGAAGATTCCCGGCACCGATCACCTATCGAACGATTTCAGCCATCGTCTTGAGGTTTCATGGAACCCTGCCCGGGTTTCCCCGTCTCGGGCTCGGAAGTCATCTCGCCGGATACCAGGACAACTCATGATCAACGTCGTGGTGAGTGGCTGAAAAACATCCGGACACGCCTTCGAGTTGCTGGTGTGGCAGTAGTAGGCTCGCGCCGTTTGTTGACGGAGTATCTCCCGCACCGGGCGGGGATCGAGCTGGGGGAGGCCATGCGCTTTCGCGGGAAGTCAATCCGCCGGAAGATCGTGGCGCTGCTGCTCGTGCCGCTCGTCGCTCTCACCGCGCTCTGGGGACTCGCCACCACGCTCACCGGTCGTGAGGCCGGCCAGCTACTGGACGTCGGCTACGCCTTCAACAAGGTCGGCCACCCCGTGGAGGACACGCTCCGGGGCATCCAGAGCGAGCGCCGCCAGACGCTCGTCTATCTGGCCGACCCCCGGGCATCCGATTCGCTGAGCGAACTCCGCGTCCGCCGCGCCGAGACGGACGACGCCGTCGCACAGGTCAGGTCCAACGCCGCCTCCGTCCGCGATCAGCTCGACGCCGCGGCCTCCCAGCAGTTCATGACGCTTCTCGACGCGCTCGACGGCCTCGGGACGATGCGCCGCTCCGTGGAGAAGAACACCGTCACCCGCGCGCAGGCACTGGACTTCTACAACCGGCTGGTCGACCCGGGCTTCGGCTTCCTCGCGGCACTGAACGACCGCGAGGACGTGGACGAGGACAACTGGGGCCGGGCCCTGATCGGGCTCGACCGTGCCAAGGAGATGGTCTCCCGCGAGGACGCTCTGGTGGTCTCCGCGCTGATCGCGCGCAGGATCACCGCGGACGAGATCCGCGCACTCTCCGACCTGGTCGCCAACCGCACCCTGCTCTACCAGACGAACCTGTCCGACCTGCCCGCCTCGGACCGCGCGATCCTTGAGCAGTACTGGCGTACTCCGGCCACCCTGACACTCCGCGCCACCGAGGACCGGCTCATCGCGGCCGGTCCCGTCAGGAATCCGAAGACGATCGACGCCGAGGGCTGGCAGGAGATGACCGCTCCCGTCCTTCAGGACCTGACCCACGAGAGCGCGCAGGCCGGCTCTCTCTACCGGGACCATGTGAACCCCGTCCGCCGCGAGGTGTTCATCCGGGCCGGGATCGCGGGCGTGCTGGGTTTCGTCGCCCTCCTCGTCTCCGTCTTCGTGTCCGTACGCGTCGGCCGCGACCTGATCCGTGACCTGTCCCGGCTCCGCAAGGAGGCCCACGAGGTCTCCGGCGTACGGCTGCCCAGCGTCATGCGCCGCCTCGCCGCCGGCGACCAGGTCGACGTGGAGACCGAGGCCCCGCGACTCGACTACGAGAAGGACGAGGTCGGCCAGGTCGGCCAGGCCCTCAACACGCTCCAGCGCGCCGCGGTCGAGGCCGCCGTGAAACAGGCGGACCTCAGGCGCGGTGTCTCCGAGGTGTTCGTCAACCTCGCCCGCCGCAATCAGGTCCTGCTGCACCGTCAGCTCACGCTCCTGGACACCATGGAGCGACGTACGGAGGACACCGAGGAACTCGCCGACCTCTTCCGGCTCGACCACCTCACCACCCGTATGCGACGGCACGCCGAGGGCCTGGTGATCCTCTCCGGAGCCGCACCGTCCCGGCAGTGGCGCAAGCCCGTCCAGCTCATGGACGTGGTACGCGCGGCGGTCGCCGAGGTCGAGGACTACGAGCGCGTCGAGGTCCGCAGGCTGCCGCGGATCGGCGTCGGCGGCCCCGCGGTCGCCGACCTCACTCACCTCATCGCGGAACTCCTGGAGAACGCCACGGTGTTCTCGCCTCCGCACACCGCCGTACAGGTGCACGGCGAGCGGGTCGCCAACGGCTTCACCCTGGAGATCCACGACCGCGGTCTCGGCATGGCGCCGGACGTGCTGCTCGACGCGAATCTCCGGCTCGCCGAGACCCCCGAGTTCGAGCTGTCCGACACCGACCGTCTCGGGCTGTTCGTCGTCAGCCGCCTCGCCCAGCGGCAGAACGTCCGCGTCTCGCTCCAGACTTCGCCGTACGGCGGTACCACCGCGATCGTCTTCCTGCCGGTCGCGCTGCTCACCGAAGCGCCCGAGACCGAGGGCACCGGTTTCCGGCTCGACCGCAAGAGCGCGCTGGAACGCGGCCGCGGCCGCGCCGACAGCGGTGGCAGGCTCACCACGCTGGCACAGGTTCCCGCCGGACTGGGCAGCGGCCCGTCCGTACTCGACGGCCCGGTCGAGCTCGAACCGCCGCTCGGCGCTCGCGCCGATCTCGACGACACGCGGAACGAACGCGGCGGGCTGTTCCGCTCCCGTGAACACCTCCGCGACACGCGCGACGACAGCGATGACCTCCGCGACCGGGGCCGCGCCGCCCAGGAGCCCCGCGGCCCGCGTGACCAGCACCAGCAGGTCTTGGACGAGGGCCCCGGCGAACCGGTCACCCTGCCCCGCCGCAGGCCTCCGACGCTGGTCGTCGACCGCGGCCGGCGGCTGGACGACCAGAGCGGCGCACACTCCGCGCCGGAACCGGGATCCGGCGGATCCGGCGGCACGGCCAGAACGGCCCGGTCATGGTCCGCCGAGTCCGCGGGAACACCGGGCCGTAAGCCGTCCGAGGACACTCCGGCCATGCTCGACGGGCTGCCCCGCCGGGTCAGGCAGGCCAGCCTCGCCCCTCAGTTGAGGGACACCGCTCCGGTGGGCGCCGCCGACAAGGCGCCCGCCGCGAGCCAGGACACCGAACGGGACGCCGACGAAGTACGCGACCGCATGGCCTCACTCCAACGGGGCTGGCAGCGCGGGCGCCGGCAGAACGATGCCGAGGACACCACCGGCCCCGGCGAGACACCAGGAACCACATCGGAGGGGGACGGTCGATGACCGCACCGAACGCCGCAGTACGCAACTCAACCGACCCCAACGGCGCCGGAGAGCTCAACTGGCTCCTCGACGAGCTCGTCGAACGGGTCGCCAGCATCCGTAAAGCGGTGGTCCTCTCCGGTGACGGCCTCGCCACCGGTACGTCCAAGGACCTCACGCGGGAGGACGGCGAGCACCTCGCGGCCGTCGCGTCCGGATTCCACAGCCTCGCCAAGGGCGTGGGCCGGCACTTCGAGGCTGGCCAGGTCCGGCAGACGGTCGTGGAACTCGACGATGCCTTCCTCTTTGTCACGGCGGCCGGCGACGGAAGCTGCCTGGCCGTGCTGTCCGACGCGGACTCCGACGTCGGACAGGTCGCCTACGAGATGACGCTCATGGTCAAGCGGGTCGGCATCCATCTCGGCACGGCACCCCGGACCGGTCTGCCCGCCGGAGGGTGAGTGGGACGGCATGAGTGACGCAGATCAGGAGCCGCAGCACTGGTTCGACGGCGAAGCCGGACCGGTGGTACGCCCGTACGCGATGACGCGCGGCCGCACCAGCAGCGCGGCACGCCATCGGCTCGACCTGATCGCGGTCGTCGTTCCCGAACCCGCGGCCGAGGATCCCGGCCGGGACCAGACGCTCTCTCCCGAGCACGTGGAGATCGTCGAACGCTGCCTCGACAGCCCTCAGTCGATCGCCGAACTCGCCGCCGGCCTGGACCTCCCCGTCGGGGTGGTCCGGGTCCTGGTGGGCGATCTCGCCGACGACGAAATCGTGCATGTAACCCGTCCCGTTCCGCCGGCCGAGCTGCCGGACGAGAGCATTCTCCGCGAGGTGATCAATGGTCTTCGGGCGCTCTAGCCGCAGGGAGCGGCCGGTCGATCCGGTGACGCTGAAAATCCTGGTCGCGGGCGGTTTCGGGGTGGGCAAGACCACTCTGGTGGGCGCGGTCAGCGAGATCAGACCGCTCCGTACCGAAGAGGTACTCAGCGAGGCGGGCCGGCCCGTCGACGACGTCGACGGCGTCGAGACGAAGACGACCACCACGGTCGCCATGGACTTCGGCCGGATCACGCTCCGCGAGGACCTGGTGCTGTACGTCTTCGGCACGCCGGGCCAGGACCGCTTCTGGTTCCTCTGGGACGAACTGGCCCAGGGCGCGCTCGGCGCGGTCGTCCTCGCCGACACCCGGCGCCTCGCCGACTCCTTCGCCGCCGTCGACTACTTCGAACGGCGCGGCATCCCGTTCACCGTCGCCGTCAACTGCTTCGAGGGCGCCGACCGCTTCCCGGCCGAGACCGTACGCTCCGCACTCGACCTCGATCCCGAGGTGCCGCTGGTGATGTGCGACGCGCGCGAACGGGAGTCCGTCAAGGAAGTCCTGGTGACGGTCGTCGAACACGCCATGAACCGCGCGGCGCGGCAACGCCGGCACGCGGTGACCTGAACGCCGCACCACCGGACGACCAGGAACACGGCCCGTACCCTCACCGACTGGGGTACGGGCCGTGGCTCTTCCTGCCGCCACGCGCCGGCGACGAGACGCACCCGGTCAGCGATGCTCCGCGAGCCACTTGGCCGCGGTCTCCGCCAGCTCCCGGTCGCGGCCCGCCAGCATCATCCGGATCATCCGCACATCACCGCGCAGCGACCAGGCCGGATGTCCGAAGGTGGCGGGATTGTTCCCCTCGATGAGGAAATGCGCGGGCCACGCCGTGCCGTAACCGATCAACGGCAGCGCCGCCGCATACCGCTTCCGGCCGCGCGCCAGACCATAGGCGCTGACGGCCAGCCCGGTGAGCGTGCCGGTCAGATGGACCCAGCGGGTCGCCGCCCTGGAATGCATGGCCACGTAGTACGGCCAGAACTCCTCGTACGAGTCGAATGTGCGCCGTTCAGTTGTCCTTCGCTCCGCCATAGGGGCACCGTAATGGCTCGGACGAGAACCGGAAACGGGTGTGGAACGTCCAAAAGGAAGACGGACGGCCGGAGCCTACGGGGGTGGTCCCGGCCGTCCGTTCGCCGGTGGACGAGACGATGCGTGGACGAGACGCCGCGACTCTCCGCCGGCGAAGCCCGGTTCACCGAGGCCGGGCCTCCCGGCCACCGCGATCGGCCACCGCGATCGGCCACCGTGACCGGCCACCGTGACCGGCCACCGCGATCGGATACAGTCCGCGCGTGCTGGAGCCCGAGAAGAAGCCCATGACGAATTCGCACTGCGGAAGCTGCGGCGCCCGGTATCCCGCCGACGCCGGCTGGCCCCGTACCTGTACGGCCTGCGGCGCCACCGCCTACCGCAACCCGCTGCCCGTCGCCGTCGCACTGCTGCCGGTGACGGACCGCGACGGCAGCGCGCTGGTCGTCATCACCCGCACCATCGAGCCCCAGCGCGGCGGCCTCGCGCTCCCGGGCGGCTTCATCGACCACGGCGAGGACTGGCGGCACGCCGTCGTACGGGAACTCGGCGAGGAAACGGGCATCGAGGCGGCGCCGGAGGACGTGCGGGGGGCCGACATCCTCAGCTCACCGGGCGGCCATCTGCTGCTCTTCGGCCTGCTCCCGGAGCGTCCCGCCGCCCAGTTGCCGCCCTCCGTCCCCACGGACGAGACGCGGGGCTGGCAGCTTCTGCGCGCTCCGGCGGAACTGGCGTTCCCGCTGCACACGGAGGCGGTACGCGCCTGGTTCGCCGGCCGCTACGACACAGCCGGGACGGCCGGACACCCATGACGCGGGCCGCCGGATCCGCCCGGGGCCGGTCCCGTCACCCGCGCCGGACCGGACGCGTGCCCCGCACCCGCACCTCCCACTCCGGCTCCACCGTGCCGTCGTGTCCCACCCGTTCCACCACGACCTCACCGTCCACCAGCCGCGAGGTGTACCGCTCCACCTCCGGCTCACGCCGTCCGTCGCCGGGATCCCGGACCACCAGGCCGCCGCCCGGACGTCCGTCCGCCGGAGCCCACACCTCCAGCACGCGACCGCCGTCCTCGTCCTGTACGGGAATCACCGCACCGGCCCGTGCCAGTACCGGAATACGGGAGCGCGGCGCGTCCAGCAGGATCTGGCCCGGCCCCTCGTACGCCTCTTCCGTCGCCGTGTCGTACCACCGGCCGTTCGGCAGACGCACTCCGCGCTGTTCGACGCCGTGCTCCAGCACCGGAGCCACCAGCAGCGAGTCACCGAGGAGAAACGCGTCCTCGCAGTCGCGCAGCGCCCGGTCCTCCGGAGTGCCCCACCACAGCGGCCGCACATACGGCGCTCCCGTCAGCCTCGCGAGCTGAGCCAGCGTCACGAAGTACGGCAGCAGCCGCTCCCGCTCGACGAGCGCGGCCCGCGCGTGTGCGAGCACCTCGGCGCCGAACTCCCACGGCTCCCTCCGTCCCGCGTCGATCGCCGCGTGCGTACGGAACAGCGGCAGATAGGCGCCGAGCTGGAACCAGCGCAGATACAGCTCGGGCGACGGACTCCCGTCGAACCCGCCCACATCGGGTCCCGAATACGGCACTCCGCACAGGCCGAGGCCCAGCACCAGCGAGAGCGACGCCCGCAGTCCCGGCCAGCCGGTCGACACATCGCCGGACCAGGTGCCGCCGTATCTCTGCATCCCGGCCCAGCCCGACCGCGAGAAGAGAAAAGGACGCTCCTCCGGCCGCAGCCGCCACAGACCTTCGAATCCGGCCCGCGCCATGGCCAGCCCGTACACGTTGTGGGCCTCGCGATGGTCCCCGCCCCTGCCTTCAAGCCGGTGCCTGGCCGACCGGGGCAGCGTCGGGTCACCGAACGGCGCGAAGGACACCGGCTCGTTCATGTCGTGCCACACCCCGGCGAAACCCTGCGCCAGCCGCTCCTCGTACAGCCCGCCCCACCAGTCACGCACCAGCGGATCCGTGAAGTCCGGATAGACACAGTCACCGGGCCAGACGACGCCACGCACCTCCCGGCCCCGTCCGTCCCGCACAAAGGCGCCGACCGCCGAACCGCTGTCGTACACCGCGTTACCGCGCTCCGCCTTCACCGCCGGGTCGACGATCGAGACCAGCCGGACGCCGTCCGCGCGCAGTTCCTTGGCGAGCCCCGGCAGATCGGGGAAGCGCTCACGGTCGACGGTGAAGACCTGATGCGCGTCGTAGTGATCGATATCGAGATGGACCGCGGACAGCGGCAGATCCCGCTCCCGGTAGCCGGCGACGATCCGCCGCACCTCCCGCTCGCTGCCGAAACCCCAGCGGGCGTGCTGCGGCCCGAGCGCCCAGGCCGGCGGCGGAGTGGGCGCGCCGGTGAGCGCCGTCCAGGCGTGCAGCACCCGCGCCGGTGTACCGGTCACCACCCAGCAGCGCAGCGGACCGCCGTCCATCCGCAGCTCGCTGCGGCCGGGCCGGTCGTGTCCCGAGCCCGCGCCTTCCTCACCTTCCCGCAGGACGACCCGTCCGTCCCAGGAGTTGTCGTAGAACGCCAGATGCGTACCCGCGTCGGCCACCACGAGCTGTACCGGCATCGTCACATACAGTGGATCGTCGTCCGGGCCGAAGCGACCGCCGGGATCGGTGTTCCACAGCCGGTACGTACCGTCCCGCAGCCGGGGCCCCGAAGCCCGCCCGCCCAGGCCGAAGAACCGCGCGTCCGCCGGCACCTCGGACCGCTGCACCCAGCGCGCGGGACCTCCCGGGGCCCGCTCCCACCAGCGCGGCGGCAACTCGCGGCGCAGGAGCACACCGCCCGGCGTACGGACCTCCACACCACCGTGGCGCGAGATCGCCACCGTCATCCGCTCCGACACCACCCGCCAGCCGCCGTCCTTGTCGGGCTCCAGCCCGGCCCGCGGATCCGGCTCGGGAGGAGCCTCGTCGAGCGCGTACGACGGCAGCGGCCTCGCGCCGTCCCAGCCCCAGAAGACCGCTCCGCCCACCGCGACGCACACATGCAGCTCCGCGCGCGCGAACCGTACGGTGCCGCCGCCCGGCATGCGCTCGGCGCCGGTCACCGGACCGGGCACCCGGGCCCGCTCCGGGCCGCGCGGTGCCGGCTCTCTGGCATCCGTACGCCGTTGGCGCCAGGCCGACCGCACGGCGCGGAGCCCCTGTACCGACCCGACCACTTTCATCGAACGCACCAGTTCACGACCGTCCATGCTGCTCAGCCTGCCATCCGGCCGGGACCTCGGGGGCATCGTTCAACTCCCGTTCACCCGTGGTGACAGCACATATCTGCCCGGTCGACCATGGGTGGCGAAACCTGGTGCGAACGACGATCACATGGCATCGTCCGTGTCAGCCGCGTCACGCGCACACCCCCGCTCGTGCGCGCGACCACGCACACCACGCGTCGAGCCAGCCCGGGAGCCGCCCCATGACCGCAGCAGCCAGCCTCGACCCCCTCTGGCAGCCGGGTCCCGACCGCATCGCGGCCGCCCATGTCACGCGCTTCCAGAGCTGGGCCGCCGAGCGGTACGGCGCTCCGGCCGAGGGCGGCTACGCGGCGCTGCACCGCTGGTCGGTCGACGAACTCGAAACGTTCTGGGCCGCTCTCGCCGACTGGTTCGACATCCGGTTCTCCACTCCGTACACACGTGTCCTGGGCGACCGCACCATGCCCGGCGCACAGTGGTTCCCGGGAGCCACTCTCAACTACGCCGAACACGCGCTGCGCACCGCCGAAGACCCGGCCCGCGCCCACGACCCGGCACTCCTGTATGTCGACGAAACACATGAACCGGTCGCGACAAGCTGGTCCGAGCTGCGCCGCCAAGTCATCTCTCTCGCCAGGGAGCTGCGGGCCCTCGGCGTGCGTCCCGGAGACCGCGTCAGCGGCTATCTTCCCAACATTCCACAGGCCGTCACCGCGCTGCTGGCCACCGCCGCCGTCGGCGGAGTCTGGACCTCCTGCGCTCCGGACTTCGGCGCCCGCAGCGTCCTGGACCGCTTCCAGCAGGTCGAACCCGTCGTGCTGTTCACCGTCGACGGCTACCGCTACGGCGGCAAGGAACACGACCGCACCGAGACCGTCGCCGAACTCCGCCGTGAGCTGCCCACGTTGCGGGCCGTGGTCCATGTCCCGCTGCTGGGCACTCCGGCCCCGGAAGGCGCCCTCGCCTGGTCGGACCTGACCGCCGGCACCGCCACCGCGGACGACCAGGTCTTCGAACAGGTTCCCTTCGACCATCCCTTGTGGGTCCTGTACTCCTCCGGCACCACCGGCCTGCCCAAGGCGATCGTCCAGTCGCAGGGCGGCATCCTGCTGGAGCACTTCAAGCAGATCGGCCTGCACTGCGACCTCGGCCCCGAGGACCGGTTCTTCTGGTACACCTCCACCGGCTGGATGATGTGGAACTTCCTCGTCTCCGGCCTGCTCACCGGCACCACGATCGTGCTGTACGACGGCAGCCCCGGCTTTCCCGCCGTCGACGCCCAGTGGGCCGTCGCCGACCGGACCCGCACCACGCTCTTCGGCACATCCGCCGCGTATGTCATGGCCTGCCGCAAGGCGGGGGCGCGGCCCGCCGGCGCCCACGATCTCTCGCGCGTGAAATGCGTCGCCACCACCGGTTCACCGCTCCCGCCGGACGGATTCCGCTGGCTGCACGACGAGGTGGCCGAGGACCTGTGGATCGCCTCCGTCAGTGGCGGCACCGACGTCTGTAGCTGCTTCGCCGGAGCCGTACCCACGCTCCCGGTCCAGGTCGGCGAGCTTCAGGCGGCCTGCCTGGGCACGGACCTCCAGGCATGGGATCCGGCGGGCAGGCCCGTCCTGGACGAGGTCGGCGAACTGATCGTCACCAACCCCATGCCCTCGATGCCGATCCGCTTCTGGAACGATCCCGACGGCAGCCGCTACCGCGACAGCTACTTCGAGATGTTCCCGGGCGTCTGGCGCCACGGGGACTGGATCACCATCACCGGCCACGGCTCGGTCGTCATCCACGGCCGCTCCGACTCCACTCTGAACCGCCAGGGCGTCCGTATGGGCTCCGCCGACATCTACGAAGCGGTCGAACGCCTTCCGGAGATCCGCGAATCCCTTGTCATCGGCCTGGAGGAGCCGGACGGCGGCTACTGGATGCCGCTCTTCGTCCACCTCACCGAGGGCGCGGTGCTCGACGACGCACTGCGGGCCCGGGTCAAACACACGATCCGTGAGTATCTCTCCCCGCGCCATGTCCCGGACGAGATCATCCAAGTCCCCGGCATCCCGCACACCTTGACCGGCAAGCGCATCGAAGTCCCCGTCAAACGCCTCCTCCAGGGCACGGCCCTGGACAAGGCCGTCAACGCCGGCTCCGTGGACAACCTCGAACTGCTCCGTTTCTACGAGCACCTCGCCCGCGAGCGTCACTGACCGCCGTCCGAGGCCCGTTGTCAGACCCCTCAATTACCGTCGGTGACCAGTGATCGACAGTACTGAGGGGGACGCATGGCGCGCGACGAGCACAACGGACGAGCCGGACGGACGCGGCGGCCCGCACACGACAGGGCGGCCGGGACCGTCCGCCGCAGACTGCGGCGCGAAGTCCCCAGCACCGTCGGCCTGCTGGCCGACGCACGGGACTTCACCGCGATGCGCCGCTACCGCAGCTTCACCTTTGACGACCACGCGGCCTATCTGCGCCAGCTCGACGGACTCCTGAGATCCCTGGCGTCCCAGGGCGTGCACACCACCGTCGCGCTCTTCGACCCGGAGGAATTCGCGGAGTACTGCGCGGACGCCGGGCTCGACCCGGACAGCCCGGCCAGCCGCAGCCGGTTCACCGCCAGAATCCCTGTGGACGGCGCCGCCGTCGCCTACGCGGGCCAGTCCCTCGACAGCCTTGTCCCACTCCTCCTCGACACCGCGGTCCGCAGGGCCACCTGGGAGTACACGACAACGGTCCTCGCCGATCTCGGGGAGTGCGCCGACTGCGGACAGGACATTGGACGCGCGGCCTTCGACCGCGCCTCGCACATCCTGCTCCGGCTGCTGGAGACAGCCGGCCCCGGCACACACCACCTCGTCTGCAGCGTCCCAGCGGCCGACGAACAACTCCTCGCGGTCCTCCACACCGAGCGCCCCGACGACGCACCCGCCCGGCTCGACTCGTCCGAGGGCGCCGAATTCGTCAGCGTCCTCGCCGCCGGTATCGCGCTGGAGAGCCCGGGAGGAGTGGTGCTCCGCACCACAGGACCGGGCACTCCCGACCGGCTGCACGGCTGGCGACTGCGCCGCGACAGCCTCGTCCCGCTCACCGTGGGCGAGGTCTTCAGCGCCTACTGCACCGACGCGGACACCGGAGAACCTCTCTCTCCGGAGCCCGGAGTGGAGTACCGCGCCGGCTTCGACCTCGGCCTGGACGACACCGGCACCCACCACTGAACGCCGCAGGGGCTTCCCGCCGGGACACGGCGGGAAGCCCCTGCGAACCGCGATCAGAATCCGGTCGCGTCCGTCACTCGCCGGACAGCACCCCCTGCGCCGCCTTCCTGGCGTCCTCGGCGGTGTCCGTGGCGCGCGCGGCGGCCGCGGCTCGCTCACACTGCGCCAGCGTGTGCTTGGCCAGAGTCGACCGCACATAAGGGATCGACGCCGCGCCCATCGACAGCGAGGTCACGCCGAGCCCCGTGAGCACACAGGCGAGCAGCGGATCGGCGGCCGCCTCACCACACACACCACAGCTCTTGCCCTCGGCCCTGGCGCCTTCGGCGGCCAGCGCCACCAGATCGAGCAGCGCGGGCTGCCACGGATCCTGCAACCGCGCCACCGCACCCACCTGCCGGTCGGCGGCGAAGGTGTACTGCGCCAGATCGTTGGTCCCCAGCGAAAGGAACTCGACCTCCTGAAGAATCGAACGCGACCGCAGGGCGGCGGACGGAATCTCCACCATGGCACCGAACTTGGCGTGCAGCCCGGCCGCACGGCAGGCGTCCGCGAACGCCTTGGCATCCGCACGGTCGGCCACCATCGGCGCCATGACCTCCAGATACACCGGGAGACCCTGGGCGGCCTTCGACAGCGCGGTCAGTTGTGTCCGCAGCACCTCCGGGTGCTCCAGCAGACTCCGCAGACCCCGCACACCGAGCGCCGGGTTCGGCTCGTCGGCGGGCGTCAGGAAGTCCAGCGGCTTGTCCGCTCCGGCATCCAGCACCCGTACGACCACGCGGCCCTCGGGGAACGCTTCGAGCACCGCCCGATACGCCTCGACCTGCTTCTCCTCCGAAGGTGCCTGCTCGCTGTCGTCCAGGAACAGGAACTCGGTACGGAACAGCCCGACACCTTCGGCACCCGCCTCGACGGCGGCCGGCACATCCGCCGGCCCGCCGATATTGGCGAGCAGCGGCACCTTGTGACCGTCCGAGGTCGCACCGGGCCCGGTGGCGGCGGACAGCGCGGCCTTCCGCGCGGCGGCCGCCTGCTCCAACTCCGCCCGCTTCTCGGCGCTGGGATCCACGAAGACATCGCCGGTGCTGCCGTCGACCGCGATCACAACGCCTTCGGCCAGCTCACCGGCGCCCGGCAGCGCGACGACCGCCGGCACTCCGAGCGCCCGCGCCAGAATCGCGCTGTGACTCGTCGGCCCGCCCTCCTCCGTCACAAAACCGAGCACCAGGGCCGGGTCGAGCAACGCCGTGTCGGCGGGCGCGAGATCACGGGCGATCAGTACATACGGCTCGTCGCTGTCCGGCACGCCCGGCATCGGGACGCCCAGCAGCCGGGCGACGATACGATTCCGCACATCGTCCAGGTCCGCGACCCGCCCGGCCAGATACTCACCGGCACCCGCGAGCAGCGCGCGGTACGAGGCGAACGCGTCGTACACCCCGCGCTCGGCGGTGCTTCCCACGGCGATACGCCGGTCCACATCGGCCATCAGCTCAGGGTCCTGCGCCATCATCGCCTGCGCCTCAAGCACCGCCTGCGCCTCGCCGCCCGCCAGATTGCCGCGCGCCATCAGGTCGGCCGCCACCGCCTCGACGGCCTGACGGGCGCGCCCCTGCTCGCGCTCCGCCTCCTCCGCCGGGATCTGCTTGGCCGGCGGCTCCAGCACCGCGGTCCCCATGTGCCGGACCTCGCCGATCGCCACTCCGTGGCTGACCCCGACGCCTCGCAGCGTTGTCTCCATCTCACCGTCTCCGCGTTGTGGGGCGCCCCGGTCGGGCCCCGATGGGTGTGCGACGAGCGCTCAGCGCCCGTCTCTGACATACGGCGCCGGCGTCACTGCCAGCCGAAGAGCGTGTCACCGGTCTTCACGTCGCCGTCCTCACGGAGGTCGGAGAGCGAGTCGGCCGTGGCCTCCAGCGCCACGACCGGGCAGACGGGAGACTTGCCGGCCTCTTCCACCGCGGCCGGGTTCCAGCGCACGACGGCCTGACCGCGCTCGACCGTGTCGCCCTTGTTGACGAGCAGCTCGAAGCCCTCGCCGTTGAGTTGCACGGTGTCGATACCGAGGTGCGTCAGTACTCCGTGTCCGGCCGCGTCGACCACGACGAACGCGTGCGGATGCAGGGAGACAACCACACCGTCGATCGGGGAGACGGCCTCGCCCGGCTCCCGCACGGGATCGATGGCGGTGCCGGGCCCGACCATCGCTCCGGAGAACACCGGGTCGGGGACGGCGGCGAGTCCGACGGCCCGTCCGGGCAGCGGCGCGGTCACGATGGTCATGGGGAGCCTCCCAGGGGGCGGAGATTCGGGGTCGCCGTCACCGCCTGTGATGGGACGACGTGCTGTTCAGAAGGGTAAGTCATGGGAAGTAACGGTTCCGCATGAGAGCTACCGGCCGGCAGTGCCGGGGGGCACCGGAATGGATTTGCCTGTCTCGACCGACCCGCTGTAGTGTCGTACTCCTGCCTGACCCCGCCACGACATTGAGTCGGGGGTCGGCGGCATCTATCACACCTGGATTCTCGCTTTACCTCCGCTTTTGCATGTCTGCGGGACGGTGGTCAGGGAGAACGAAAAGGCCTGATAGAGTCGGAAACACGAAGTACGGAACGAAATGAAGTACCGGAGGGAAGCGCCCGGAGGGCCCGGAGACGGGACTGAAGGAAGCGTCCGTTCCTT
>NZ_JARBAE010000054.1:0-42252 GCF_033795305.1 Streptomyces sp. AK02-01A
CGCCGACAAGTACGCCACGACCACCGAGATCGCGGCCCGTGACGGCCGGGTCCTGATGTTCCTGGACACCAAGCACGCCGTCGACCGGCTCACCGAACATCTGCTCAACAGCGGTGTCCGCGCCGCCGCGCTGCACGGCGGCAAGTCGCAGCCCCAGCGCACCCGTACCCTGGCCCAGTTCAAGACCGGTCATGTCACCGTGCTGGTGGCCACCAATGTCGCCGCTCGCGGCATCCATGTCGACAATCTCGACCTCGTCGTCAATGTCGACCCGCCCAGCGACCACAAGGACTACCTCCACCGCGGCGGCCGCACCGCCCGCGCCGGCGAGTCCGGCAGCGTCGTCACCCTCGTCCTGCCCAACCAGCGCCGCGAGATGAGCCGGCTGATGGCCGACGCCGGTATCACGCCGCAGACCACCCAGGTCCGCTCCGGCGAAGCCGCCCTCTCCCGCATCACCGGCGCCCAGGCCCCCACCGGCATCCCCGTCACCATCACCAACCCGGCCGACGAGCGTCCGAAGCGCGGTATGTCCACGGCCCGCGGCGGCGGCCGTCCCGGCCGGAGCCGCCGTTCCTCCGTCTCCTCCAAGGCGTCCGCCGGCGGCCCGCAGCGCAGGCCCACCCGCAACAGCGCGCTTTAGTACCGCGCGCTTCAGTACCCCTCCCGGCAAAAGAAGCTGGAAAACTTTCCGGAGGCGTGTCGATCTGAGCGGGTCCCGTTCGTCGTCATGTCGTACGGCAACCCGCCGCGCGAGGACACAGCAGGACACAGAGGAGCCGGACCATGAAGTACATGTTGCTGATCTACAGTGCCGCGACACCCGAAGCCGCCGACGGATGCGAGTACGAGGACTGGGTGGCGTACGACAAGGCGCTGAAGGAATCGGGAGTGCTGGTCTCCGGGCACGCGCTGAAGGACCTGACCACCGCCACCACGGTCCGGGTGGGGCCGGGAGGCGACCGTACCGTCACGGACGGACCGTTCGCCGAGACCCGTGAGGTCCTCGGCGGTTATGACGTCATCGACGTACCGGATCTCGATGTCGCGCTCGACTGGGCCGCACGCTGTCCCGGCTCGCGCGGCGGCGGTTCCGTCGTGGTGCGGCCGGTCGCCGAGTTCGACATCTGACGGCGATGGACGAGCGAGCCGTCGCCGAGTCGTCCGTGGAGTCGGTGTTCCGCGAGGAGCGCGGCCGGCTGCTCGCCTCACTCGTCCGCCGCTTCGGCGACCTCGATCTGGCCGAGGAGGTCGCCTCGGAGGCGATCGAGGCGGCGCTGGTGCACTGGCCGGTCGAGGGCGTTCCGGCCAGGCCCGGCGCCTGGCTGCTGACGACGGCCCGCCGCCGGGCCGTCGACCGGCTGCGGCGGGACCAGGCGTACGCGGCGCGGCTCGCCGTCCTGCAGGTGGAGGCCGGCCGCGCCGGCCCCACACCGTCCCCGGACGCGGACAGCGATCTCCCTGACGAGAGGCTGCAGCTCTTCTTCACCTGCGCCCACCCGGCTCTGCCCGCCGAGGACCGCGCGGCCCTGACCCTGCGCTGTCTGGCCGGGCTGACGACGCCGGAGGTCGCGCGCGCGTTTCTCGTTTCTTCCGCGACGATGGCCCAGCGGATCGTGCGCGCGAAGAAGAAGATCCGCGAGGCCCGTATCCCGTTCCGGGTGCCCGGCGCCGACGAGCTTCCGGAGCGCCTGCCGGGGGTGCTCCAGGTCCTCTATTCGATCTTCACCGAGGGCTACGCGGCCAGCTCGGGCCCTCAGCTGCAGCGGCTCGACCTGGCCGAGGAGGCCATCCGGCTGGCGCGGATCCTGCGGCGGCTGCTGCCCGCCGAGCGGGAGGTCGCCGGACTGCTCGGGCTCCTGCTGCTGACCCACGCGCGACGCGACGCGCGGACCGGTCCGGACGGCGAGTTCGTGCTGCTCGACGACCAGGACCGCGGCCGCTGGGACCGCACCATGATCGAGGAGGGCCGTGGCCTGGTGCTCGCCGCGCTGACCGGCGGGCCGCCCGGCGTGTACGGAGTGCAGGCCGCCATCGCCGCGTTGCACGACGAGGCCGTGGATGTCGCGACCACCGACTGGCCGCAGGTCGTGGCTCTCTACGATGTGCTGCTCGCGCTCGCGCCGTCGCCGGTCGTCGCGCTGAACCGGGCCGCGGCGGTGGCGATGCGCGACGGGCCGGAGGCAGGCCTCACGCTCCTCGACGAGCTGGCCGGAGAGCCACGGCTGCGCGGCTATCACCCGTACCCGGCCGCCCGGGCGGAGCTGCTGCAGCGGCTCGGCCGGTACGCCGAGGCCGCGGCGGCCTACCGGAAGGCGCTCGATCTGGTCGGTACCGAACCCGAACGGGCCCATCTGCGGCGCCGGCTCAACGAGGTCGAACCGCCGGGTCCGGACAGTACGGCCGGCACCTCGCACGCATAGCCGGAGCGAGTTCACGACCGGTACCCGTGCCCTTGCCGCACGGGTACCGATCGGCCGGTGGCGGATGCCGGTCGCCGGAGAAGGGCTCAGGTGTCGGAGTAGCTGAAGTCTCCCACCGTCCAGGCGCTCACGTCCTCGATGGCGATGCGGTACATCCCACCGGTCTCGGGGATGCCGAGAGTTCCCTGGAGGATCCGTGCGACATGGAAATGAAGATGCGTGGGCGGCGCGTTCCGCTGCTGTGAGCGGGAGTTCGGACCGGCTGACATGAAGATGGCGGAGAACGGTCCCAGACGCTCCGAATCCTCCAGCACCTCGGCCACTCGCTCCCGCCAGACGGCCTCGGGCGCCAGCCGTCCGGTGACGACAGCACCTTGGACGACGACGGTGAGGGACATCTGATTGCTTTGCTCGGACTCCACGGTGGCGGCGATGTCAACAAGCAGATCATCAGGCTTCGACATGGGCGCCGACTCTACTATGCCCGGGACCACGAGTGATCGTACGGGCTCCGGCCGTGACGACGCGCCAGCTCCCGTGTGCCGGACCGTCTCCGGCCCGGAGTCAGTGCGGTCGCTTCGAGTAGGTGATCCGCGTCAGATGGTAGTAGTCGGCGACACATCTGGCCGGCCAGGCCCTCCCGTGTCCATTGCCGCCGAACGGCTCGCCCATTCCGCTGAGCGGCATCGGCGTGTACGGGAGGACCTTCGCGCCGGCCGCCGCCCGGGCGCGCAGCCAGTGATCCTGGTGGTCCCACTTCTGGGCCCGTACGGCCATGTCCTTGCCCAAGTGGCCGAGTGGGACGGCCAGTCCGGCACACGCCACGGCGCACAACGCGGCGCAGACGGCTGTCATCACGCCCGTACGCCACCGGCGCGTTCGCAGCGCGTGTCCCAGCAGCACCCCGGCGCCCACGAGCACCATCACATACAGCAGGAGGTAGTCGTTCCATGTGCGTGTCGCGGTCACCACCCGGGCGCCGAAGAGGGGATAGGTGATGACCGTGCAGAGATAGCCGGAGACAAGGAAGGCGAGGGCGGCCGCGGACAACAGGAACAGCGGCCGGCCCGGCGTCGCGATCGGTGTGTGCCCTTGCCGGATCCGTGCCAGCAGGCCCAGCAGTACACCGGCGGCGACCGCTCCCACGTACTGCCAGGTGGTGAAGACGGTGACCAGGATGTCGCTGTACGCGCGCAGCGACGCGATCAGTGAGTCGGGCGCGAGCATCGAGGTGGTCCCGGCGCCGTATCGCTCACGCCGGTGGCGTGACCCGGGCGAGGTGACCAGTACGAGCGTCCCGGCCCCGATTCCCGCGATGCCCAGCAGACACCAGGTGCGGGCGTAGGAGCGTACGCGCTCGGCGACGGTCCACCGGCTGAGCGGCAGCGCGCCCACGAGCACGACCAGCGCGACGACCGCCGCCTCCTCCGAGAGTGTGGCCAGCAGGAGCCCCGTCACCAGCACGGTGGCCAGCGCGGCGATTCTTCCCCGCCGCGTCCGGGCCCGCAGCAGCGGAATCACCGCGGCGCAGGCCAGCACGGGCGCGACGGTGTGTGAGACGGAGGACGCCGGCCAGTAGAAGGTCTTGTAGGTGTTGGGAGTCGCGAAGAGGAAGACCGCCGTCACCATGGACGCGACGAGCAGCGGGACTCCGCGCGGAACCGTCCGCCCCGACCTGCTCAGCAGCAGCGCGGTCACGGCCCACAGCAGACCCAGCACGACGACGGCGCTGACCGGAGCGAACCACTGGTGCCCCGCGACGCCGAATTTCGCGTACAGCCCGACCAGCAGACCGTTGGTGAGCCGTCCGTTGTCCGTGAAGTAGAACTTTCCGACCAGTCCGGAGACGCCATGGTCACGGACGGCGGGCAGGAAGCACCACTCGTCCGCGCCGGGGCGGACATGACGCCCGAGCCATGCGGCCATGGCGAGAAGCCCGAGAGGCAGCATCGAGAGGCTGAGCGTCCAGATCGTCGTCCATGGCCGTACGGATACCCCGTGGCCGTTCTCCCGCCGGGGCCGGGGTCTTCCGCCCGGCTGCCTCGGGATGGCGACGCTCGATGCGCCCGCGGCCATGTCCATCACTGCCTTTCGGGTTTGGTCCCAACCGTCGTCCACGGGACAGCGCTCAGGCGGGAACGGCTGAACGCATGGCTGTGCCGGGGACGCCGCACGCGGTGCGGCCGGAGAACTGGAAAGCGTAAGAGCCCTTATGACTCCATACGCGACTGGGCGAAGGCCGCCGACGACGGGCCACCGACCGGGAACGCCGCACGGGACGTGTCCGTTTCGCGGACCACGTAGTGCGGGCGGTTCTTGGCCTCGTGATAGATCCGCCCCACGTATTCCCCGATCACGCCCAGAGTGGCGAGCTGAATTCCGCTGAGTGCCACGACGGAGGTCATCAAGGTGGTGTAGCCCGGCGCGTCCACGCCGTACAGGGCGACGTTTGTGATGATCCACAGAGCGTAGACGAGCGCGGACAGGAAAAGGCACAGGCCGGTGTGGATCGCCAGACGCAGCGGACGGCTGTTGAAGGAGAGAAGCCCGTCAATGCCGTAGTTGAGAAGATTCCTGCCGCCCCATTTGGATTGCCCGGCCGCTCGCTTGACATTCCTGTACGTGAAGCTGGCGGTGTCGAATCCGATCCAGGAGAAGATCCCCTTGGAGAATCTGTTGCTCTCGGGCAGCGACAGCACACTGTCCACCGCCCGGCGCGACAGCAGTCTGAAGTCCCCGGCGCCGTCCACGACTTCGACATCCATACAGCGCCGCACCAGCCGGTAGTAGACCCTGCTGAGAGCGGTACGGAGAGCACTCTCGCCCGCCCGGTCGCGCTGCGCGACGACCTGGTCGTAACCGTGCCGGTGCAGCTCCATCATGCGAGGCACCAGCTCGGGAGGGTGCTGCAGATCGGCGTCCATGAGGACCACCGCGTTGCCCCGGGACATACGCAGCCCGGCGAGCATGGCGGCCTCCTTGCCGAAATTGCGGCTGAAGGAGGTGTAACGGACCCGCGGGTCGGTGCCGGCGAGCTCGCTGAGCTGGCGCCTTGTCCGGTCGCTGCTGCCGTCGTCCACATAGCAGATCTCAAAACTCTGCCGGGTTGGTTCGAGGGCGGCGATCAAAGCGCTGTGAAAGGCCCCGAGCACCTCGCTCTCGTTGTAACACGGTACGACCACCGAAACCTGAAGCATTGTCATCTCACTCCACGTGCCGCGAAATGCCAAGAGCCCAGAGGCTGTTACGCGGCTCCGCTCTCGCTGGAATCCGGCTCAGCAATCGTCACTTGGTTTTCCTTACGCCGGGGCGTCGTTGACGAATTCTGACCGCTCTTCCTCCGCCTTGGCATCCGACTGATGAGCGTCTTGTCCCAACCATAGAATTAATCGATCTCCCGTCAAGCGTCACGGCGGCACGGCGTCAACGCGGTGAAGATATTGCGTTGAGAGAATCGGATTGTATGTTCGGAGGCGGTGCTATCACCGTGCCGGAATCCAGTACACGAAAAGGCGGGTCTCGGCCTCCGGGCTCTTTCGTCCGGATCGGGCTGGATCAGCGAGCGGGGCTGGTGCCGTGGATCGCAAGGCCCTGGAAGTTGCCTCGCGCGCGTATGACGCATCGTCAGGAACGCGACTCACGCGGACTCGTACGGCGGAGCGAGGAAGCCGGCCCGCCGGAGAGCGGCGGAAGGCCGGATTCCGTGTCGGTCACCGGCCGCCCGTACCGAGCGGCGCGGGCAGTATCTGACGCAGCGCCACCCGTGGTGGCCTGGGCCGCCATTCGCGCGGATAGCCGACCGAGACCTCCTCGAAGCGCACTCCGTCGTGCCAGGTGACCCGGGGGATGTGCAGATGTCCGTAGACCACCGCGGCGGCGCGGAAACGGACATGCCAGTCGGCGGTCAGTTCGGTCCCGCACCACTGCGCGAACTCCGGGTGGCGCAGGATCCGGGTGGGTTCGCGGACCAGCGGGAAGTGGTTGACCAGCACTGTGCGCAGGGCGGGATCGAGTGCGGAGAGCCGGCGTTCGGTCTCCGCGACCCGGGACCAGCACCAGGCGTCCCGGCCCGGGTAAGGATCGGGATGCAGGAGGTACTCGTCCGTGCAGACCACACCGGCCTCGGTCGCCACCCGCAGTGATTCCGCCGTCGTGGTGGTGCCCGGCGCCCGGAACGAGTAGTCGTACAGGACGAGCAGAGGAGCCACCGCCACCGGCCCTCCGGCACCGTCCCAGACGGGATAGGGGTCTTCGGGAGTGGCGATGCCCAGCTTCCGGCACAGATCGACCAGATGCAGATAGCGTTTCTCGCCGCGCAGGTCGCACGGGTCCTGCGGATGCGTCCACAGTTCGTGATTGCCCGGCGCCCAGATCACCTTGGCGAACCGGTCGCTGAGCAGCCGCAGTGCCCATTCGACGTCCGCGTACTTCTCCGCGACATCGCCCGCGACGATCAGCCAGTCCTTGTCCGATCCCGGTCGCAGCGTCTCGACCAGCGCGCGGTTCTCTTCGTAGACGACGTGCAGATCGCTGACTGCCAGGAGCTTTCCGTCGGGCACGGTGCGGTCCTTCTCGGTCGGGCTCCCACGGGTGCGCGGGTGCGGCGAATCGTCAGTCGCCGGACATCAGCCCGGCGTGCGCGGCGTGCGGACATGCGTGGGCACCCTGTTCATGGACCGGCTCGTCGTGGGTGCCACGCGTGACGATCCGGCCGTACCTCATGACGGCGATGATATCGGCGTCGCGGATCGCGGACAGTCCGGTCGCGATGCGCGAAGAGCCTTCCGGCCAGGACGGCGAATACCGGAACGGCACCCGGCCGACGACCACTTCGGATCCTCGCGTCCTGGCTCCACGGGCAAGTGGGGGACACCTCCTCGGTCGCGATACGGTACGGATGTGAGACAGGACGCGCGGCGCAATCGGGAACGGGTACTGGCGGCCGCCCGTGAGGTCTACGCCGAACAGGGCGTGGAAGCGCCGCTGGATGTCATCGCACGCCGGGCCGGTGTCGGCAACGCCACGCTCTACCGGCGCTTTCCCGACCGGGCCGCTCTGATCGAGGCCGTCTTCCACGATGTGCTCGCGGCCACCATCGAGGCGGGCGAGCGGGCGCGCGCGGCGGCCGACGCGTGGGCCGGCCTGAACGGCTACCTTGAACGGATCTTCGAGGGCCTGGCCGCCGACCGTGGCGCCACCGACCTGATGACCACGGGCATCGCCGGAGTGCCCACACTGGAGACGCTGCACGCGCACAACGCCGAGACGGTCCGCGGGCTGCTGGAGCGCTGCCGTGAGGACGGCACCGTCCGCGCCGATCTCACCGTCGAGGACCTGCTCTTCACACTGGCGGCGCTGGGCCGCGCGGTGCCGGCCGCGGAAGCGGTCGCGCCCGGCTCCTGGCGGCGGTTTCTCGCGCTCCTCCTCGACGGTCTGCGCGCCGGAGGCACCCGTACACTCCCGGCCGGCCCGCTCACGCCGGAGGAGCTGGCACGGACACTGGGCGAGCTGCACGCGGCGCGGAGGCCGCCCGCGGCCGAACAGCGGGGACACACCGCGCCGTCCGGCTGAAGGACGGACTCACCGGATACGGGCGACCACGGCGTTCTCCTCGCTCTCCGGCGTGGCCGTGACAGCGCGACGGGCCGCCGCCATGTGTCCGACCGGCGTCGGACGGTGCGACGAGCAGCGGCGCGAGCTCATTCAGAGCTCCTTGCGGAAACCGGCGAGAAGCTGTTTGCTGCGGCTCGCGGATTCCGCGTGCGCCACCATCCGGTCCATGGCTTCCATGTGCCCGGAGACCTCGTTGGCTCTGTCGAGATAGAGCGCGCCGGTCAGATACTCGATATAGACCATGTCGGGCACTTCCGGGACATCGAAGCGGAACAGGACGAACGGACTGTACGTACCGGGGTGATGCCCCGCCGCCAGCTCGGCTATCTGCAGCGTCACATTCGGCCGCTCGGCCATCTCCAGCAGTTTGTCGATCTGCGCCCGCATCACCGACGGCGAGCCGACCGGCCGGCGCAGCACGGTCTCGTCGAGCACGGCCCAGAACGTCGGAGCGTCCGGGCGTGTGAGCAGCGTCTGGCGCTCCTTGCGCAGTGCGACATGACGATCCACCCGGCCGGGATCGGTCGTCTTTCCCACGGCCCCGGCGGTCAGGACCTCACGGGCGTAGTCCTCGGTCTGGAGCAGCCCCGGGACAAAATGCGGCTCGTAGGAGCGAATGGTCTTGGCGGCCTCTTCGAGACTGACGTACCCGCTGAACCATTCCGGCAGGATGTCGTGGAACCGCTGCCACCAGCCCGGCTCGTTCGCCTCGTCGGCCAGCCGCAGGAAGACCGCGATCTCCTCGTCGGGCACGCCGTACGCGGGCAACAGGACCTGTATGTACGGGACTTTGAGACCGACCTCGGCCATTTCCATCCTGCGGACGGTGGCGGCCGTGACCCGCAGCAGCCGGCCGGCCTCCTCCCGGCTGAGGCTCGCCTTCTCACGCAGAGCCCGGAGCTGTCTGCTGAGGACGAGCTGCCCGATGGTCGGGGCGGACCGCGGCTCGCTCACACCACACCTCCCGCGATCATCGACATGCCCGGCAGTCTGCCACAGCAACTCGACCGCTCGCACGGCGCGTTGATCACTTCGGCTGCCGCGGGTCCGCCCGCCCGGGATCGCGGGACGGCCCCCGACCGCCCCGCTCTCGGCATTCGGCCCTCAGTGCCCGCTGTCGGTGCTCCGCAGCAGAATGGGATTGGTCAGCGCGGCCATCGGGCCCCACTGCAGGGCCGCCGCCATGGTGTTGCCCTTGCCCGGAGTGCCGTCGGCGAGCGGATGGCGGACCTCCGCCCGGACATACGCGGCGAGCGAGGCCGTGGTGCGCCACACCACTGTCCCGGCACCGGAGGCGTCGAGCGACTCCTGGTGCATCTGGCCTTCGTCGGTGATGAGGCGCACGGTGCCGTCGGGGACTCCGGCCACCTCGACGCGTACGTCGACCGGGGCCTGCGAAGGCAGCCGGAGCGTCTCGCCGATCCCGGCCACCCGGCCGCGGCCCGTGGCGGTGAAAGCGACCGACACGGAGGAGGATTCGGCGATCCAGGACCGGCCGGAGCGGATGCCGTCCAGGATCGCGTCCCGGTTCAGGTTCTCGGCGTTGACCACCGTGTGAGGAAGACCGATGACCTGGGGCTCGCTGTGCGCGTCGCTGTTGCCGATGGCCGGCTGCCAGCCGTCCCCACGGCGCATCGCCTCGCCGAGCAGGGCGTCCCAGGTGTCGACGGCCGATTCGTCGTCGTAGGTCCACGGCCCGTTCCACACCTCGACCGCGTCGGCCTCGGCGTAACCGAACTTCCACTGCGAAGCGATGTACGGACAGTAGGGATGCGCCGGAACGACCAGGCCGCCCAGCCGGTGCACCTGCTTGGCGAAGCGGGAGAAGGCACCGTCCCGGGCGCGGTAGCGCCAGTCGATCCAGCTTCCCGCCGGAAGCCCGAGCGCCAGCCAGTGACCGTTGCGGGTCGTGACCTCCTCACCGGTGATGATCAGAAGGTCCTGGCCGGCCTGCTCGCCCCACACTCCGTGCGAGGAGGAGGTGTTGTGATCCGTGGAGATCATGAAGTCCAGCCCGGCCGCCCGGGCCCCGGCCGCGACCTCGGACGGCAGCCGCTTGCCGTCCGAGTGGACCGTGTGCAGATGAGCGTCGCCGCGATACCAGGCCCGCCCGCGTCCCTTGGCACGCGTGGCCGGATAGTCCGGCACGAAGGCGGCACCGGGAGCGCCGTACCGCAGGGTCACCGTGACCGTGTAGTCCATTCCCTGAGGCGCGACCTGATAGGGACCGAGGACCACATGCCAGGTGCCCCGGTTGACGGGCCCCGGCAGATAGCCCGGTGTGGTCGTGCTGTCGTGGTTGACCACGAACGACGTACGGGCCCCGCCCGACCAGCCGCGGAATCCTCTGCCGCCGAGCTCGGTGCCGCGCTCGTCGAAGATCCCGATGTCGCAGGAGTTGCCGGGCGTCCCGGCCGGCACGGACGGCTTGGAGTAGGTGTACGAGACGGCGATCTGGTTGACGCCGCGCGGCACCTCCACCGGCAGATACACGAAATCCGCCACTCCGGTGTCCAGATGACCGCTGATGACACGGGTCACCTCGCCCTCCGCGGGCACTCCACCGGCCGTGACCTCATCCGCCTCCGCGAAGCTCAGCGGAGCGAGGGCGAGCGCGGCGCCGGCGCCGAGCGCCGTTCCGGCTCTCAGCACCGCGCGCCGGCCGGTCGCCCCGGAGGACTCGTCCTCGGGAGCGTAGTGGTGTTCACAGAAACCTTGCTGGCACATGGAGTGTTCTCCGGAAAGGGCGGAAGTATGACCGTTCGCACGTTCGTCTTCGGAGGTGAACCGAGGATGACAGCCCCACGGACGCACGGTACAAGCTCTGTGCGGTGCGTCACACCATGATCTCCGGGCGTCCCGGAGGCGCGCCTGCCGGGAAAGCGTGCGCGCGGCGAAACCGAAGAATCCGGCAGGCGGAGCAGGCGCTGTCAGACGGTGTCCTGCGCGCCGGACAGGTCCGCGTCCTCGGTTCCGGCGAGCTCCGGAAGCACCCGCGTACGCATCTGGCGTGCGTAGCGGTCGACGAGCCGCTGGAGCACGGCGACGGTGGTGGCGATGTCCGCCTCCGCGACGCCGTGCAGCGCTCCGCGCAGGCCGGCCCGGTTGGCCCCGCGCAGCCGGGCGAGAAGTGCCGCGCCGTCCGCCGTGATCGCCACCCGGCGGGCGCGGCCGTCGAGCGGATCAGGAGTGCGCTCGACGAGCTGTTGTGACTGAAGGCGGTCGATCTGCCGGGTGACATGGGAGGGCTCCACCATGAGCAGCGTGGCGAGGTCACCCACGCGGCTCACGCCGTCGCTCATGTCGAGGGCCAGCAGCAGATACACGTCCGAACGGCGGGCGGTGACGCCGGCCTGCGACACCTGCCAGTCGTGTGCCTGGGAGCGGGTGAGCAGGTAGGACAGCGAAGCCAGCGTCTTTTCGAGCGCGGCTGTGGGATCCAGGGCCGTAGCGGCGTCCGACATGGAGGCACTGTAACGGCATCACCGCGCAAGGGCGCGGGTGTTCGCGCGGTCGGCATTCGGCCAATGTGGAACCGGCTCCTCCAAGCTCTTTCCCTCCACGCTCAGCGAAGCTAGCGTGACCGTGCGTTAATTGACTTTGTCAGGTATTTCGCCTGTCGCCCGGTCCTCTCCGCGGAACACGCCCGCCATCCAGCGCGAAGGAGAAGCCCCCATGACCGTCACCGAGCCCACCTCTCCGCTCACCGCTCCCGCCGCCCGGGGCAGTTGCCCGTTCGCACCGCCGCCCGCGTACGAGAAGGCGCGCCGCGAGTCGCCCGTCACCCGGGTGTCCCTGTGGGACGGCTCCCAGCCCTGGCTGATCACGCGGCACGAGGATGTCCGCGCGGTCCTGGGCGACCGGAGGTTCAGCGCGGAGTCCACCCGGCCCGGCTTCCCGTTCCTGAGCGAGGGACGCAAGAAGCTCACCGGAGGCGACGCGAGCTTTATCCGCATGGACGACCCGGAGCACGCGCGGTTGCGCCGGATGCTCACCGCGGACTTCATGGTGAAGAAGATCGAAGCGATGCGTCCCGACATCCAGCGCGTCGCCGATGATCTGCTGGACCGGATGACCGCCGCCGGCACGTCGGCCGACCTGGTCCCGGAGTTCGCGCTGCCGCTGCCGTCCCTGGTCATCTGCCGCCTGCTGGGCGTGCCCTACGAGGACCACGACTACTTCCAGCACCGCAGCCGGGTCCTGCTGCACGACGACTCCACCCCGGACGAGATCCGTGGCGCCCTGGACGACCTGGTCGAGTATCTGACCCGGCTGGCGAAGGACAAGGAGCGCGAGCCCGACGACGGCATCATCAGCCGGCTGCTGGCCCGCGGCGAGCTCAGTGTCAAGGAGATCGCCGCCATGGGCCGGCTGCTGCTGATCGCCGGTCATGAGACGACCGCGAACATGACCGCGCTGTCGGTGCTCGCGCTGCTGCGCGAGCCGGCTCAGCTCACCCGGCTGCGCGACGATCCGTCCCTGGTCAAGGGCGCGGTCGAGGAGTTGCTGCGCTATCTGACCATCGTGCACACCGGGCTGGGCCGGGTCGCCACCGAGGACGTCAGCGTGGGCGGCCACGTCATCCGCGCGGGCGAGGGAGTGCTGTGCGTACTCAACGCCGCCAACCGTGACGAGGAAGCCTTTCCCTCCGGCGCCGCTCTGGACGTGGCGCGCGACGCCCGCCGCCATGTCGCCTTCGGCTTCGGTGTGCACCAGTGCCTCGGCCAGCCGCTCGCCCGGGCGGAGTTGCAGATCGCGCTGGAAACCGTCGTCCGCCGGCTGCCGGGCCTGCGGCTCGCCGTGCCGTTCGAGGACGTCCGCTTCAGGAACGACATGGCCGTCTACGGAGTTCACGCGCTTCCGGTCGCCTGGTGACCACCGGAGAAGGGATGGGCCCGGCCAGTCCGGCCGGGCCCGTCCGTCGTACGGCTCCGGCGCCGCGGACCCGGTGGGAGAGACGGTCCGAAGAGGTCCCGGGGCCGGCGCTCGTCAGGGCTGGGCGGGCGCCGACGCGGTCAGTTCCGTGGCCGTCAGTTCCGTGGCCGTCAGCTCCAGACCCGTGCCGTCCCGGCCCGTGCCGCCTCGTCCTCCCTTGCTTCCCACCGCATTCCACAGCAGCCGGTAGAAGTCCAGGTACGTACGCTCCACATGCAGACCGAAGTCCCGCGTCTCGCCGTGCCGTTCCGGCAGCCGGTTGATCGGTACGGCCATCGCCGCGTGGTGCTCGATGTGCAGGTTGTTGCCGTTGGTGTACCAGGTGCTGAGCCAACTGCCGCGGATCGAGCGGGTGTTGCGCAGCACATCCGTGGTCTCGGTGTCGCACAGGATGTGCTCGGGCAGCTCGACGAGGAAATGCATGGGCACCGCGAGCAGCAGCGGAAGCGCCCACAGCCGCAGCACATACTCGCCGTACCCGGCCGCGACCAGGCCCGCGGCGGCGAGCAGTACGCCGCCCAGGATCGTGTACTCGACGACGATGCGGCGGCGCATCGCCGGTGCGACATGCCCGTACGGATAGCTCCAGCGTCCGGTGACGGAACGAGCGACCTCCCGGACCACCGAGCCGAGCCGTGGATAGTCGAACAGACCGCGCAGCAGGGCGGGCACGGTGAGCGGGCCGCGCGTGTCGAAACCGAAGAACTCCGTGTCCTGCGGCGTGCCGAGGTACCGGTGGTGCTGGAGGTGCCGCACGCGGTAGTGGCTGTAGACGACCATGAGCGGAATGCCCAGCGGTATGCCGACCAGCCGGTGCGGCAGGGCCCGCCGGAAGGCCGAGTGATGCAGACACTGGTGCTGGAGTTCCACGGCATGGGTGAACATCGCCCCGAGCAGGATCACACCGGCGGCGATCGCCACCGGTTCCGGCCGCAGGGCCAGCGCCGCGCCGCCCGCGGTGAGTACGGCCAGCACGGCCAGCTTGACGAGAAACACCCGTTCATCGACGGGCGTCACCCTGGCGCGGGTGAACAGCGTGACCGGGCGGACACTTGCAGGGGCTCTCGACATGATGTCTCCTATGACTCCAATTACCGGGTGTAAGCAGGTGGGGGGTGGACGGCTCCGGGCGGTGTCACCGCGCCCGGAGCCGGGCGGAGCGTGTGCTCAGCGGCCGCTGAGCAGCACCACATGGGTGCCTGGAGCCAGGCCGCCGTCCTGCGCGCGGGCCAGCAGCCCGGCCAGCGCGACGGCACCGGCGGCGGTGGGATGGGCTCCGTACGGCGCCAGCGCGGCACGCGCCGCACAGAGCTGCAGGTCGTCCACGCCATGAACGGCGCCACCGGTTTCGGCGATCGCCTCCATCGCCTCTTCGCCCTGCAGGGCGTGCCAGTTGACCAGCGGCTGGTTGTGGTCGGTGGTGCTGACCGCCTCGGGCGGAAGAGTGCGGTAGGCGCCCGGCCAGCTCGTCAGTACCGGATTGTTGCCGGCCGAGCCCACGCCGTTGATCACCGTGTGCCAGCCGAGGTCCCGCAGCCGCCGGCGGACGGCGATGACGGTGGTGCCGTTTCCGACCGGGATCCACAGCGCGGCGGGCTCCTCCGCCAGCTCCGCGCGCAGGGCGGACACCACGACGCCGTGCCCCTCCAGGACGGCGTCGACATACGGGCCGTCCACATTGCCGTCGACCCAGCCCTTGTCACGAGCGAGCCGGCGGGACTCGTCCACGGCGTCCTCATAGGCCCCCGGGACCAGATGGACCTGGGCTCCCGCCGCGCGCATCGACTCGCCGCCGTCGCTCCAGCCGGCCGGCAGGACCACCGTGCACTCGACTCCGGCGACATGACAGGCGGTTGCCATGGCCCGGCCGTAGTTGCCGCAGGTCGCGATGGTGACATGACGGTGTCCGTCGGCGACCGCACGGGCCACGACGGCGCGCGCCGCGGGCTCCTTGTGACTGCCCGACGCGTACCGGGTCTCGTCCTTGACCAGGATCCGGGCGCCGGGAACCAGCCCGGAGACATCGATCAGCGGCGTGCCGTACGCGTCCGAAGGCGCCTGGTGAGACCCGGCCGGTGGCGCGGTGGCGGGCGGCGGGACAGGGGTGGGCATGGAAGCTCCTCGCAGAATGTGGAACAGGAAGGCCGGTCGAGCGCGACCGGAGAGACGCGGGTCAGACCCGGGCGGCCACGCGGGCCCCGGCTTTGGCCGACGGGACTTCGGCGAGCTGGGCGTCCGCCTCGCGCTGAAGGGCGTCCAGGTCGCCGAGTTCGGCGGGCGGTACGGCGTCCGGCAGCTCGTCCTCCATGAACCGCAGCCGGCGGTCGTACCAGCCCCGTACCGCCCAGCCCAGTTGCAGCAGGCCGCTGACGACCACCAGCAGGGCCAGGCCCCGGCCGGGTCCGGTGCCGATCACCGCGCCGACGGTGGAGGCGAGGGCGCCGCCGGGTTCGAGCAGTGGCTGTACGTAGTGCTCGGCCAGCGGCCCGACCACCAGATAGCCGAGCGGCATCGTCAGCATCATCAGAGTCATGAAGAGGGCGAGGACACGGCCCTGGAGCTCCAGTCCCACCTTCGTCTGGATCAGCGCGATCCAGTGCCCGTCGGCGAGCGACTCGCCGAAGGCCAGCGCGAACATGCCGGCCACGACGAGATACGGACTCGCTCCGATGCCGATGACGAACATCGCGCCACTGGCCACGCCCATGAACACGATCATTCCGCCGGCCCTGCGGGCCGTACCGCCCCACAGCCCCATGACCAGGCTGCCCGTCAGGCCGCCCAGGCCCGCCGAGGCCAGCGCCGCGCCGAGCATCAGCGGAGACTGCTCGATCAGCAGCATCGGCGTGATCACCGCGAAGCCAAGGGTGTAGAAGGCGTGGTCGATGACGAAGAAGCGCAGCGCGGTGCGCAGGCCGGGACGGCGGGTGATGTAGCGCCAGCCGCCGGCGATCTCCTTGCCGAACGGCTCGTCGCGGCGCCGGAAGAGGCTGTTCGGGAAGCGGACCGCCAGCAGTGTGCCGGCGCCCGCGACAAAGCTGAGCACATCGATCAGGACGACGCCACGGATGCCGATCACACCGATCAGTCCGGCGCCCATCATCGGCGCGAAGACCGTTCCGACGCCGACGCCGAGCTGGCTGATCCCGTTCGCGTGACCCAGATATCGCTTCGGCACGAGTTGCGCGACCGCCGCCAGATAGGCGGGTCGCTGGAAGGCACCGGCGACCGAGGTGACGGAGACGGCCAGATAGACCTGCCACATCTCCAGGCCGTCGCCGATGACCAGCAGACCCAGCGCACCCATCGCCAGGGCCGCCACCGAGTCGGAGGCCAGCATGACCCGCCGCCGGTTCCAGCGGTCGGCGATCGCTCCGGCCACCGGCCCGACGAGGATGCCCGGCAGCATGCCGACCGCGTTGACCACGGCGAAGTCCGTGATCGATCCACTGCGTTGATAGACCCAGATGCTCAGCACCAGAGTGCTCAGGCTGCTGCCGATCATCGAGAGGAACTGGCCGAGAGCCACCACCGCGAACCGGGACAGACTCGGCGTGGCGTCGCGGGATGCCCGGTGGCCCTGTTCCGTACGGCCCGACACCGCGCCGTCCCGCAGGCCGCGAGGCTCCGCGTCGGCCGGCCCGTCCATGGCCGGCTCCTCGCGCGACGGACGGGCGTCGGTGTTGCGCCACCGCTCCGCGTGCTCCACCAGGATCCGCGCCAGCGGCTCCGCGTGGGTCTTGACGAAGAAGTGGCCCGCCTTGGGCAGGACCTCCAGCTCGACGTCGTCGGCGAAGTGCTCCCACTCGTGGTGGCGCTCCTGGTAGAGCTCGGTGACCCGGTCGCGGGAGCCCACCACACTGAGCACCGGCGCCCGCAGCCGGTCCGGCTCGGCGCGCCGGTACGCCTCGGTGAAGTACTCCTCGGCGTCCCGGGCGTCGTGCCGCACATTGCGCAGCACGAACTCCTCCTGCTCGGCGCTCTCCAGATCGGTGAAGCCACCGCGCGAGCGCAGATAGGAAAGGTACTCACGGTCGGAGGTGAAGCGGTCGGCCGGAATCAGCCGGTGCAGCCAGTCGAAGAACCGTCCTGGCAGCCGGGCGGTGGGGAAGCTGGCGCCGAGGCCGACTCCTGTCAGGTCCACACCGGCCGCCTCGGCCTGCCGGGCGATCTCCAGGGTCACGGCGGAGCCGAGACAGTGCCCGTAGAGCAGCACGGGCCCGGTCAGCGACCGGAGTTCCGCGACCACCAGCGCGGCCACCTCGCCGGCCGGCAGCAACGCCTCGTCCGGCCGGCTGTGTTCGTGGCCGGGAAGTTCGACGGCGTACAGGCTCCAGTGCGCCGGAAGCCGCGCGGCCAGCGGCTGGTACGAGATCGCGCTGCCGCCGGAGAAGGGCACCGCCACGACGGTGACACCGCCGGCCGCCGGGTCGGCGTCCGCGGGTGTCAGCCGGTGCAGCAACCGCCGTTGTTCCGGGCCCGGTCCTGACTCCCGCGCGTCGAGCAGCGCGGCCAGCGCCCGTACGGTGGGCTGCCGGTACAGCTCCACCAGCGCGAGCGACGGGTCGATCTGCCGGACGATCCGCAGCGCGGTGAAGGAGTCGCCGCCGAGGGAGAAGAAGCTGTCGTCGACACCGATCGGGCCGGTCCCGAGCGCCTCCGCCCAGACGGCGGCGATCCGCTTCTCGGTCGCGGTCCGTGGCGGGACGGCCACCGACGCCGTCCCGCCCTCCGGCGGCGCCGGCAGGGCGCGCCGGTCGAGCTTGCCGTTGGGCGTGAGCGGCAGCCGGGGGAGTACGACCACTCGCGCCGGGACCATATGGACCGGCAGCGAGGCGCCCAGCGCCTCGCGGACCGCGGTCTCGGTGAACTCGGTGCCGGGCCGCGCGACCAGATAGCCGACGAGCTGTGCGGTCCCGGACGGCAGTACGTGTACGGCGGCGGCGCATGCCATGGCGCCGGGCAGCCCGCCGAGAGCGGCCTCGACCTCGCCCAGTTCGATCCGGTAGCCGTTGACCTTGACCTGGTCGTCGAGCCGGCCCAGGAAGTCGACCGTGCCGTCGCGGCGGAACCGGGCGCTGTCTCCGGTCCGGTACATCATGGCGCCGTCGCGCGGCCTGCCCGCGAAGGGATCGGGGACGAACCGCTCGGCCGTCAGCTCGGGCCGGTCGTGGTAACCGGGAGAGACTCCGGCGCCACCGAGATACATCTCGCCGACCACTCCGGCCGGGACGGGCAGCCCGTGCGCGTCCAGCACATACACACGGTTGTTGGGGAAGGGCCGGCCGATGGGCAGTGGCGCGTCCGCCGGGAGCTCACTGACATCACCGTCGAAGTAGACGTTGTCGACCGTGACCTCGGTGACTCCGTACGCGTTCACCACCCGGTTTCCGGCACCGACCAGCCGCTGGGCCTCCTGGTACTCCCGCACCTGCCACTTCTCGCCGCCGCCGATCAACAGGCGTACGAAGTCCAGCCGTTCGCCGGACGCCGCGACATGCGCCAGCAGCGCGCGCAGCACCGCCGGCACCAGCTCGGTGCACCGCACTCGCTCCGTGCGCATCAGCTCGTACAGAGCGGCCGGATCCAGCAGCACCTCGCGCGGGACGACCACCAGCCGGCCGCCGGTGCACAGCGCGCGCAGTGTCTCGCCCACGAACATGTCGAACGAGAAGCTGGCGGCCTGCTGATACGTCCACTCCGGGTCCAGATCGTAGGCGCGCTGCCACATGTGGACCGCGTGCACGAGGTTCTCGTGGGTGACCACGACGCCCTTCGGGCGGCCGGTGGAGCCGGAGGTGTAGATGACATACGCGGGATCGGCCGGTGTCCCGAGAACCACCGGATCGCTGTCGTCCTCGGCGTCGGTCAGCGCCGCGTCACGGTCCAGCGCGACGACCGCCACGCCGTCCGGCGCGGACGGCACGCCGGCCAGGTCGAGCCGCGTGACCATGGCCACCGGCCGGCTGTCCTCCAGCATGTAGCGCAGCCGGTCCTGCGGATAGGCCGGGTCGAGCGGCACATAGGCACCGCCCGCCTTGAGCACGGCCCACATCGCCGCGAACAGCTCGATGCCCCGGTCCAGACAGATCGCCACCCGTGTGCCGGGTCCGACTCCCTTGCCGCGGAGCACACGCGCGAGCCGGTTGGCCCGGCTGTTGAGTTCGCCGTAACTGACGGTCTCGGATCCCGAGGTGAGCGCCGGTGCGTCCGGCCTCCGCGCCGCGCACCGCTCGAACAGCTCCTGCAGGCTGCCCGCGCCGGGCACCTCGGCCGCGCTGTCGTTCCACTCGTACAGAATCCGGTCCCGCTCGGCGGCGGTGAGCATCGGAAGCCCGCTCACCGGCGTGGCCGGCGCCACGGCCGCCGCGCGCAGCAGCGCGAGCAGATGGTCCAGCAGCGCCTCCATCCGCTCCGCGTCGAAGAGTTCGGCGGCGTAGTCGACGGTCAGGACGGGACCGTCCAGCGGGAAGTCCAGGCCGATCGCGAGATCCGTCATGGTCGCGGCCGGCGCCTCCTCACCCGCGTACCGCACGAGGGAACGTCCCGGCGCCGGAGTGTTGTGCACGGTGACGGTGACACCACTGACCCGGTTGCGCGGGCCGGCCGCGGTCCGTCCGATCGCCGCGATGATGTCCGGCAGTGGCAGATCCTGGTGCTCCAGATCGCCGACGACGGATCCCTTCACCCGGCCGAGCAGCTCCGTGAACGTCGGCTCGCCGGAGACGTCGCCGCGCAGCGGCAGGATGTTGAGCGCGGCGCCGACGAGGGACTCCCGCGCGGCGGTGTCGCGTCCCGCGACCGGCGCGAGTACGGTCACGTCGCCGCGCCCGGTGTATCTGCTGAGCAGAGTCTGCACGCCGGCCAGGACCACCATGAAGAGACTGGCGTGATGCTCGCGTGCGCAGGCGCGGAGCTCATCGAGAGCGGCCGGGGCCAGCGCCCTGGACACCCGCCCGGCGGCGAAGGACTGCATGGCGGGACGCGGCCGGTCGGCCGGCAGTTCCAGATCCAGGTCGGCATCGGCGAAGCGGTCGCGCCAGTAGGCGGTGAGCGTGGCGCCGGCGGTACGGGGCGCCTGGTGGCGGACCAGCTCCGCGAGCTGGCGGGACGCGGTCTCCCGCCGTTCGGCCGCGGTCGGCGCCGTTTCCCGTCCGCCGGCCATCGCCTGGTAGAGCCGCGCCAGTTCGTCGCCGAACACTCCGACCGACCAGCCGTCGAAGACCAGGTGGTGCACGGCGAGCAGCAGCTCGTCGTCACCGCCCGTGCGCAGCAGCACCGCGCGCGCCAACGGACCTTCCGCCAGGTCCAGCCGCCCGTGCGTGAACTCCCGGCGCGCCCGGCCGGCCCGTGCCTCCCGGTCCTCGGGCGCCAGCTCCCGCAGATCGACCTCGCTCAGGGAAACGGTCCCGGCGGGATCGACGAGCATGACCGGCTCGCCGCCCTCGTACGGGAAGCGGGACCTGAGAGCGGGATGACGAGCCGTCAGTTCACCGAGGCAGTCGGCCAGCAGAGCGGGCTCCACGGCACCGGCCCACCGGTAGCGGATGCCGAGCGTGTGCGCGGGCAGCTCCGCGGACACCTGCTCGGACATCCAGAAGTCACGCTGGAGCGGGGTGAGGGACAGTGTCACCGGGCCGGTGGCGTCCGGGGCCGCGCTGTCCGGCTCCGCACTCTCCTCCTGCCGCTTCCCGGGCTTCTGACCGGCCACCGCCGCCACCTCGGCGAGCGTCGGCGCCGCGTACAGCCCGCTCAGTGTGAGCTCGGCTCCGTACTCCCGGCGCAGCCTGCTGATCATGCGGATGGCATGCAGCGAGTCGCCGCCGAGGGCGAAGAAGTCGTCGGTGGGACCGATGGCGGTGACGGCGAGCAGATCCCGCCACACCGCGCCGACACGCTCCTCGGCCGAGGAGAGGACCGGCGCTGCGCCGTCCTCCGCGACCGGCGCCACCGGCGCCGTCTCGGCCAGCGCCGCCCGGTCGACCTTTCCCTGGACGGTCAGCGGGAAGGCGTCATGGACGGAGAACACCGCGGGCACGAGATAGTGCGGCAGATCCTCCGCCAGCAGCCGCCGGACCTCGGCGGCGTCGGGTCCGTCCGGCTCGGTCAGCAGATGGCCCACCAGCCGAGGCCCCCCGGCCCGTTCGTCCACCAGGACGACCGCGTCACTGACACCGGGCAGCTTCCGCAGCGCGGTCTCGACCTCCATGGGCTCCACCCGGAAGCCACGGATCTTCACCTGCTGGTCGAGCCGTCCCAGATATTCGAACGCTCCGTCGGAGAGCTGCCGGACCCGGTCGCCCGTACGGTATTCCGGCTCGCCGCCGGGTCCCGTGACAAAACGCTCCTCGGTCAGATCGGGACGTCCCAGATAGCCGGTGGCCAGGCCGGCGCCGCCGACGCGCAGCTCGCCTGGCTCTCCCGCCGCCGCGGTGGCGCCGTCCGCCGCCACGACCCGGCAGACCACACCCGTCAGCGGTGATCCGATCGGCACCGGACCGGCGCCGGACCACTCGGTCAGATCGGCGGCGGTGGCCACCACGGTCGTCTCGGTCGGCCCATAGGTGTTGAGCAGCCGCACGCCGGAGCCCACGCGTGCCCGCCAGCGCGCGACCGCCTCGGCGTGCACCGCCTCGCCGCCGACGATCACCATGCGGACACAGGAGGGCAGCGTGGCCTCGTCCCGGTCGATGGCCGTGACCAGCTCGTGCCAGTACGCCGTCGGCAGGTCGAGCACCGTGACACCGAGCGCCGCGCAGCGGTCCAGGAACAGATCGGGCCGGCTGATCATGTCCTCGTCGCGGATGACGACGGTCGCGCCGGCGGTCAGCGGAGGAAAGATCTCCTCGACGCTCGCGTCGAAGCTCAGCGAGGCGAACTGGAGTACGCGGTCCTCCGGCGTGAAGCCGTACCGCTCCCGCGCGGCCCGGCAGAAGTGCGCCAGCGCGCGCCGCGGGACCACAACACCCTTGGGACGGCCGGTGGAACCGGAGGTGAAGATGACATAGGCCGGATCCTCCGGCGCGTACTCGCCGACGGGCTTCGCCTCGGGCAGCGGGTCCGGCCGGCCCGTCCGCAGTATCTCGGTCCCGGCGGGCAGCGGCGGAGCGTCGGCGTCCGAGGGCACCAGCACCAGCCGGGGCCGTGCCTCCTCGATCATCAGAGCCAGCCGCGCCGGCGGATAGGCCGGGTCGAGCGGCACATGGCCGGCTCCGATCCGCAGCACCGCCAGCATCGCCGTCACCGCCGCCCGGCCGCGCGGCAGACAGAGCCCGACCAGATCGCCGGGGAGTACGCCGGCAGCCGCGAGCGCGTCGGCCAGAGCGGCGCTCTCCTCGGCCAGTTCCGCGTAGGTGGAACGTCCCGTCGCGTCGACCAGGGCCGGCGCGTCAGGGGCGCGGCGGGCCTGTGCCTCGATGGCTTCGAGAACCTCGTACTGTGTTCCGCCTTCTCTCGCCGGTCCGGAAACGGAATCGGCGGGCTGACCTGTCTCCGACAAATCGATGCCCTGCATAGCACTCACTCGTATCTCCTTGACGCACCTCGCAAGCGCGGCCGCACGCAGCGGCCGGAGGCTATGAGGAACTTGATCGACTCAGGAGAACGGGGCAGAAACACGCGGCTTCATCCGCAGTCGATCAAGTGAATGCCGGAAGCAGACTTGGGTGTGGGCCGGTCAGAGCGGCGGTCGGTACGTCCCGGCCTCCGGTGGGCCGACGGCCGCGTGTCACCCGAGGCGCGTCAGATCCGGGCGAAGCCGGTGCCAGATCGGGTGCCGGAGAATTCCCGCCGCGGTCCAGCCGGAGAAGGTGATCTCGGCGACGAGCCGGGGCTCGGCCCAGTGGGCGCCGGGCACCGGGACCGGGTTGACGAACGGCGGGCCGGGGCTGGCGATCACCGCCAAGTACCGTGCCAGGTCGTGCCGTTCGGTGTCGGACAGTCCCGACCCGACGGAGCCGACGTACCGCAGCCCGGCCGGCTCCTCCAGACCGACCAGGACGGCGCCGGGCAGCCCGGCGATCCCGCCGCGGCCCTCCGACCAGCCGCCGATGATCACGTCGAGAGTCGTCACATGCTTTGTCTTGCGCCAGTGGGACGACCGCACGCCCGGTGTGTAGAGGGACGACAGACGTTTCGCCACGACGCCCTCGAATCCGGCCCGCAGCGTGGCGTCCCAGGCCTGCCGCCCGTGTCCCTCCATGTACGCGGGCACGCTCCAGCGCGGTCCCGCCAGGTCCAGCCCGGCGAGGACGGCGCGGCGCTCCCGGTACGGGAGCCCGAGCAGGGACAGGCCGTCCAGGTACATGAGGTCGAACAGCATCAGATGGACGGGACACTCCACGGCGAGCCGCGCGGCGCGGCGCGGGTCCACGATGCCCATCCGCCGCTGGAGAAGCCCGAAATCGGCGTGTCCCCGCGCGTCCAGGACCACGACCTCGCCGTCCAGCACCGCGGACCGGCCGCGAAGCCGCTCGGCGAGCGCGCCCAGCTCGGGATAGGTCACGGTGGCGTCATTGCCCGCGCGGCTGGTCAGCCTGACCGTCCCGTCACCGGTCGTACCGACGACGCAGCGCGCGCCGTCCCACTTGACCTCGAACGCCCACGCGGCCTCCTCGTCCTCGGCGGGCAGCGCGCCCGGCACGGCCAGCATCGGCCGGACGACGGGAAGCGAGGCGGCGGGACGCGCGCCGGACGGGGCCATGCATCCGATCATCGGGCGGCGCGGAGCCGCCCGCAGCCCGGGCCGTGCCGGAAGGCCACGGCGCCGTCGGCTCCCGGACGGTCAGACGGTCCGCGCGGAGACGGATTCGTCGGGCTCGGGAGTGATGGGCAGGCATACCTGGAATCGTGTGTCACCGGGCCGCGAATCCACTCGGATGTCGCCGTGGTGCTTGTTGACCACGATGCGGTACGAGATGTCCAGGCCGAGGCCGGTGCCCTCACCGACCGCTTTGGTGGAGAAGAAAGGCTCGAAGATACGCGGCCTGACCTCCGGCGGGATCCCGGTCCCGGTGTCGCCCACCTCCACGAGCAGCCGCTCGCCGTCCCGCCAGGTACGCAGCGTCAGGGTGCCGGTGCCGCTCATGGCGTCGACGGCGTTGTCGATCAGATTCGTCCACACCTGGTTGAGCTCGGCGCCGTAGGCGGGGATCCTCGGCAGTGTCAGGTCGTACTCCTTGACCACCCGGACAGTCGGCGGGATCTTGGCCCGCAGCATGGTGAGAGTGGCGTCCAGCAGGGCGTGCACATCGACGGTCTGCTGAGGCGCGCGGTCGAGCTGGGAGTACTGCTTGGCCGCGCCGACCAGGTCGGAGACACGGGTCACGGCGTCGTCGATCTCTCCCATCAGGAGTTCCGTGTCGACGGTGTAGGCCAGCCAGCGCACCGCCGAGTCCAGGTGTTCGTCACCGACGGCCTCGGCGACCGTGGAGAGCCATGGCAGCCCGATGCCTCCCGCCACGAGGGCCGGAGCGAGGTCCCAGGCGTTGACCACACCCTGTTCGTCCAGCCAGTCACCGAGCTCGTCCTCCGCGTCGGCGGCGGCCAGGGCCGGCAGCGGGGTCGCGGCGGCGGCCTGCTTGACGGCCGCGTCCTGCAACTCCACCAGGCTGTGCAGCCTGGTGCCGTCCAGCCTGCCGTCAGCGATCAGAGCGAGCTTGTGGCGCATGCCGGCCACTCGGTCGCGCAACGCCTCGGTCGCTCTCACGGCGGCCGCGGCCGGGTTGTTGAGCTCATGGGTGAGGCCGGCCGACAGCGACCCGAGAGCGAGGAGCCGCTCGCGTTCGTTGATCAGTGTGTTGGCCGCGCGCGTTCCGAAGAAGAGGCCCTCCAGCAGATGGAGCGCCATCGGGAACCAGGTGCGTATGGCGACGGCGAACTCGTCGGCCGGCAGCACGAAGAACTCGGCGTCGCTGACGGCTCGCAGCGTGTTCGGATAGACCTGGTCGACCCTGTCGCCCAGATACGCCTGGGTGGCTCCGGCGTAGACACCGCGCTGGTCCGTCCTGTTGACCTCGATGTCATCGCCGTGCAGTCCGCGGCTGAGCGTCACCGCCCCGCTCAGCACCACGAAGAAGCAGGTGGCCGGTTCGCCTTCGCGGTACACGTCGCTTCCGCCGGCGCGCTGCTCCACTCTGCCCCGCTCGGACAGCCAGGTCAGTTGGCTCTCGTCGAGCGACTCGAAGAGGAACAGGGTGCGAAGCTGCTCCGGGGACAGACGGTCCGATTCGGTCACTGCGCCTCCATGTAGCGGTGGACCAGCGTGACGGCCATGGCACCCTCACCGACGGCGGACGCGACGCGTTTGACCGACGCGGCCCGCACGTCGCCCGCCGCGAAGACTCCGGGCACGCTGCATTCCAGGTGGTACGGATCGCGGTGCAGCGGCCAGTCCGCCGGGCGCCGCCCGTCCGCGATCAGATCCGGCCCGGTGACGACAAAGCCTCGCGGGTCGCGCGCGACCGTACCGTCCAGCCAGTCCGTACGGGGCTCGGCGCCGATGAAGACGAACAGCCAGGACGTGTTGACCGTGTCCGTCGCGCCCGACCTGGTGTCCCGGAGAGTCAACTGCTGAAGGTGGCCGTTGCCCTTTCCGTCGACCACCTCGGTCCACGGATGGACCACGATGTGGTCGATGGCGTTGAGCTGGTCGATCAGATAACTGGACATCGACCGCACCAGGTCGCCGCCGCGGATGAGCAGGTGGACGCGCCGGGCGTAGTGGGAGAAGTACACGGCGGCCTGGCCGGCCGAATTCGCGCCGCCGACGATGAAGATCTCCTCGCCCTCGCAGCTCAGTGCCTCCGTGACGGCGGAGCCGTAGAAGACCCCCGCGCCGGTGAAGTCCTCCAGTCCGGGCGCGGTCAGCCGGCGGTAGGAGACACCGGTGGCCAGGACCACCGTATGGGCGGTGATCGAGGCGCCCGCGCCCAGCCGCAGGACTCTCGCCGACCCGGCCGTTTCCAGCGCGACGCACTCTCTGGCGCTGAGGATCTCGGCACCGAACTTCAGCGCCTGCCGACGGGCGCGCTCGGTGAGCTGGGATCCGGAGACACCGTCGGGGAAACCGAGATAGTTCTCGATCCGGCTGCTCTGTCCCGCCTGCCCGCCGGTCGCCTCGCGCTCCACCAGCACTGTACGGAGTCCCTCTGAGGCCCCGTACACGGCGGCGCCGAGCCCGGCGGGACCGCCGCCGACCACCACGAGGTCGTAGAAGTCGGAGGTGGGGACGGTGCTCAGACCGACCCGCGCGGCGAGGTCACCCTCGGCGGGCGCCACCATCGAGGTGCCGTCGGCCAGCACGACCAGCGGCACATCGGTCGCGGCGGCCCCGGCGGCGGTCAGCAGCCGGGCTCCCTCCGGCTCGTCGGACAGGAGCCACCGGTAGGGAACCAGATTGCGGGTGAGGAAGTCGCGCACGGCGAACGACGGAGCGGACCAGCGGTGTCCGACCACCCTGGTCTCCGTCGCCGTCGGATCGGGAGTCGCGAGCCAGGCGTCCAGAAGCGTGTCGATCACCGGGTAGAGATGCTGCTCCGGCGGGTTCCACGGTTTGAGGAGATAGTGGTCGAGGTCGACCACATTGATCGCGTCGATCGCCGCGTCCGTGTCCGCGTACGCGGTCAGCAGCACCCGCCGGGCGAGCGGGAAGAGGTCCATCGCGGCCTCAAGGAACTCGATGCCGTTCATCTCCGGCATCCGGTAGTCGGCGAGCATGACCGCGAGTTGTTCACCGCGCAGTTTGATCTCGCGCAGCGCGTCCAGGGCCTCGTCGCCGGAGACCGCGCGGACCACCCGGTACCGGTCGCCGTACCGGCGCCGGATGTCGCGGGCCACCGCGCGGGAAACCGCCGGGTCGTCGTCAACGGTCAAGATTGTCGGGTTCGCCATGCCACCGTCATCCGTGGTGCTGCTGATTCTCATCGACTTGCCGCCCTCTCCGGTCCAGGGCGTCAGCGATCTGTCCGTGCAGAGCTTCTCGCATCACAGTTTACGGCGGTCCCGCTCGCGCGCGCGGTGATCCCCTGGACGCGCCGGACCGGAAGCGGCGGGCGCGAGTGGTGTCCCGGACCGTGAAAGGGCCGGGACCGGCGTGGTCCGCCGGACGCCGAGTGACGCCGGACGGCGGACCGGCCGGAGCGCGTCGCCGGAGAGCGCCGGTCCGGTGCGGTGACGCTCCGTCAGTTCACTTCCGTTCGTCGGCCGCTTGGGCCGCGGCGACGGCCGCGGCGATGGCGGTCTCGGCGGTCGCCTTGTCGATGCCGAGGCCGGCGAGGACGCCCGTACCGTCTTCGAGTTCCAGGAGGGCGAGCAGGATGTGCTCCGTCCCGATGTGGTTGTGGCCCATCCGCAGGGCCTCCCGGAAGGTGAGCTCCAGCGCCTTTCGCGCCCGTGCGTCGTACGGGATGAGGTCCGGCACCTGGCCGGCCGCCGGCGGCAGCGCCGCGGTCACGGCCCGCCGGACGGTTTCCAGCGGCACACCCTGCGCGACGATCGCTTCCGCCGCCGGCGCCTCCGGCTCACTCAGCAGACCCAGCGCCAGGTGCTCGGGACGGATCTCGGCGTTGGCCGCCGCGCGGGCCTCGTTCTGCGCCGCCATCACGACGTTCCGCGCCCGCTCGGTGAACCGGCTGAATCCCTGGCTGGGATCCAGATCCGGCTGCTCGCCGGAGTCCTTTGTGACAAAACGCTTCTGCGCCGCCTGCCTGGTGACACCCATGCTCCTGCCGATGTCGGTCCAGGACGCGCCCGAGCGCCGGGCCTGGTCCACGAAGTGACCGATCAGATGGTCGGCCAGGTCGCCGAGGTGATCCGCGGCGATGACCGCGCCGGAGAGCTGGTCGAGAGCTTCGGAGTGGACTTTCTTGATGGCGTCGATCAGGTCGTCGAGCCGGACAGGACTGGTCATGCGGACTGGATTCGTCATGTGTCAACCGTAAGTTGACACCTCCGTGCCGTCAACCCGAAGTTGACACCTGAAGGTGCTCTTGATGACCGGCGGCGGGTCCAGCGGGATACGGTGTCGTTGTGGTGACCATGGGGGACGACAGGGACGCGGGGACCGCGCTGCTGCTCGCTGCCGCGCCGGCCGGCAAAGGCTGCCTCATCGACGCGGCATCCGTACTGGCCGCGCTCGCGGTGGTCTCGCCGAGCACCCTGACAGGAACGGCCGCGGCGACCGTCATCGAACTCGCCGACCCACTCGACCCGCAGACCGTCCTCACGCGTATCCGCGCCGCGGCCGCCACGCCGGGCCCGCTGTCCCTCTACATCGCGGGGCAGCTCCACCTGGATCACAAACAGCGTCTCGTCCATCTCGCGCTGGCCCGCACCACACCGGCGACCGTGCGCTACACCGGCCTGCCCTGGCACTGGCTGGCCGGCGAGCTCAAGCTGCGCCGGCCCGGCACCACGACGGTGGTGGTGGATCTCGTGGCCGACACGGAGGCGTGGCAGCGGCTGCGCTCCGAGGGCATCGCGCTCGGCCACGGCACGCGTCTGTACGGGCGCGTCACGCCGCCTCCGCCGCGCCGCACGGTCACCTCTCCCGCCTACCTGGCCGCGTGCGCGTCGATATGGCGCAGCGGCGCCAGGCCGCCGCTGGCCCAGCTTCACGAGCAAGCCGCCGCACGCGCCGGAGCGGACGACGCGCTGCTCCTGGCGGTCGACCTGCCGCCGGTCCAGGCGACGACACACGCCGGGACGGAGCCGGTGAGCCACGAGCGGACGCCGGCGCCACCGGGATGGTCACCGGCCGTCCCGCAGACGGCGGCGAGGCCCGACGAGGACCCGCATCCGGCGATCCTGGCCGCCGCTCGCGCCGGTCGGCACGCCGAGGCGGCGACGCTCGCGGGCCTGTGGGAGAGCGCGGCACACCGGATGTACGGTCCCGGCTCGGCGCAGGCGATCCACTGGCTGGAGGTACGGGCCGACCTCGCCCGCCTCGCCCAGGACGCGGCCCGTAGCTGCGAGTTGTGGATGGCGGCGGCCGAGGCGCGCCTGGCGGGCGGTCAGGCCCCCGACGACGGAGACGTCGAAGCCGCGGTCGACCGCGCACACCACCAGTGGGAACAGCTCCACGATCCGGCGCGGGCTCACTCGCTGGCCCCGGCGCTCATCGCGCTGCGCGGCCATGTGCCGGGCCGCAGACACGGAGCGCGGCAGGCGATCGAGCGGCGGATCGAGACCCTGCGTCCACATCCGGAGGCACTGGGCCACGGCTCGCACGGCCTTCTCTGAGGAACCGCCACCGCGCCCGCGCCTGAGGTCGTACGGTCTCGCGCCGGCCAGGCCCTGTCCGGTCCGGGTTTCCGTGCCGGGATGCGGGGCACGGTCAACCGGCGGATCCTGAACGACGACGGAAGACGGAAGGAGATGGCGCCATGCGCATCGGTATCGCCATCCCGAACACCACTCCGGGCACCAACGGCCCACTCGTGCTGGACTGGGCGAGGCGGGCGGAGGAGCGCGGCTTCGCCTTTGTCTCCACGATCGGCCGCGTCCCTTATCCGTCGTACGACTCGCTGACCGCGCTGGCCGCGGTGGGCGCGGCCACCTCCCGCATCGGACTGCTGACCAACGCGGTGCTGGGCCCCACCTATCCGGACGCCGTGCTCGCGAAGATCACCGCCACGGTCGCACAACTCAGCGGCGACCGGCTGACTCTGGGCCTGGGAGTGGGCGCGCGCGAGTCCGACTACCGCGCGTCGGAACGCGACTTCGCGGGACGCGGCGCCGTCTTCGACCGCCAGCTCGCGTACTTGCGTCGCGCCTGGCAGGGCGAGGCCGTCGAGGAAGGTGACTTCCCGGGCGAGCGGCGCGCCGTGGCACCGACCGGAAAGCCGGTGCCCGTGCTGATCGGAGGCCATGGCACACGCGCTGTGCGCCGCACCGCCCGCTGGGGCGCGGGCTGGACCGGCGCGGGCGGCGGACCTCGGCGGGCGGAGCCGATGGTGGGCGAGGTCCTGGACGCCTGGCGCCGGGCCGGCCGGGACGGCGAGCCACGGCTGCTCGGCCTCGCCTACTTCTGCGCCGACGCGAAGTTCACGGACGAGTCCGACAGCTACGTCCGCCAGTACTACGCCTACGCGGGCGACCACGCCGACACCATCGCCGAAGGTGTCGTCCGCACACCGGAGCGCATCCGCGGCATCGTCGAGGAGTTCGCCGCGATCGGAATGAACGAGCTGACGTTCACACCTACCGTGGCCCGTCTGGACGAGGTCGACAGGCTGGCCGACCTCGTGCTGTGACCGTTGGTCCCTGCCGGTCTTCTGAGGTGATGGTTCGTTGGGCTGTCCATGGGCCGGGACGCGTGGCGTCTGGTTGTTCCCGGCGGGCCGGCGCGATCGCTCAGCGCGTCGCGCGCCCACCGGCCGGATCGGCGGCGGTGAGGCCCGGCTCCGCTGCCCGGCGTCCGGGAGGTACGGCGGCCAGTGGCGTCGACGGGAGCTCCCACTCCAGTGGGTGTTGCCCGGAGCCGCCCGTCACCCGCTGTGTCAGGGAGTCGGAAAGGTCGATCCGGTAATGATCCGGGCGCCCGGCCCGCACCCACCGGGCGTGGACATCCTCCAGTTCGCGCCAGATGTCGCGGGGGCCGGTTCGTTCCACTCTCCACGAACCGTCCTCGGGACGGGCGGTGACGCTTGAGCCGTCGGCCGGTGCGTACAGTGCCACCTGGTCGGCGCCCGTGTCGTGGACCACGCCGGGCAGCAGATGTCCCACAGCGAGCCAGAACCCGGTTTCCGCGCGGGTGGGCAGGACCGATGTGCTGGTACGGACTGTCACCGGGCCGTCGGAGCACCGCGTGGGCGGGACGACCAGCTCCAGCCCACGGCCCGGCCGGTGACCGGAGGCGACCGGCCGGAGCACCGCTGTCAGGCTCTGTCCGGTGCGGTGCACGGTGGCCCGGGCCGGCCGGCCCGCGAAGCCGGTGGTGACCGGCGCCAACAGCGTTCCTCCGTCGGCGAGTTGCTCCAGCAGGGCCACGGGCAGACTACGGACCGCGAACGACAGCAGGATCTTGTCGAACCGCTCGCCGGGACAGCCAGACAGTCCGTCACCGCGCACCACCCGGGGCCGGTGTCCCAGCAGCGCCAGCCGGGTGCGAGCGGCCTCCGCCAGATAAGGATCGGTCTCGATGCTGGTGATCGCGGTGTCCCCGAGGATTTCGCACAGCGCCGCCGCGACCAGACCCGGGCCGGTGCCCAGCTCCAGCACCTGGTCCCCGGCAACCACGTTCAGAGCCTGCAGTCCTTCGACGACTGTGTCCATGCCGGTGGACATCGCGGTGAAACCACCGCCGGTCACGATCCGGCCGCGCTCGGGACCGTCGAGCGGTTCTCCGCCGTGTTGTACCGGCACCGAGTCACCGTCGTAGATCCATTCCAGCCACTCCGCCTGGTCACGTGGGTCGGCGCCGTCCAGGAACTGCCATGCGGGCGGCTGGCCGGCGGCGGTGGGCCGGCGGATGTAGCAGCGCGGAAGCAGTGTCTCCCGCCGGACCGCCAGCAGCGCGTGGCGCAGCCGGACGTCGGTCAACAGGCCCTTGGCCGCCAGGCGTTCGACCATCTTGGCGCGGGCCTGGGTCGCGCGCTCCCGCACGGTCAGCTCCGGCGGCACGGTGACCGGCACACCGCGTTCGAGGTGAATGACCCCGCCCGAGGCGAGGGCGTCGAGGCCCGCCGTGACCCGGGCGGCCAGCCGGACGGGCAGTCGCCGCGCGGCCTCGTCACGGTCCATCCAGTACGCGGCGCGGATCTCTCCGTCGGCGAACACCAAGCTGTTGGCCTGCTCGGGCGTGAGCGGCGACACGGTGAAGACCATGCAGGTCAGAGCGCGACCATAACCACGCGCCGACGCCGGTGAGGTGTCCACCGCCAGCAGCCGGCCGACCGGGACGCTCAGTCCCAACTCCTCCACGAGCTCGCGGGCGGCGGCCCGCGCGGGAGATTCACCGGCCTCCACCATCCCGCCGGGCAGTTCCAAGTGCTCCTTGTAACCGGGATCGAGTACGAGTACGCGCCCGGCCGTGTCGGTGACCAGCGCGGTGGCGGCCATCATCGGCGCCGGCAGCAGCGCGTAGTGGTCGCGCTCGCGGACCGGCGGCCGGCGGCCGTCGCGCAGCACCGCGGTGTGCGAGCCGCTCCCGGCGCGCAGCGCGGCGACCAGACGTCGGCCGAGCTGTTCCGGCAGCAGCTCCAGTGCTTCCTCCTCGGCGAAGAAACCGGCGGCGCGGATCTCGCTGTCCTGCAGTGTCAGATCCGCCGCGTCGCACTCTCCCTGGACATGGCCGGCGTAGAGGAAAGCCAGCACGGTGCGTCCGTAGACACCGGCTGGTACGGCGTCGACGGCCAGCAGCCGGCCGACCTCGATGGTCAGACCGAGCTCCTCGTGGATCTCGCGGACGAGCGCGACCGCCGGTTCCTCGTCCTCCAGCATGCCGCCGGGCAGGTCCCAGCCCGCCTTGTAGGTCGGGTCGACCAGCAGGATCCGGCCCTGGTCGTCGCGGATCAGAGCGTCGGCGCAGGCGGCGGGAGCGGCATGCCCGGCGAGATACCGCGCGAGTTCCGGATCGGCGCCGGAGACACGGTCGGTGGAGGGAGATACGGTCACGGGAAACCTCCGAGCGCTTGGGCCGTCAGCCGAGTCAACTCCGGCCATGGGCAGGACGTTACGGGCGGTCCCGGACACCGTGCGAGGTGCTTCGGGCCGGTCCAGAGCATCGGCCCGTGACTCCCGGTGCCCGGCACGAAGACACCACGGCTCCTTCCGGGCCACGGGCGTAACCGGCAACGGCGCGACAGGGGGACGCCGTCCCGGCCGCGGATCCGACGGCCACCACCGTGCCGGGCGCGTCCGTCACCTGCGTGGCCGGCTCTCCGGTGGTACCGGCCTTCCCGTTTCAGGACCAACGGATCCCGGCCCCCGCTACGCTGCCTGTCGTACATCGCAGCCCCGGGGAGCGGCACGTGGATCCCGCAGTCATCGGCAGCCGGCTCGCTTCGAGCGCCGTCGCCCCGCTGATCAGGAAACTGTTCGTGTCCGAGGCCAGCGGAGCGGGCCTCGTCGACAAACCGGTACGCATTTCCGGGCTTGTCTCCTTCAGAGGTGAAAAGCGCACGCTCACGGAGAAAGACATCCGCAAGCTCTCGACCGAGCTGGTCAGCAGGGCCATCGAGACCGCCGGGCCCCATGAACGTCCCATCCCCGCCGAGGAGGACCAGGCGGTCGCGGACGCGGTGGCCCGCACACTGCTCGCCCTCGGCGAACTCGACATGGACGACGTCCAGGCCGTGAGCCTCGGCCATCGCGCGCTGGTCCGCCGTCTTCTCGACCTCGCACTCGACCAAGGGCTGACACTGACCCTGGGATGGGACGCCACCGAGCTCTACCGGAGTCTGCTGGAAACCACTTGCCTGCATGTCCTGCACTTCTTCACCCAGCGCTCCGACTTCGTCGCCCGCACTCTGGTCGAACAGAGCCGCCAGCTTTCGGATCTGATCACCAGGATCGACCTTCTGGTCACACGCAATCCGGCCGCCTCCACACTCGACGCCCGCTTCGAACAGCGGTACGCCGACTACATCTCGCAGAAGTACGGCACCCTGACGATCGTCGGCCTGGACCTCAGCCACGCGGAGGCCACCTGGCCGCTCGACGCCGCCTATCTGAGCCTGGAGACGGTCGCGTCCGAGGAATGCGCTTCCTCTCTCACCGACCCTCAGCCGCTCGGCCCCGTCCCCGCCGACCAGGCGCTGGCCGGCCAGGCCAAGGTGCTGCTGCGCGGTGTCGCCGGCTCCGGCAAGACGACGCTCGTACAGTGGCTCGCCGTCTGCGCCGCCAGACAACGGCTGCCGGAAGGGATGGAACATCTGCGCGGTGTCATTCCCTTCGTCCTGCCGCTGCGCACGATCGCCAGACAGCCGGCGCTCCCTCTGCCCGACGGCTTCCTGGCCGCCGTGCAGAATCCGCTGCACAGCGCCCAACCGCAGGGCTGGGCCGACCGGTTGCTCTCGGCTCGCCGGGGGCTGCTGCTCATCGACGGCATCGACGAGATCCCGGAACGCGACCGGGAGCGGGTCCGCGCCTGGCTCGCCGATCTCATCGTCGCCTATCCCGGCAACCTCTGGCTCGTCACCTCACGCCCGTCCGCCGTCGCCGACTCCTGGCTGGCGGACCAGGGCTTCACCGAACTCCTCCTGTCCTCGATGAGCCGTGAGGACATCGCCGCCTTCGTCGGCCGCTGGCACGAGGCCGCCCGCACCACCTGCCGTACGGAGGAGGAACGCGCGGACCTCGACGGTTATCAGGGCGCGCTGCACGACGCCATCCGCGGCAAACAGGACCTCGCCCGGCTCGCCACCAACCCGCTGATGTGCGGCCTGATCTGCGCCCTGCACCGGGCACGCCGCGGCTATCTGCCGCCCGATCGCAAGGAGCTGTACGACGCGGCACTCTCCATGCTGCTTTCCCGCCGCGACATGGAGCGCCATGTCTACGCGCCCGGAGACGTCCAGCTCGCCGAACGGCCGCAGATCCAATTGCTCCAGCGACTCGCGTACTGGCTGATCCGCAACGGCCAGACAGAACTGGACCGGGACCGTGCGGAGCACATCATCGCCGAGGCGCTGCCCGCCGTGCCCGACGCGCAACGGCAGGGAGACGCCGGACAGATCCTGCGTCATCTCCTGCTGCGGAGCGGCATCCTGCGCGAACCGGCGGCGGGCGCCGTCGACTTCGTACACCGCACCTTCCAGGACTACCTGGGTGCGAAGGCCGCGGTGGAGGCATGGGACATCGGCCTGCTGGTCAAGAACGCGGACGACAGCCAGTGGGAGGATGTCATCCGGATGGCTGTGGCGCATTCGAGTCCGCGTGAGTGCGCCGAGCTGCTGACCCGGCTCCTCGCCCGTGGCGCCGAGGAACCGGACGTACAAGCACGACTGCATCTGCTCGCGACGGCCTGCCTGGAGCATGTACCGGACCTGGATCCGGCGATCCGCGACCAGGTGAAGCGGCACGCGGACAAACTGATCCCGCCGGCCTCGGCGGCCCAGGCCGGTGCGCTGTCCGCCGTGGGACCTCTGCTCCTGGAGCTGCTGCCGCCGCCCGACGGACTGACCTCCACCCAGGCCAACCTGTGTGTGATGGCGGCCTCCCACATCGCCAGTGACGCGGCCATCGGCTACTTACGGCGGTTCGTCCCGGCCAACCCCACCACACGCCGCGCCCTGATGAACGCCTGGGCCCGCTACGACACCGAACGCTACTTCACCGATGTGATCTCCCAACTGCCGCGCGAGGAGACCTTCATCGCGAATACGGAGGAGCAACTCCGCCGGCTCCACCACGCCGGAGGACGTGCGCAGATGCGGGTGAACGGCAACCACTCCGGCCGGCTCCTCGAAGAACTCCTCAACCCGGCCGAACTGACGCTGCTGTCGTTGCGCGACAACAACGCCCTCACCGATTTCGGATTCCTCCGCGGCTTCGGTCAGCTTCGTGATCTCTCCTTCTCCAGATGCCGCCGGATCTCGGATCTCTCGGCGCTCTCGGACCTCGCGCTGCACACGCTCTTCCTCGCGAGGGAGCGTGGCAGATCCCTGCCAGTCGGTCTTGGTTCGCTGACCACGCTGAAGCATCTGAGGCTCTATCTCGGCTCCGACCCGAGGATCTTCGATGTGCGACTGCCATCCCTTACCCGGCTCACGCTCACCGCGGACGAGAGCGGATTCGATCTGAACCAGGTGGTCCAGGCGTTTCCCGGCCTTGAGGCGGTACGGATCGAAACGGCGCGTACGGCGGGAGAGCCGCTCGATCTGGCACCGCTCGGCGAGCTCGCACACCTCTCTCATGTGCAGGTCTACGGTCCGGACACCCGTGGCGCGGACCGGTTGGAGGGACGTTCGGTGCGACTTCACGGCATCCCTCGTCCCCGCACGCGGATCTCCTGAGGCCGGGCGCGGGGCCCGCTCCTCCTCGCATCGAAACAAACTAGTTTGTTTGACATGTGTGGGCTTCGAGGCTATGTTCGCCGATGAGTAAACGAACTAGTTTGTTTTGAAGCGGGGCCCGCCGTGCGCTTCCCTTTCCCGCCGGCCGGGCGAGATCCGCGCGAGGACGAGTCCTCGGTACGGACCACGATCGGCGGAGCCGGAGAGCACGGCCCGTCCGAGAAAACGAGAGGCAGCGAAAGATCATGCGAAACGTCACCGGATGGGCAGCACAACAGCCGGGCGGTCCGCTGAAGCCCTGGGAGTTCCAGCGCCGGGATCCGCTGAGCGGGGACGTGGCCGTACGCATCGAGTACTGCGGTGTCTGCGCAAGCGACATCTCCGCGATCCGCCACGGCGGCGACTATCCACTGGTGCCCGGCCACGAGATGGTCGGAGAGATCATCGCGGTCGGCGGTGACGTCTCCCGGTTCGCGGTGGGCGACAAGGTGGCGGTCGGCAATATCGTCGACTCCTGCGGTGTGTGCCCCGCGTGCCGGGCCGGCCGGGAGAACTGGTGCTTCGAGTTCCCCACGCTCACCTATGGCGGAGTCGACCGGAAGGACGGGAATCCGACCCGTGGCGGCTTCTCCTCGGAGTACGTCCTCGACCAGCGCTTCGTCTACGCCCTGCCGCAGGGACTCGATCCGGCCGGTGTCGCGCCGCTGATGTGCGCCGGCATCACCACGTACTCACCGCTCCGGCGCTGGGGCGCGGGCCCGGGCAAGACGGTCGGCATCGTGGGTATGGGCGGACTCGGCCATCTCGCGCTGAAGCTCGCGCACGCGCTCGGCGCCGAGGTCGTCCAGTTCACCAGGTCGATGGAGAAGGCGGCGGACGCGCGAGCACTGGGCGCCGACGATGTGGTCCTGTCCACGGACGAGGACCAGATGGCCGCGCAGACAGGCCGGTTCGATCTCATCCTCGACACGGTCGGCGCGCCGCACGCGCTGGAACCGTATCTGTCCGCGCTCGCGATGGACGGGACTCTCTGTCTCGTCGGCATCCCCGAAGGCGAGTTGAAGCTCAATCCCCTCAGCCTGATCGTGGGAGCGAAGAACCTGGCGGGTGCCGGAAGCGGCGGCACGGTGGAGACCCAGGAGATGCTCGAATTCTGTGCCGAGCACGGCATTGTCGCGGATGTCGAACTCATGCGGCCGGACCAGGTCAACGAGGCACTGGACCGCCTCGCCCGCAATGATGTCCGCTATCGCTTCGTCCTGGACATGACGAAGTAGCGGTGTGATCCCGGTGCCGTCGCGCACCCCCGAGCGGCGCGCCGTCCGGACGACCTGGCTGGGGCCTGTGAGTGCTGTGGCAAGCGTGGCGGCATGTGATTCCCGTGTGCGGTCGAAGCTCGGAGACAGGCCCAAGGGCCGTCCCGCAACCCCCGGCGCGCGTACCACGGTGGTCGCGGCGCGTCGCCGCACCGTATGTACACGCCCTGCCCGCGCCTCGTGGCGCACGGCATTCCGACGCCGTGCGCCGGCGTACAGGGGGATTACGGGACAGCTCATGGCCGACGGGATCCGGAGCGGGCGCGGCCGTGGCGGCCCCGTGCGAGTGTCTCCAGTCGCGCCGGACGCGCCGGATGAACACACCGCGCTCTCCGCCCCGGTTCCTCGTGGATCGCTGTCCCGGCTCCGCCTTGGTCGAGCTCACACCGAGGGACCGCCATCGCGAGCATCCCGTGCCACCGCGGGTGTTGTGCACACGGGAGAAGGACGGGTCAGCTCGTGGGAGCCTGGTAGAGGCCGCGGCCGGCGCGGTGGGCGCGTGATGTCGCGACAAGACGGTCGAGCGTGCTGCGTACGGCGTTGATGCTGCCGGGAGTGTCGTCGCGCCCGAGGGCCTGGGCCACGTCGCGGGCGCGGACAGGAGTGCTGCCCGACTTCGTCAGGACCTCGACGATCTGCTCGGTCAGGCCACTGGACTGCTGGTCCACCGACGCGGAAACCGTCTTCTTCGCCGAGCGGGTCTCGGTGTCGTCGGCGGGCGCGGGCTTCTTCGCCGTACGGCGCTTCTGCTCCTTGGGCTCCTCGGCCTTCTGCTTCTCGCTCGTACCGGCCGCGGCCTTGCGGGACTTGGCGCGTACAGACGCGGAAGCCTCCTCCACCGGCGCCTCCGCCGTGGGCGTCTTGGTGGCCACGGCTGCGGCGGCCCGACCTGCCACCGGCTCGGGCTTCTTCTTCGGTGCCGCCTTCTGGACAGTCGCGGCGACGGGCTTTGCCGCCGCCGTGTCCGGAAGCGCCGCCGGCTGGATGTGGCGGGTGAGGGAGAGAGCCTGCAGCGCGCCCAGAGCGGCGCGTACCGACTCCAGGCGCTCGGTGACAGTGGCGAGTTCCTTTTCGAGGGACTGCTGCTGTTCTTCGAGTTGGGGAAGTTCGGCCTGCAATGAGGCAGTGGTTGCTTCGACGTTTCCGGGTACCGCTGACGTGGATGTCATGTAGGTGTCTTTCCGCTGTGGGCCGCCGCAGGGGGCCCCGTGGATTACCGCTGTACGGCAAGCGTAGGCCCTGTTGGGACTTCACAGTGCGGCTTGTGGTGTCACTCGGGGGCGAAGGTGTGCGAGTGAGTGGTCTTTCGCCGCCGTACAGGCGCGGAGTGTTGTCGAGGCGCGCCGTCGCAAGTGATCTTGGCTCCGGAGTAGGAAACGCGCACGGTCCGCTGTGGACTGGGCTGCTTCCAGGGGCAGTTGTCGCTTCGGTCGCGCAACGACACTCGCTGGTACGCGTGGCGGACAGCCGGGCCGCGGAGCCGGTTCTCCGGGTCTCCGGGCCCGTGCTGCCGCACCCGCGGTGGCGCACAGAAAAAAATGGGATTCCGTGCGAGAAATCGCCCGCACGGTGCGCGAGCGGCCTCCGTGTCGGTCCTGACACCACCGCCAAGGGCCCTCGCACCGGCGGACGGACGGCCGGCGGCGTGTGGGTGTTCTGTGGCCCGGCAGGGCCGCGGCGTGCCGTCAGATCTGGTTGACACCGCCGTCGATGAACAACTCGATGCCGGTGATGTACGTGCTCTGGTCGGAGGCGAGGAACAGGACGGCGTCCGCGACTTCCTCGGGACGTCCCATGCGGCCCAGAGGTGTCGCGTCGACCAGGGCTTCGACCATCGGGGAGGTCTGCTGCCGGTCCGGGCCCAGCCCGGTGACTCCCGGAGTGTCGATAGGCCCGGGGCTGATGGCGTTGACGCGGATGGCCCGGCCCTTGAGCTCATTGGCCCAGGTCCGGGCGAAGGACCGTACAGCGGCCTTGGAGGCGCAGTAGACGCCGAACGCCTCCATGCCGGCGCTGCCCGCGATGGACGAGGCCAGAATGACGGAGGCCCCGTCGTTCAGCAGTGGCAGCGCCTTCTGGACCGTGAACAGGGTGCCTTTCACATTGACGCCGACGACGTTGTCGAAGTGTTCCTCGGTGACCTCCTCAAGCCGCGCGAACGAGCCGCCGCCCGCGTTGGCATAGAGCACATCGATGCCACCGCCTCTGCCGGCCACCGTCTGATAGAGCCGGTCGAGATCCGCCAGATCGGCCGCGTCGCTCCGCACAGCGGTGGCGTTGCGGCCGATCGTCTTCACGGCGGCGTCCAGTTCGGCCTGGCGCCGACCGGTCACGAACACATGTGCTCCCTCGTCGGCGAACCGACGAGCGGCGGCCAGGCCGATTCCGGCGCTGCCACCGGTCACGACCGCTGTCTTGCCGTCGAGCTGTCCCATGGGTCTCCTCCCGCTGAAAAGTGGTCATCTCAAACGATATGGCGCTATGTCCTTATTGTGGCGAGGGCGCGGGCTGTTGTTCGAGAAGTGGAGGAACAAGGCGGTGAGGCTCCCTGGACTGACGTTCCCTTGGCGTTTCAGGCCGTCAGCCGGCGGCGGTCGTCGTCCATACGACTCTGTGGGCCGCTCCCGGTACGGGAGCGGCCCACAGAGCGGGAGCGCGTTGAGCGGGCGGGATCTGTCGGACAGGGCCCGGGTCAGCCGACGGTGAGCGCGGTGTCGTCGACCACGAACGAGGTCTGCAGCTTGGAGCCCTCGGTGCTGGTGAACTTCAGAGTCACCGTCTGCCCGGCGAAGGCGCTGAGGTCGAAGGTGCGCTGCGTGTAGCCGGCGGCCGCGTTGACGTTGGAGTACGACGCCGGCGTGGAGAGCACACTTCCCGAGCTGTTGACCACCTGGACCTTGAGCGTGTCATAGGCGGTCGTGCTGGTTTCGGCGGTGTCGATGTGAAGCCAGAAGCCGAGTGTGGCGTCACAGCCCGATGGAATGGTCACCGGCTGGGAGAGGGTCGTGGTGCCGGAAGTGCCGTGGCCGCCCAGCCATGCCTTGTACGAGCCGGAGTGGGCCGCCTTGCTGGTGCTGGAGGTGATGACGCCGCTGGAGGCGGACCAGCCCGAAGCGCCGGATTCAAAGCCGGGGTTGGCCAGAAGCTGACCGGAGGCGCAGTCGCCGCCGCCTCCATCGCCGCCTCCGGTACCGCCGTCGCCGGACAGCCAGGCGGTGGCGTTGAGGGCGAGGGCGGCGTTGGTCGCGGACGGATCGTTCCAGCCGTCGTAGAGAGTGTCGCCGGGCGCGCCGGTGCCGTCGTCGACCGGCGAGGTGTCGCCCCAGATCGCCACCCGGCCGCTGCCGAAGGTGCTGGTGGCGAAGAACGCCCCGGTGGTACCGGTGGTGCTGGAGCCCGAACGCCAGAGCAGGCCCTTGACCGACGGGTTGTCGGCCGGCTTGAGGGTGAAGGTGGTGCCGTTGGCGATCAGGCTGCCGGTCACCCTGCCGAAGGGACCGTTCAGGACGGGGTTGCCGCTGTCGCTGATGGCCTTCGGGTTGCCGGAGCCGATGTTGAGAATGTCCACCGAGAAGCCGAACGGGTTGGTGTTGTCGACGCCGTTGCTGGTCATCAGGTCGTTGATGATCTTGGGCGAGTCGTAGCCGTCGTTGTTCCGGTCGCTGGCGTCGTGGTCGGAGATCAGGAAGAGACCTCCGCCGTTCTGCACGAACTTCATGACCGCGGTCTTCTCCGCGGCGCTGAGGCGGATGTTCGGCTCGGGCAGTACGAAGGTGTCGAAGTTCTTCAGGTCGAGCGCGCCGGAACCGCCGTAGGTGATGGTGTTGCCCGGCGGCAGTGTGTTGAGTGTGTAGTCGCCGGTCTTCTGGAGCGCCACTCCCCATGCGGACAGGCCGCCGGTCCAGTCCGTCTCCTTCGAGGGTGTGGAGTCCTGGCCCAGTGGGTCGGGCTGACTGGAGCCGATGACCCAGTCGGCGTTTCCCGCCGTCTCGGCCTTGGTGTTGTCGAACAGCACGCGGTGTGTCGCGGCGGCGGCCGGGCCGGCGGCCTGGGCGGAGAAGCCCGAGCCCGCGGCGATGACGCCGAGTGCCGTCGCCGCGGCGGCGAGCAGGAAGCGGGACTGTCTGGACCTGAGCATCCGTCAACCTCCGTGTGGGGGAGTGGTGGTGAGGGCGGAGCGACAAGAGGAGGAGCTTGAGCCAGTCTGCGCGCGTAGATCTGGTATCGGACTACCAACACGCTACAAATGGATGAACGTTGTCCGGTGCCGAATCGGCGCCGTTGCCGTGCGACCGTGGTGCCCGGCGGAGTACGTGTCCCGGTCGGCTCCCGTCGGCCGGGACCGGACTGGGGCGGCGGCTCGTCGGCCGCCGCCCCGGTCCTGGTGCGCGCCCGGGAGATATCACCTCCGCCGGACGGCGGGCTCAGGTGGCGTAGACACTCAGGGACGAGAGCTGTCCGGCGGGCCAGCCCGTGTTGCCGGTGAACTGCACCCGCACATAACGGGTGTTGGCGGCTGTCGGCAGCGTGACCGTGGTGCTGTTTCCGCTGGAGGGGTCGAAGACACGGCCGGCCGCATCCGCGAGCGTGGTGAAGCTGGTGCCGTTCGTACTGCCGAGGACGGCCACGGTCTGGGTACGGGTGGCCCACGCCGGGTCCGGAGGGAGAGCGAGCACAACGCGCTTGACGGCGTACGTAGCTCCGAGATCGACCTGGACCCACTGCGGGAACGCGTTGTTGACACTCTCCCAGTACGATCTGGTGTCTCCGTCGACGGCGTTACCGGGTCCGTAGACCTGTGTGTAGCCGCTGGCCGTGGCGGGTTTGCGCAGAGCGAGGTCGCCGGTCGGTGGCTGCGGCCCGCCTCCTCCGGGCAGTGGCACGGTCGGACGTACCGCCGTCAGTGCTATCTCGCCTTTGAGCATGCGGCCGCCGTCGGCGGTGAGGCGGAGGTAGTAGTCGGAGGAGCAGGGGGTGCCGTCTTCGTCGAGGGCGCGGATGCCGGTGCCG
>NZ_JARBAE010000055.1:0-40850 GCF_033795305.1 Streptomyces sp. AK02-01A
CCACGGCGGTCTGAAGAAGTACAACGAGTACAAGAAGGCCGACAGCGAGCACCTGCTGGAGACCACGGGCCGTGAGCTGCGCAAGCTCATGAGCTGGGTGAGCGAGGACTGACGAGTGCCCGACATACCCGTCACCCGTACCGCCGAGCTGTGGCGGAGTGCCGGTTTCGCGGCGCTGCTGCTGCGCAGTCACCTGGAGGTTACGGGTACGCCACTCTGCCCACCGCGCTGGTCATCCCACCAGGAGGCAGCGCGCTGGCTGTACGCCTCGGCACCCTTCGGCCTGCTGGCCCACGACACCGATGACGACCCCAAGTTCTTCTACGCCAACCAGGCGGCCCAAAGCTGTTTCGGCTACGGCTGGGACGAGTTCGACGGTATGCCGTCCCGGCTGTCCGCCGCGTCCGACCGGCAGACGGAGCGGGAATCCTTCGTACAGTCCGTCCGGAGCAAGGGATTCGCCACCGGTTACCGGGGATTGCGGCGAGCCCGCAGCGGATCGGAGTTCTGGATCGAGGACGTGACCATGTGGGATCTCATCGACGAATCCGGAACCCTTCACGGTCAGGCCGCCGTGTTCCGCTCCTGGTCGGAACACGGGGAAGGATGACGCGAGGCTGACTGTCCCGCTGCCCGCCCGGCGCGCCTCCGAGGTGCCTGGGCGGGCAGCGCGCACATCGGCCGAGTGTGTCGCATCCAGCCTCATCGACTTCTTCGGCCTGCTTGCGCGCCGGACGACACGTCGCCGCTCGCGATGGACGCCTCGGCCGCGCTCCTGGGATTCCTGCCGCATATTGGTGGGTTTGTCCGGCCCTCGCCGTGGAACAGTTGTGTGAGCGTTGCGGCTCATCAGCGCTTGGGACCCATGGAGGTGACCACAGTGTCCAACGACGAATCAGTGAACAGGACCGACAAGCAGCCGCGGTCCGAAGCGTGGAAGACGGCTCTCACCACGCTGCAGGACGTCAAGCCGCCGTACATTCCCGAGGACGGGTCCGTGATGACCATCCTCATCGAGTATCCGCCCGGCGACCCCGGAACCCCTCCGCACCGCCACTCGGGCCCTGCGTTCGGTTATGTGCTCGAAGGCGAGATGCGCTTCGAGCTGGAGGGCGAACCGGAGCGTGTGATCAAGGCCGGCAAAACGTTCTGGGAGCCGGGCGGCGACGTGATCCACTACCAGGACGGTAACGCCAGGACGGACTCGTGGAGCCGTTTCGTCGTCACCATGATGTGTGAACCCGGAAAGCCGATGCTCACACTCGTCGACGAGGAGGAGCTGGCACAGCGGGCGCACTTGCGCGCGCCTCGGCCCACGGTCTGATCAAGGCTGCCCGTCCGGGCCGGCACCGAGCCACTTCTCCGCGGCGGCGGCACGGTGTGCTGTCCCGGAAGCGTGGCGGCGTGGTCGCCTCGATCGCCTCTCGCACACCGTGACGGGCCATGGTCCGATGTCCGCCGGCGCGGATATCCGTCGGCCCTCGGCAACCCATGCTCCGGCAGGGATGTGAAGGGCATCACAGGACAGACTGTCCCTGGTTGTCCATCTGGCCGCGATGTTTTCTGGGCTCATGAACAACTCAAGCGTATTCACCTATCCCCTTCCCTCCCACTGGATCGACGGACGCGCGGTTCCCTCGGACGGACCGGTCCTCGATGTGATCAACCCGGCCACTGGCGCCGTCGTCTCGTCAGTTCCACAGGGCACGGCCGAGGATGTCGACCTCGCGGTGAAGGCAGCCACCGCGGCCTTCCCCGGCTGGGCGGCGGCGGCCCCAGCCGAGCGCGTGGCGGTACTCCGGCGTGTGGTGGAGGGCATACAGAAGCGCGCGGAGGAGATCGCGGCGACGATCACGGCGGAGATGGGAGCCCCTATCTCTTTCGCGCGGATGGCGCAGGCCGGGCTGCCGGTCCTCGCGGCGACCGCCGCCATCGACGCGGCGGAGGACTTCCCCTGGACGGAGGAGATCGCGAACTCGCTGATCGTGCGCGAGCCGGTCGGTGTGGTGGGTGCGATCACTCCCTGGAACTTCCCGTTGCAGCAGCTTGTGACGAAGGTGGTTTCCGCTCTGCTGGCGGGCAACGCCGTGGTGCTCAAGCCCTCCGAGTTGGCGCCGCTGACCGCGAGGATCTTCGCGGAGATCACTGCTGACGCCGGACTTCCGCCGGGTGTTCTGAACGTTGTGCACGGCACGGGGCCCGTTGTCGGCGAGGCGATCGCCGCGCACAGCGACGTCGACATGGTGTCATTCACCGGCTCCACCGCCGCGGGCAAACGAGTGTCCGTGGTCGCCTCCGGAACGGTGAAGCGCGTCGCGCTGGAACTCGGCGGTAAGGCAGCCCACATCATCCTCCCCGACGCCGATCTGCGCGAAGCCGTCACCCGCGGCCTGTCCTACGCCTGGAGCAACGCCGGCCAGGCCTGCGGGGCCTGGACACGCATGCTGGTCCCGGCCGAGCTGCACGATCAGGTGGTGGAACTGCTGCGCGACGCCGCCGCCGGTTACCCGGTCGGTGACCCGAGCGACGAACACACCCTGGTCGGCCCGCTGGCCTCCGAGGTCCAGCGGCAGCGGGTGGCCTCCTACATCGATCGAGGCGTCGCCGACGGTGCCACCTTGGTGGTCGGCGGACCGGGCAGGCCGGAGGGCCTGGAGACCGGCGCCTATGTCAGGCCCACCGTCTTCGCGCATGTCGACCCGGACTCCGCCATCGCACAGGAAGAGATCTTCGGACCGGTCCTCGTCGTGATCCCGTACACCGACGACGACCACGCGGTGGCCATCGCCAACAGCACCGTCTACGGTCTCAACGCCGCGGTCGCGGGCGAGCCGGAGCACGCACTGGCCATCGCCCGACGGCTCCGTGTCGGCCAGGTCGACATCAATGGCGGACAGTTCAACTTCCTGGCCCCGTTCGGCGGCTACAAGCAGTCCGGTAACGGACGCGAGATGGGACGCGCCGGTCTGGAAGAGTTCCTGGAGACGAAGGCCATCACGAGCTGACATGAGCGGTCCGTGTGGCTCCTGCCGGGACGAGCCCGACCCCGGCAGGAGCCACACGTCAAGGCCACAACATCCGGACCGCCTCCCGTCCACTCGTCGGCGGCATCGACCACACCATGTGTGGGACAACCCGGCGCCGCCGCACCACAGCGGCCGGATCCGCCGCTCGGCTCGGCTGCGGGAGATGCTCCGGTCAGCCGCGCATGACTGGCCCGGAGTGGATCCTCGGCACCGGGCCGGCTTGAAAAGCTCACTGAACATTGGGCCATCTGACGCCGTGTACTGTCACAACGGCGAACGCAGGCACGGTCGATATGGCCGGGCCCAGTACGGTCAACGCCATTTCTTTGTGGCCGTCCACTGTCGTGCTGCCGCACGAACGGGCGGCGGATTTGCGCGGAGATGACAAGATGACACGGCAAAAGTGAGGATCCGGACAGCGAGGCTCTCGCCGTGGTGGATTTTGACTCCGTTGCAGTCTGTGTGGAATTTCCGTCGTCTTCGACCGGACAACGCTATGAGGCCGTGCCCGGTGGAGGAGCCGAGCGAAGCGGTTACGGCAGGACACGGATCGGTCTGCCGGAGAGAAACGCGGCGATATCTTCGACGGCGTCTCGGTAAAAGACCTCATATTGCTCATGGGTTACATATCCGATATGGCCAGTGAGAACTACATTGTCCAGGCCCCGGAGAGGATGGTCCGGTTGCAAAGGCTCGGTGTTGTAGACATCGATGGCCGCGCCTCCGATCTGTTTCCTGCTGAGGGATTCCACCAAGGCGTCTTCGTCCACAATGGGACCTCTTGAGGTATTGACCAGAATCGCTGTCGGTTTCATCAATGACAGCTCAACCGCAGACACAAGCCCTCGCGTGCGATCACCGCCTCTTACGTGGATCGACACGATGTCGGACGTGGCGAACAGCTCTTCCTTGGACACGGCCATTACGCCGTGCCGCATCGCTTCCGAGGCACTGAGATGCGAACTCCACGCAATGGTGCGCATTTCAAAAGCCTGTCCGACTTTTGCCACCCTCTTCCCAAGCTTGCCGAGTCCCAGAAGGCCCAGCGTCTTCCCGCTCAGGTCTGTTCCCACGCTGGTTTGCCAGCCGCCCTGGCGCATTGACTGCACTTCGCCCGGGATATTCCTGGCAGCCGCGAGGATCAGCCCCCATGTCATCTCCGCCGCTGGAGACTCCAGATATCCGGTGGCCGAGACCACAATCCCCAGATCCCGGGCCGCAGCCACATCAATCGCGTCATTGTATGGCCCGGTGGTGACAAGAAGTTTCAACTCGGGCAGCCTGCCGAGTAGCTGAGCAGGGAATCTCGTCCGCTCGCGCATCGCCACAATAATCTCCGCCGAAGCAATGTCTTTGATCAGCGCGGTATCATCTGCGAACGGTTTCGAATAGACCATCACATCGGCATCCAGTGAGTCCCAGTCGGCAAAGCTGAGTGCCACGTTCTGATAGTCGTCAAGAATGGCGATTCTCGTAGCCATGAGCCACCTTCCAGTTCGTTTCTGCCGTGGTACTCGATACGACACGCTGCATCTGTCCGAGCGCTGTGGTTCCGCCGTTCCTCTCTCCTCGGCCAACCTCTCACGCGGACACCGGACTGGCCCGGCCGACGGATCTCAGCGGCTGCCCCGAGCACTCAGGCGCTCCTCACTCGTCCGGGAGGTCGCACGCCAGAGGCGGACCACTCCGAGTGACACCGTCGGCTCGGCGGTTGCCCTCACCGCCTCCGGCCCCGACAACACATGTTGTAACCTTCGCCTCCGTGGGTCCGTGTGTCCGGGCCACCCGCCCCCATGGACAGTTTCCGAACGCGGGCGACAAGCCACGGTGATGCTCAGGCGGGCAGGTACGAGTGACAGGGTTCATACTTCTGCGGGTCCAGGCACATCGCCTGTTGCTGACCGCCGCCCTGCTCGCCATCCTTCTGACCACGTGCGTACTCACCGCGCTCGTCGCACTGTCCGACTCGGTCGGCGACAACGCGCTGCGCTACACCCTGGCCCGACGTGAGGCCGCTTCGACCGCCCTCGTCGTCACCGCCGGAATCCCTCACGAGAGGCGGGACGCGGCACAGGCCGCGGTGGTCCGCGGTGCCCGGAAAACCTTCGGCGGCCTGCCGACGACCGTACGCCGACTGGAGCGGTCCGGGCCGTACGCCCTGCCGTCGGCCCTCCAGGACCCGGCGGCCTCGTCCACATACCCCGATCTCACCTATGTCGCGGCACTGGACCGTTCCCGGATCGAGCTGACGGCGGGGACGCTGCCCGGTCCGGCGCCGTCCGCCGGCCGGCCCCTGCCGGTCGCGCTTCCGCACGGCGTGGCACAGGAGTTGAAGCTGCGTCCGGGCAGCGTGCTGACACTCACCGACCGGCTGTCCGACAAGCCTCTGACGGTACGGCTCACGGGCCTGTACCGCGTCGTGGACCGGACCGATCCGTACTGGCAGCTCGACAGCCTGCGCGGCCGCGGTCTCAGCCGGCTCGTCTTCACCGCCTACGGGCCGCTGCTGGCCGATCCCTCGGCCCTGTCGTCGGGACGTGTCAGCGACGGTGACACGGGCTGGCTGGCGACGGCCGACTTCCGCGGAGTGGGCACCGACCGGATCGGCGCGCTGCGCACCGCTGCCACACGCGGAGTCGAGGAACTGAGCGAGGATCCCGCGCTGGCCGGGTCGGTGACCGCACACAGCGGGCTGGCCACCGTGCTCACCCGGGCCGAACGTGCCCTGTTGGTGTCCCGCTCCACCCTGATGATCGTCGGCGTGCAGCTCGTACTCCTGGCCGCGTACGCCCTGCTGCTCGTCTCCCGGCTGCTGAGCAGTGAGCGGGCCGCCGAGACGCAACTCCTGGCGGCGCGAGGCGCCTCCAGACGGAGAATCGCCGCGCTCGCGTGCGCGGAGGCGCTGTCGCTGACCCTCCCGGCGGCGCTCTGTGCCCCGCCCGCGTCAGGTCCGCTGGTCCGGCTCATGACCCAAGGTTCCGTCGCCGGCGGTCCGGTGCCCGCGTCCCACCACGTGGATCCGTCCCGCGTCTGGGTCACGGCGGCCCTCGTCGCGGCGTGCTGCGCGATGGCGCTGCTCGCGCCCGCTCTGGTCCGTTCGGCCGATGTCGGACGGCGAGGCCGCTCCGCGGCGCTGCCCGCTCCCGTACGCGCCGGGGCCGATCTCGGCCTGCTGCTCCTCGCCGCCGTGGCCCTCTGGCAACTGGAGCGGCGGACGAGCGGGGCCCTCACCGGTGACCGCGAGGGACAGCTCGGTATCGATCCGCTCCTGGTGGCCGCGCCCGCACTGGCACTGCTGGCCGGAACCGTCCTCGCGCTGCGCCTGTTGCCGCCGGCCGCGCGACTGGCGGAGCGGGTCGCGGCCCGTGGGCGCGGCGTGTCGGCGGCACTGGCGGGCTGGCAGTTCAGCCGTCGGCTGTCGCGCGGCGCGGGACCGGCCCTGCTGCTGGTCCTCGCGGTCGCGATGGGCGTGCTGGCGATCGGTCAGAGCGCCTCCTGGGAGCGCTCGCAGAACGACCAGGCGGATTTCCGCGCGGGCACCTCGGTCCGCGTGGTGGCCGACCAGGAGATCTCGCCCGGCGAAGCGGGCCGTTACGCCGGACTGCCGGGAGTGCGCGCGGCGGCCCCCGCCCATCGTGCGAGCCTGGAGCTGTCGGGCAACCGCTCCGCCACCGTGCTGGCCCTCGACACCACGGAGTCGGAGGATCAACTGCTGCTGAGGCGGGATCTCGCCCGGCGTCCGAGCGGCGACCTGCGGAAAGCACTCCTGCCGCAGGACGCCTCCCACCCGGGCGCGGCACTGCCGGCCGGCACCCGGCGGCTGGTGCTCGACCTGCGGATCGGCCGGCCGGGAGCCGCGTCCACGGCCGGTTTCCTTCCCACGGTCACGGTGCTCCTGGAGGACGGCTACGGACTGCCGTACCGCATCCCGGCAGGCGAGATACCGTCCGACGGCGCCATCCACTCCCTGGCCGTGAGCCTGGACGAGGCCGCCTCGCGGATCCGCACGGCCCCTCACGGGCAGATGACGCTCACCGGTCTGGTCCTGAGCGGACGCGTGCCGCCCGGCGCGCGCGGCGAGCAGCGCCTGAGCGTCGAGCGCCTGACGGCTGCCGGACCCGGGAAAGCGGCGCGCCCCGTCCCCGTACCGCCAGGCCTGCGCTGGGCGGGTTCCGCCACCACGACGGTCGACGGGGTCGCCGGGAAGGCCGCCACGCTGCGCACGGCCGCGACAGCGGCGACGCCACTGTCCGTGGTGTACGCGGTCGGATCCAGCGTTCCCGAGGACGCTCCGTATCCGCCGCCCGAGGACGTCGAGGTGCGCGTCGGCGTCGTACGGACACCGGCACCGCCGCGAATTCCTGGCATAGCCACCGAGGGGTTCCTGCGCGCGACCGGCGCGAGGAAAGGTCAGAGCGTCGATGTGACGCTCGCCGGCGCGCGACTGCGGGTCACGGTGGTCGACACCGTGCGCCGGCTTCCCACCACCGCTCCACCCGAGACGGCGACGGAGCTTCCGGGTGAGGACGACAGCCGGGACGGCGGTGCGCTGCTGCTGGACCTGCGCACCGTCAACCAGGTGCTCGTGCAACGCGACGGCGGTGGGCTCCCGCCCAACGAGTGGTGGCTGAGCACCGGTCCGCGCGAGGCCGGGAAGGTCGCGGCGATCCTGCGAGGCGGTCCCGACGTGGACCCGGCCGACGTCGTGGTACGTGACGAGGTCGCGCACGATCTGTTCGACGATCCTCTCGGCGCCGGACCCGGCTCCGCGCTGCTTGTCGTCGCCCTGGCCGCCGCCGCGCTCGCCGCTGTCGGATTCGCCACCGCGGCGGTGGGTTCGCAGCGCGAGCGCTCGGCCGAACTCGCCGTCCTGCGCGCCCTGGGAACACCGCGGTGGCAGCTTGTCCGAGCGGTGGCCGCCGAGCAGGGCATGCTCGTCGGCATCGCGCTGATCGTGGGCCTCATACTCGGCGCGGCGCTGACCAGAACACTGGTCCCTCTGATCGTTCTGACCAGCCGCGCCACCGCTCCTCTGCCGCCCGTACGGGTCGAACTGCCGCTGCCGCACGTCGTTCTCCTCCTCTGCGCGGTCGCCGCGCTCCCGCTGCTGACGGTCGCGCTGGTCGCCACCCGCACCGCGGACCCCTCGACAAAACCGCGCGACCAGGGAGTGAACTGACATGAGCAGCCGTCCGGTCGGGCCGGGACGTCCGCGTCCGGTCGCTCCCTGGGTCAGGACCCGGCTCCGTACCGCACCGGGATCCGCTGCCGTCTTCGGTCTGCTCGTCGTCTTCACCGCGTTCCTCGCCGCCGCGTTTCCCCGCGCCGTCGATGTCTACGAGACCCGGGGACTGCGGGAGACCGTCGCCGCCGTCACGCCGCCGCACCGCGCGCTGGAGGTCAGCTCGCCCGAGCCGGGGCTTCAGCTCGACGCCGCCACACGGGAGGACGCGCTGCGGCCGGCCGCCCTGGAGGCCGTCCGGCGCAAGGTGACCGCGGTACTGGCGAAGGAGCCGGTACGCGGGGACCCGGGCCAGTCCGCCCACGGCGTACAGACCGGTAAGCCGCTGGTGGCGAACGATCCCTGGCTGCCGCGGCACGACGGACAGTCTCCGAGGTTCGTCCTCGCCGCCCAGGCGGATCTGGCGGCGCACGCGACCGTACGCCGTGGACGACTGCCGGTGGCCCGGGAGCGGGTGACCGCGGCGACGAAGGACGTCGAAGCCGCGGTGACATCGGCCACCGCCGCGACGCTGCGTCTGTCGGTCGGCACGGTGGTGCGTGTCGGCGCGCCAGGACCGTCCCGCCTCACCGTCCGGATCAGCGGCATCGTCGATCCGGTCCGGCCGAAGGACGGTTACTGGTCGGTCCAGGACCTCCTGCGCACACCCGGTCTCAGCTCGAACGGCGACAAGCCGCCGCTGTTCTACTGGAAGGCCGCGCTGCTCCTGTCCCCGGAAGCGGCGCCGGCTCTGCTGGGAACCGGTGGTGAGCTTGAGCTGTACTGGCGCGTCGCACCGGATCCGACCGGGCTCACCGCGCAGCATCTCGCCTCGCTCTCCGAACGGATCACCTCGCTGGAGGACGGACCCGGTCTGCTGCGCCTGCGGGCCGCCGCCGGTGACAACGCCTCCCTGCGCGCCGACCTGGACGGGATCCTCCTCGCGTACGACGCGGAACGTTCGGCGATCGCGCCGGTGGTGACGGTCGCGGCCGTGGGAATCGGCACGGTCGCGGCCGTCGTACTCGCGCTGACCGGAGCTCTGTACGCGAGCCGCCGCGGCACGGAGCTGGCTCTGCTGCGGGCCCGTGGCGGCTCTCTGCCGGGCATCGGAGGCCGGCTGCTGGCGGAGACGGCCGTGGTCACACTGCCCGCCGCTGCCGCCGGTCTGCTCCTCGCCGTCGCGCTCGTGCCGGGGACGCGAGTGCTGCCCGCCGTCCTCGCCGCCGCGACGGTCGCCGTACTGGCCTCCTGCGCGCTACCGCTCCGCGCGGTCACCGCGCACCGTAGACCGCGGACGCGTGGCGAGCGGGACGACCTGGTACGCGGCAGGCCGAGCCGGCGCCGCACCGTCTTCGAGCTGAGCGTGCTGGTTCTCGCCGTCGGCGCTGTCGCGGCTCTGCGGCGACGCGGCGCCACCGCGCCGGGTGACTATCTCGTCAGCGCCGCACCCGTACTGGTCGGACTGATCGCGGCCATGGTGCTGGTCCGGCTGTATCCGCTGCCGCTGCGGCTGGCCGCCCGTCCGGCGAGGCGGCTGCGCGGCTCGGTCGGATTTCTGTCGCTGGCCCGGGCCGGCCGCGCGCCGATGACGGGAGCGCTGTCACTCCTCGTGCTTGTCATCGCTCTCAGCACGGCCGCCTTCGGCCAGGCGGTCCTCGCCGGGGTCGCGGACACGCGGGACCGGGCGGCGCTGCTGGCCGTCCGTGCCGACGCCCGGATCTCCGCACCCGGCGGCGCGGAGCTGCCGGCCGGCATGGAGCGCGCGGTGCGTGCCGTCTCCGGAGTACGGTCCGTGACGGCCGTGAGGATCGAGCGGAGCGTGAACGTCAACCCTGCCGAAGGAGCGCCCGTGGAGGCGACCATGGTCGCGGTGGAACCGGACTCCTACGCCCAGTTGGCCCGCCAGCTCGGCCTGGGAGCCTTTCCCGCAGGCGTGTTGAGGCCGGACCACTCGGCGCGCGACACCGACAGGAGCGTCCTGCCGGTCGTGGCCTCGCCAGGTGTCGCGAAGCTGCTCACGCGCGACCCACGGAGGCTCAGCACTCCGGCGGGCGGCATCACGGTCCGCGTCGCCGCGGTCCGCTCCCGGACTCCCGCGAGCGCGACCACCGAGTTCCTGATCGTCGACCGTACGCGCCTGCCCCGCTCCGCCGCGACGACCCTGCTGGTCTCCGGCGACGGAGTGGACGGGAAGACTCTGCGGGCTGCGGTCCGCGAGTCGGGCACGCAGTATTCCGTCGACGTACGCGCCGACGTCAGAGCGAAGCTTGTCGCCTCACCGCTCCAGAAAGGTGCCGAACGGATCTACGCGACGGCTGTCGCCGCCGGTATCTGTTACGCCGCGCTCGCCGTGCTGCTCTCGCTGCTCCATACGGCGGCGGAGCGCACCCGGCTGCTGGCCCTGCTGCGCACCATGGGTCTCACGGCCCGGCAGGGACGCCGGCTGTTCCGGCTGGAGGCTCTGCCGCAGTCGGCACTCGCGGCGGCCGGCGGCGCGCTGGCGGGATGGGCGACGATCGTGCTCCTGGCGCCCGGAGCCGACGTACTGCGACTCGCTCTGCCCGGCTCCTCGGATTCCGCCGTGGTCGACGCCGCCGTCCTACGGCCGGAGGTGTGGTCGCTCGTGCTGCCGGCCGTGGGCGTCATGGTCCTCACGAGCACGGTGGCCGCGGTGCAGGCCCGGTGGGCGGTCCGCAAGGTGACCTCGAAAGAACTCAGGGCAGGAGACGCATGATGTCCGACTCCACGTTCGCGGAACTGGAGCAGCGCGCGGCCGCACGCCGCGACGCGGTGAGTCACGGCCACGACGCGCTGATCACCTGTGATCGTCTGGTCCGTATCTTCGCCACCGACGGCGTGGAGGTCCAGGCCTTGCAGGGCCTGGACCTCGTCGTCGAGAAAGGCGACCTGATGGCGCTCGTCGGCGCGTCCGGCAGTGGCAAATCAACGCTGATGAGCATCCTGGCGGGCCTGGACGTTCCCACGGCCGGAGCGGCCAGAGTGGCAGGACACAACCTCCTCGCGATGGACGCCTCGGCGCGTCTGCGGTACCGCAGGGACGTCGTGGGCTTCGTGTGGCAGCAGACCGCCCGCAATCTCCTGCCGTATCTGACGGCCTCTCAGAACGTCGCGCTGCCCATGCAGTTGCGCGGACGTTCGCGCGACAAGGCCGAGCGCGTCGAGTCCCTGCTGGCCATGCTGGAGATCTCCGACTGCCGTGACCGGCGCCCGTACCAGCTCTCCGGCGGTCAGCAGCAGCGGGTGGCGATCGCCGTGGCCCTCGCCAATTCCCCTTCCGTGGTGCTCGCCGACGAGCCGACGGGCGAGCTCGACTCGGCCACCGGCGAGCAGGTCTTCGCGGCCTTCCGCCGTGCCAACGCGGAGCTGGGCACGACGATCGTCATCGTGACCCACGACCAGGCCGTGGCGAACAATGTCCGGCGTACCGTCGCCATCCGCGATGGTCGCACCTCGTCGGAGGTGCTGCGTCACACGGAGATCGACGCCGAGGGCCAGGAGTCGACGGTGACGCGCGAGTACGCGACGCTGGACCGCGTCGGCCGACTCCAGCTTCCCGCCGAGTACATCGCGGCGCTCGGTATGGAGCACCGGGTCGCGCTGGAGCTGGAACGTGACCACATCGGCGTGTGGCCCGACGCCGCGAACGGCGCGGCAGGACAAGGGACGTCGGACGACTCCACGGACAGAGGAAACTGATGGCCAAGGCAATCGAACCGCGCACCGCCGCCGTAGAGCGAGCCCCATACGACGATCCGATGGTCCGGGTCGACCAGGTCCGTCGCGCCCACGGCTCCGGTGCGAGCGCCGTACACGCCCTGCGAGGCGTGTCGTTCACCGTCGGGCGCGGCGAACTGGTCGCTCTCAAGGGCCGGTCGGGCTCCGGCAAAACCACCTTGCTCAATCTGATCGGCGGGCTGGACGTACCGGACGAGGGACAGATCACGGTCGACGGCGTCAGCCTGGCCGGACTGGGAGAGCGAGAGCTTCTGCGGCTGCGCCGCGACCGGATCGGCTTCGTCTTCCAGTCCTTCGGACTCATTCCGATCCTCACCGCGGCGGAGAACGTCGGTGTGCCGCTGCGGCTGGTCAAGTCCGAGCCACGGGCGCGTGAGGAGCGAGTGGGACTCCTGCTCTCCCTCGTCGGTCTCGGCGAACATGCCGCCCAGCGCCCGGGCGAGCTGTCCGGCGGCCAGCAGCAGCGCGTCGCGATAGCCCGCGCTCTCGCCAACCGGCCGGTGCTGCTGATAGCCGACGAGCCGACGGGCCAGCTCGACGCGGGCACGAGCGTGGTGGTGATGGACCTCATTCAGGCACTCGTCCGCAGTGAGGGAGTGACGGCGCTGGTGGCGACCCATGACACCCAGTGGCTCGGACTGGCCGACCGGGTCCTCGAACTCAACGACGGCGAAATCACCGAGGAACGCGTACAGCACTGACCACCGTATTGTTTCCACGGGAGCGAACTCGCGCTCCTCGAATGAATTCGCCGGCGGCAAGGGACTTGACGGACCCTGTGCAACGGACTTGAAGGACCTTTTGCTTCAGCGTTCCTGACCACTCCGTCCATCTGGAAGTCGGTTCCGTCCGACGAGAAGCAGCCGCAGGCTCCGCATAGACGATTCCGGCGAAGGATTACTGGACAATGCGTCTGCTGATCGCTCGCGAACTTGTGGAGCAGGACCGGTGCAGTTCACATCCGGCTCTTCGCCCTGGTTGATGAACCGCCCTGCCGACGAGGACGAGCCGAGCCGCTGGAACCGGCGGCGCGCCATGGTCGAGGCGTCGCTCGCGAAGCGCGCCGGCGGACGCCGAGCCGCGCCGATCGCTCCGGTGCGGCAGGGCCTGTGGGTGCTCAGCAAGCTCACCAGAGACGTGCCGATGTACAACGAGTCCTGGCAGTGCCGGGTGACCGGTCCGCTGGACCGTACGGCATTCGAGCGCGGCGTATCGCGCAGGCGCAGCGCGTGCGCGACGTTGTACGACAACTGCGCGCCGTGCGACTCCTTCTCTTCTGGCCGCCGTCCTCGTGAGCGCCGCGGCGGGGCCGTGACGCTCACGAGGACGGCGGCCTCGCACGATCACAGCCGTGGCCCGATCCGGTTACCGTCGCGGTCCCGCGACGGCGTAGGCCGCGGCGCCGGCGACCGTGAGGCCCAGGGCCGTCCAGGTGGCCGCTGCCGTGCCGGGTGGCAGCAACATCCAGGTCGCCACCTGCATCGGCACACTCGTGGCGGGCGGGGCGAAGAACGAGAACACGAGCGAGGCGAACGGCAGCGTCCATGCGTACTGGCCGCCCGAGAGCGCCGCGCCCAGGCCGACCAGTCCCATCAGGCCCGCGCTGTCCCGGACGACGAACGCGGTGGTGGCCATGTCCTCGCCCATGGTCTGCACGATCAGCAGCACCGTGCCGACGACCGCTCCGGCGAGCAGCACGTGCGCCGCTCTGCGGGGTGCCCAGCGGATCGCGGCCGCCCGGTCCAGCGCGAGGTCCTGCCCGCTGAGCCCGATCGAGGCTGCCATCGCCCCGGTAGCGAGGACGAACGCGGGCAGCCGCGGATCACCGGGTCCCTCGCCTCCGTCCCGGGCGAGTGCCCACACCGCCACCGCGCTGATCACCACCGCGGCGAGCGACGCGGGTATCTGACGCGAGCGCGCGTAGAGCGTCAGCCATCTCACCGGGACGCACCGCCGTTCAGCGCGTCGAACGCGTCGCCCTCGCAGGAGAGCGCGGCGGCGCGCATGGTGTTGATCCGCGAGAGCTGCTCGGCCCGCGGAAGCGCCTTGAGTTCCTTCCACACCGGGCGGGTCTCGGCGTCGACCTCGCGGCGCAAGCCTGCCGGCTCTGTGCCGGGAAGCGGCCTGAGGTCCCCGAGGACCCAGGCCACCGCGACGGTCCGCGCGAATTCCTCTCCGCCGAAGCTGCTCCAGCCGACGGGAGAGCATCCTGGCACCATGCCTTGGGCGATCAGGGCCCGGGTCAGCTCCTCGTCCTTCGCGGCGGCGATGATCTCGTCGTCGAAGTCGAAGAGCACGGTCTCGCGGGACCACTGCGGCACGGCGCCCTCCGGCAGTACGGCGGTGTTCTCCCGGACCGAGACCGGCGCCCGGCCACCCAAGGCGCCGTGCAGCAGGCGCAGCGCCTCCTTACCGGGACCCGCCAGGTCGGCGAGTCGCGCCCGGTGCGTCTTGGCCACGCACACCGGACCGTCGCACACCAGCTCCGCGGCGGCCTCGTCGACGACATATATCCGGCGCGGGTCGGAGGGAAGGACGAGCAGGGCGAGTGCCGCTCCCGCCAAGACGGGCGTCAGGGCGATCAGCCGGGCGCGCGGGGTCGCGGCGACCAGCAGCGCGAAGCCGGTCGCGGCCAGGCCGAGCAGCCAGATCGTCTGCCCGACGTGCACGGAGGCGGAGAGCGTGACGAGCACATCGCGCACCTCCTGCACCGCCGGTGACAGCAGGGAGACCCGGTTCGGCTCCGTGCTCGGGATCCCCGTCGCCGTGGTCGTCTCCGTCCGGCCCAACGACATATGCAAGAGGGCCATGAACACGAAGGCGCACATGGCCAGCATGGGCGGGGTGAGCGCGGACGGCAGGGCCCGCCCGACACCCATGCCCAGCACGGCACCCGCGACGAGGAAGAGTGCCCCCACCAGCGAGATCGGCAGCCACCCGAGGTGCGTGTACTCGGTGTTGGCGAGCACCTGGACCGCGCCCACCAGGACGAGGAGCGCAAAGGCCGAGGCCAGCGTGATCGCCGTCGCGCCGGCCGTCGTGGCCGCACGGTGCCAGGCGGGCCTCGGCGTGCTCGTCAGCAGCTCGGACATCTTCGAGCGGTGGTCGCGCAGGCCCTGCAGCGCGCCGAGCCCTACGGCGAGCGGCCACAGGTAGAGCAGCAGGGAGCGGGTCCACAGGGCCATGGACGTCCACTGGGCCGTCCACGCCGTGGTGCCCCTCCACCACGCGCCGTTCAGCAGGTACAGGAACGCCAGCGCGGTCGCCAGGACCACGGCACCGGCCAACGGGGCGACGGAGCGCCTCAGTTCGATGCGCAGAACACGGACGTTCACCAGGTGCCCCTTGTCTGACCGGGGTTGAGCAGCAGCGCCGAGTGGCCGCGCTCCAGCGGGCTGTCGCCCGGGTGTTCGGGGCCGGCCGTCGGCTCGTCCAGCAGCAGGATCGTCGGGTCGTTGACGATGGCCTGGGCGATGCCCACCCGCCGCACCATGCCGCCGGACAGGGTCTTCGTCCTCTCGTCGGCGCGGTCGGCCAGGCCCACCCACTCCACGGCGCGCTGCGCCGCTGTGCGGATGTCCGCCTTGGGCACCTCCTTCAGCCACGCCATGTACTCGACGAACTCGCGCACCGTGAAGCGCTTGTAGTAGGCCGTCGGCGCGATGTCAGCCGCGCTCACCGCGGTCATCATGTGGTGATCCTTTCCGATGGTCAACGATGCACTCTCAGCACGGAGTACGCGCCCCTGCGGGCGATCACGACGCCAATGCCGAGCGCGCGGATCAGCCCCCGCGCAGGCAGACCGGCCGTCTGCGGGGCGAAGGTCATACTCGGATGGGCCTCCAGGGGCCACACCTCGTCGGCGGCGATGTCCGTGTCACCGCGCGCGTAACCGCCGATGATCCACGTCGACGCGTGTTCCACGCTCATACCCCCTTGGCCACCAGCCGGACGAGACGCTCGTCGGCCAGCTCGCCCGGGGCCTTTCTGACTGATCTCACACCCACAAGACGTCGCGCACGGGCCGCAGGTTTTCGCCCCGACGTGATCCCCGCCACATGCGGGAAACGCACGCATGCCTGGAAGCAGCTCCGGAACCCGTGCGTCTGGCAGGCCCCGCCGAGATCATGTCCGTACGGGCCTGCCCGCGCCGGCACCGCCGGCGGCCCGGTGCGTACTGCCGCGTATCACAACGGACTCGCCGAGGACCTGCTCAACGGCCTGCACAACGGAAGGTTCGACGTGGTGTGGTCGGCAGTCCGGCCACGTGGCCGCTCCCTGATCGCGGTCCCACTGACGGACGCTGATCGACACCAACAACAGCATCAACGCCGTTGCCGCGGCGGCCTTTCGGACGGCACCTCGCACGTCGAAACACAGCGTTCCGCCTCGCTGGATCTCCTCCAGCGAGGCGGAACCACCAACAGCATGCGGTGTACCGGACAGCGCCCAACCGCGTTGTGGCGGCGACGTATTCATCCCACGGCGGGCCGCGGCCCGCCGACTCACCGCAGGGTTGCTCGCTCGGCGAAGCCGGCGCTCAGCCCCAAAACGCGACCCGCAGGTAGCCCCACGACAGGGGACCAGGCATTCCGTCCTCGTCCAGGCCGGCGTTGTACGAGTTCGCGGCGTGCTGGAGCTGTCTCATGGCCTCCCGCGAGTTCGGACCGAAGACCCCGTCGATGGTGCCGGGGTTGTAGCCGCGGCTCTTGAGGATGCACTGCGCCTCGATACCGGCCGCGGACACTCCCGTCTTGGACGGAATCACCGTCATACCGCTGTAGTAGCCGGCCTGCCACGTATTGCCGCTGATGTGGGTGTTGCTGCACGAGTAGGTGGCGGCCGAAGCCGTCGGGGCGGGGCCGGCCAGCAGCCAGCCGAACAGACCGATGACAACGGCCACCACGGCCGCGCGGTTGCGTACACTCATGGATTTTCCCTCTCCATCTGCGTGGGTGAAGGTGTGCACGTCAAGCCCGTGATCCGCGAGCTCGACGCCTTGTGTCCGGCTCACCGGAGCAAGCCGACGCCGACCTCACGCGGTCGACCCGGACAGGTTCGACCAACCGCAGAGGCGAAGATATTGAAGCGCACGTAACAATATGCGGCAACTACCCTTGTGCTGTGCGGAGTTCACCATCAAAAGCCCGCCTCGGAGGATAGGAAGCGGACGTGAGGAGTCCCGCCAGGTGTACCGCGTCAACCGCCAAGGTGCGGGTGGTGGAGGCGACGGCTTCCGGCGTTACGCGCTGCCGCCGGTGGCGTTGAGGATCTCCGCCGTGATGTAGCCGGCCTGCGGTGAGGCGAGAAAACATATGCGGGAGCCATCTCGGCGGGTTGCGCCGGCCGCCCGAGAGTGGCCTGCTTCCCGAACGACGTGGTGTCGGGCATGGTCGCGGGGATGAAAGGGCCCCAGACGGGCCCGAGAACCACCGCGTTCACCCGGATGCCGTCCTCGGCCGGCATCTGCGCCGGCCCTCGCGTGAAGGTGACGATCGCCCCCTTCGTCATGGCGTAGTCCAGGAGGTGCGGACTGGGCCGGTACGCCTGCGGGAAATGACGGGTTCCCGAAGAACAAGACCGAATCACCTCACACGGCGGTCCTTCGTGCGCCGGATGACTGAGTGGATGTTCAGCCCTGTTCCGGCGAAGAGTCCTTAAGATACGTACGTGGCTCACACTCTGGATGAACTGGTCGAATTGCAGCACGCCGCCGACAGGGCGCACGACCGCGCCAGAGAACTGCGCGAGGCGTTCGGGCCGCCGACCGTCGAGCAGTGGACCGAGGGACAGAGGGCGATGTACGAGACTGCCTTGCGCGCATGGCGCGACCTCGACCGAGACACCACGGACGCGATCACGCGGTACGCGAAGAACGAAGCCCTTGACCGGTCCGCCGTGGAGCGGACCGTCAGGAGCCGAGTGGAAGAACGCCAGGAGGAGGAGTAGCGGGCACGAGGCCGCGATGTCCTCCACGACGGTCGAATGACGCGCCGCGCTGGTCATCAGTATCCGAGAGCCGAAACCACTCCGCACGCCTCCGCGCCGGTGAGCCGTGTCCGAGGACCGGTCCGCGACCGGACTCGTCCGCGGAGGATGTATTTTCGGGCAGGGGCACTTCTTCGAGCGGCTTTGACGAGCCGGACAGCGCCCGCTCGGCCACTTACTCGCCGCGCTCGTTGCGAAGCAGGTCGAGCAGACCGGGAAACCGCTTGTCCAGGTCATCCTGGCGTACGGTCACACCCCGGCGGTTCCCGTAGTTGGGGTCCCAGATGATCCCGGCCTCGCGCAGCACCCGGAAGTGGTGTGTCTGCGACGACTTCGACACAGGCAGCCGGAACGAGGCGCAGGTCCGCTCCTCGCCTTCGGGCATGTCCAGCAGCTCCAGCACGACGGAGCGACGGAGCGGGTCGGAGAGAGCAGACATCACCCTGCCGAGGTCCATGTCCTCGACGCCGGGAAATGCGTCATCGTTCGCCGCAGGCACAGCTGACTCCCTTCCGACACGTACGGCTATTATCGTACCTGCTTGTGGCGCCGCAGTCCACGCACCCCTCCCGCCCCTCCAGGACACGGAAAACCGGCCTGCCCGCAGACGGCCGCCCCGAAGCATGTCACCACGGGAAATCGCCGCTTCGATCTTGTCTCTGACCTCTGGATCCGTCTCGCTCGACCCGCCTGCGCAGCGCGAGACGCGCACCGAACCGGAACCTGAAGGTACGCCTTGCCTCATACCTTCCGACGGTGTTAACTGTCATTCATCGGCTAGGTACACATAGAGACGTACCTAGAGGCCGAGTCGGACCTCACGCGGGGCACTCGCGACGTGAAGGTACGAAGAAAATCGTACCTTTGTTGCATGCCTGCCCTTCGCGTGGCCCGTCCGCAGCACCGACCATTACCCACAGATCCCCATGGGACATCCAGGAGAGCAGCAGAATGACTGAGCAGAACATCGCCCGTGCCGCCGCCGCAGAGCTGAAGCACCAGTACGAGTCCCTCCTGGACACGTACGCCACCACACCCGCGCTGTCGGTGATGGACCGGGAGCTGGCCACAGTCGCGGCGCTGGCCCCGATCGGCAGCAAGGGTGTGTCACGGCTGGCGGCGCACATGCACGCCGCGCTCGATGCCGGGGCTACCCAGCAGACCATCGTCGAGGGCCTGGCCACGATGTCGCAGGCCTCGGGCACACCGACGTCCGTGAACGCCATCGCCGTGGCGGCGAAGGTTTTCGCCGAGCGGGACGACAAACAGGTGAGCACCGAGGCCGAGCGCGTCTGGGTCGAGGGTGACGCCCCCGGCGGCAGCCCTCAGGAGCGCTCGGAGCGCGCGCAGAAGACGATCCTCGAAGTTTACCCGGCAGGCCCGACCGACGAGACGTACACCGCCATCAGCACACTGGCACCGCACTTCTGGCGGGATGTGATCGGAGTCTTCTACAACGACCTCTTCCTCCACCCGGGCACCTCCATCAAGTACCGCGAGCTGTTCGTCATGAGCACCTACGTGGCGGTCAACTCCACGCCCCTGCAGATCATCTGGCACACCAACGGCGCTCTCAACACCGGCTGGACCCGCCAGGAGGTCGCGGAGATCTTCACCCATCTCGCGCTGGACATCGGCATCACCAACGCCATGACGGCCCTGCGCTACGGCAAGCAGGTCTTCGACCAGCGTGACGAACGCGGCACCGCCAAGCCGCACGAACCCCAGACCGTGAACACCGGCCGCGGAAGGCCGGACGCCCGCTTCGAGAAGGGCTCGGCAGCTCTGGCGCAGCTCAACCCCGAGGGGCTGCCGCGCGGCGAGGGATGGGATGTCGCCGAGGAATACGCCCCGGGTCTGCACCGGCTGGCCGTCGGCCATCTCTATGGCGACCTGCTCGCCCGTGACGGCCTGGACGACAGGGCCAAGCACCTCGCCCTCATCTCGGCCGTCACGGCCCAAGGCGGTGTCACCGAGCAGCTCGCCTTCCACATCGAGGCAGCACTCAACGCCGGCGTGACCCGCGAGGACATCGTCGAGACCATCACCTTGATGGCCGCCGTCGGAGGCTTCGTCAGGGCCGGCGATGCGATCGAGACCGCCGAGACCGTCTTCACCCGCCGCGACGCCGCCGGCCTGAGCAACTGAACCAGCCAGGGAAAGGCCCGCCTTCTGCCGGTCTTGTGACTGCTCCACGCGCAACGACCGGCAGAATTCCCACCTCTCCAGCCCGATGGCGGCGGCACAGCCGCCATCGGTTCGTCCCGAGAGCACAGCTGTCCGTCTCCACGGCAGCACAGCTGTCCGTCTCCACGGCACCTTCCGCACTCGGCGCCCGGCCGCGAGGAAAGGTCCCCGTAGGAGCGCCGTCCAGCCCGAACCAGGGAACGTACTGGCTGCGGCCCCACACCTGCCGGAAGCGCCGACCACCACCGGCCGCGCCGCGCCCTCAACGGAGCACCATCCATGTCCTACGACAACCTCGTGGTCGTGCTGGCGGTGTCCACCGCCATCCCCTTCCTTCTCGCCCTGGCCCCGCGCCTTCCCATCCCCAGCGCGGTACTGGAACTGGTCGTCGGCATCGTCCTTGGACCGGCCGTCCTCAACGCGGTCCGCGCGGACACCGCCGTCACCGCACTGGCCACCATCGGCCTCGGCTTCCTGCTCTTCCTGGCCGGTCTGGAAATCGACACCCGGCAACTGCGCGGCGTACGCGCCCGGCTCGTCGGCATCGGCCTCGTCGGCACCCTCGCCCTGGCCGCCGTCGCCGGATGGCTCCTCACTCGTGCGGGAGCGGCGGAAGACCCTCTGCTGATCGGCACAGCACTCACGGCCACCTCCCTCGGGCTGCTCGTTCCTGTCCTCAAGGACTCGGGCACGACCGACCGGCCGGTAGGTCAACTGACCATAGGCGGAGCCTCAGCGGGAGAAGTCCTCGCCATTGTGCTCCTGGCGCTGTTCTTCTCCGAGCATTCCACCAGCATCGGCTCCAAACTCCTCCTCCTGCTCAGCCTCGTCGCACTGGCCGCCACCGTGGTGGCGGTCAGCCTCCGGGCCAAGACCTCCACCCGGCTGACCCACACCGTCAACACACTTGCCGACACCAGCGCACAAGTACGCGTCCGCCTGTCGATGCTCCTGGTCGTGGGAGCATCCGCGATCGCTATGAGATTCGGCTTCGAAGCCATCCTCGGGACGTTCATCGCCGGCGCCGCGCTGCGGCTCATCGACCCGGATCCCGATCAGACCCACCCTCAGTTCCACACCAAACTCAACGGCATGGGCTACGGATTCCTCGTCCCCGTCTTCTTCGTCACCAGCGGCATCCAGTTCAACCTCGGCGCCCTGTTCGCCAACGCCTCAACGGTGCTCCGCGTCCCTCTGTTTCTGGCCGCACTTCTCCTGGCGCGCGGTCTGCCCGCACTCCTCTACCGCTCCGGCGGCCTGACCCGAACCGAATCCATCGCCAGCGGACTCCTCCAGGCCACCTCACTGCCCGTCATCGTCGCGGCGGCCACCATAGGGCTCAGGCTCAACACCATTTCATCCGCGACCGCCTCCGCACTGATCGCCGCCGGTCTTCTCTCCGTCGTCCTCTTCCCTCCGGCAGCCCTCGCCCTCCTACGCGGAGAAACCCGCCGTCACAACGCTCAGCCAACCGCGGTTCACCACGGAGGCCAGATCTGAAACCTCACACCGATGTCGGCCCGCACAACGGCCGCTCGGCCTTCCGGGCTGCCTCGTGCACCCGACTTGATCGGGCACAAGATGTCGGGTCCGGCATGGTAGGTGGGACGGCCAGCCGTTCGAGGATCGCCAGGACAGCGGAGTGGTCCGCCGCTCCAAGAGCGGTCCACCAGGTGTCGCCGGACGGCAGCCGCGTGGACCGGACGGGCCCGCTCGGTGGCTCGGCGCCCGTCATCAGTGACAACGACGTCCACACCGCCGACCGCGCGCTCGCGGGTTATCAACCCTCGTTCTTCCATCCGAGTGAGGTGATGGGACAGCCTGCTGCGATGGACACCCATGAGTTCGGCCAAGCGGCTCTGCCGCAGCCGACCGCCGCCTGTCTCGACGACGCGGGTGAGTACGCCGAAGTCGGGTCCGAGAGCCCTGTGGAGGGCCCGGAGGACAGAGGCGAGGCCAGGAAATACATGACGGACCGTCAGGAATTCACATACGGCTCGGGGACTGGGAGGCGGCCGGGCAGTGTCCGAGTAAAAGATCCGGCACGCTCCTTGACAGTCCGCGTCGCGGTGACGGAGATTGCTCAGCGGAAGACAACGTTGTCAATAGCGGTACGCCCCTCCGTACCGCGCGGGAGGCAGTCTCGTGCGCACCCAAGACGAACCGTTCGATAGGCGCGGATTCCTGTTGGCGGGCGGTGGTGCGGCGGCGCTCGTCGCGCTCGGGAGCGGCGGTTCCGCCGTCGCGGCGGGCCGGGGCGCCGCTCCGGCCCTGTCCTCGCCCGCCGCCGTGACAGTGGCACAGGCCACGAGGACCGTACGGCGTGTCACGGCTGTCGACTTCATGAATCCGCTCACCGGCGCGCTGACGACATCGCCGGACACCGCGTGCGGCAAGACGTTCCCGGGCGCGGTCACTCCCTTCGGGCTTGTCCAGCTGTCCCCGGACACGGTGAGCGGCGGTGACAACGGCAGTGGTTACTCGGCCGATATGACCACGATCGAGGGGTTCAGCTTTCTGCACCTGGGCGGTATCGGGTGCTACGGCGATCTGGGCAATCTCCAGGTGATGCCGGAGACCGGAGACCTCGTCGTGGACCGTGACGCGGCCAAGAGTCCATTCGGCAAGGACACCGAGGTCGCGGAGGCGGGCTACTACAGCGTCGAGCTGGACCGCTACCGGGTGCGGACGGAGCTGACCGCCGGCGAGCGCGCCGGCATCCTGCGCTTCACGTTCCACGAGGCCGGCACCGGACGGCTCAAGGTGGATCTGGCCCGCCGTATCGGCTTCGACGGATCGCACACCGTGGCGCAGGAGTTCAGGCTCGTGGACAGGCATACGGTCGAGGGCTCGATGCGGTCGGACCGCTCGGGCGGCGGCTGGATCTGCGGCAACGGCCCCAGCTACACGGTGTACTTCTCCATGCGGTTCGAGCAGCCCATCGCCTCACTCGGCACCTGGGACGGCGACAAGGTCACGCGCGGCGCACACGAGCAGACCAGCGCGAGCGACAGCGCCGGTTTCTTCGTGGAGTTCCCCGTCAAGGCCGGGCAGCGGATCCAGGTGAAGGCCGGGATCTCGTTCACGAGCGTGGCCGGAGCCCGGGGCAATCTCGCCGACTCCATCGACGGCTGGGACTTCGACCGGGTCAGGACGCGGGCCCGTGGCGCCTGGTCGAAGGTGGCCGGGAAGGTGAAGGCGACCGGCGGTACGGACAAGCAGCGCGAGATCTTCTATTCCGCGCTCTACCACACCATGATCGACCCACGGATCTCCGGGGACGCGGACGGCTCCTCGCGGTTCGGCGAGGGCCCCGTACGGCACCACGACTTCACCGTACGCACCGTGTTCAGCGGCTGGGACGTCTTCCGCACGCAGTTCCCCCTGCTGTCGATCATCGACGAGCAGGTGGTCTCGGACCAGGTCAATACCCTGGTCGCGCTGACCGAGTCGGGCGCGGTCAAGGGGCTCGCCCGCTGGGAGTTGCTCGGGACGGACACCGACACCATGGTCGGTGACCCGGCGGTCAACATCATCGCCGAGGCCTATCTCAAGGGTGTGCGGGGCTTCGACGTCGAGAAGGCGTACGGCTACTGCCGCGATGTGGCCCTGGGGCCGGCCGAGCGGTCCAATCGCAACGATTTCCAGAACTGGACGAAGCTCGGCTACTGCGTCGACACCAGCCTGTCCAAGACGCTGGAGAACGCGTACTCCGACTTCGCGCTGGCGCGGTTCGCCGAGGCGACGGGGCACCATGATGACGCCGCGGCGCTGGACACGACCGCGCGGAACTACCGCAATGTATTCAACAAGGATGTGGGCTGGTTCCGCGGGCGCAACGCGGACGGTACGTGGATGGGTGACCAGGACGGCTGCGTCGAGTCCAACCCGGAGCAGCAGGGCTGGTTCGTTCCGCACGACGTGGAAGGTCTCGTCGGTCTCCTCGGTGGCCGGGAGAACTTCAACACCCGGCTCAACGACATCTTCGAGCAGACGCCGCCCGAGGACATGATGAAGTGGAACGACAAGTACAACCACTCCAACGAGCCGGTTCACCAGATGGCTTTCATGTTCGTGCACACGGGCGCGCCGTGGCTGACGCAGAAGTGGTCCCGGTACATCTGCGAGCACGCGTACAGCACGGGTCCCGCCGGGCTGGCGGGCAACGACGACTGCGGGCAGATGTCGGCGTGGTACGTGATGGCCGCGTCCGGCTTCTATCCGGTCAACCCGGCGAGCACGGTCTACGCGCTGGGCAGTCCGCTGTTCCCCGAGGTCACGTACACCACGAGCCGCGGCACACGGTTCACGGTGGAGGCGGTGCACAACTCCGGCACGAACATCTACGTGCAGTCGGCGAAGCTCAACGGACGGCCGCTGCACCGAGCCTGGATCACACACGAGGAGATCGTCTCCGGCGGGCGGCTGACGCTCGTGATGGGTTCCCGTCCGAACAAGAGCTGGGGCAGCGATCCACGTGACGCTCCGCCGGCCTCGGTAGGGCCGGTCCGGCCGCGTGCCGGGCGGTAGGCGGAGCGCCGGCGGCGTGTGACGCGTGGAGGAGAAGCTCGTCGATCGCCTCGCCATCCAGTTCGTGGAGGCGTCCACGCCTCCGTCGGCGAAGAACGTGAGGAGCGGTGTCAGGTGACCCGGGCCCAGAAACTGGTGAGGGTTTCCGCCGCTTCTTGCGGTCTCCGCAGCATCCACCAGTGTGCGGTTCCGTGCAGCACGGCGCGCGGAGCTTATCGGGAACACCTGTCGCTGCGGGAGACCAAGAATCGTCCCGCAATCCCTGGCGGGCGCGCGACGACAGCCACGGCACCTCGCCGCATTGTCGGAACGTCCCTATACACCCAGTATGGGGACGCCCCTCCGCCTTGCGATCCACCGCATCCGACGCCGCGCTCTGATCCACCAGGGATCACGGAACAGCCCTTATCGACTATCCCCCGAACCATCCCGAGCAATTGCTACTGACACCACCATTGCACACCTTGAAGCGGGCGTTGAAACCGGAAGCGTTGGTACTGAAATAGAAGGGCTCCGGCGGCCCGTCATAGCCGTTGCTGTTCCGCGCCACCTCCGTGGTCGACCCCCAAGCGCCAGCGGGGGTCAGCGCCTGCACGTAGAGCCGCGGCCCCAGTCCGTCCTTGGCGTAGTCGTGCAGAAGACCTTCGACGACTATGCCTTCCGAGTTGCCGCCAGTGCCCACGACGCACTGCAGATCGAATTCGGCGTAGGCCCCCATGTCCGAAGACCAGTCACCAGTGTGCCCACAATAGGCCGCTGCCGATGACTCTGCCGCCTGGGCAGGCGCGATGGAGAGCCCCAGGGCCAGGACGGCACCGGCGATACCAGTGACTACCGGCATACCACTTATTCTCACGGCGTTTCCTCTCTAGGGGAATCGAACTCTTTTTGCTTCTTCGCGAGGGAAGACCGACCTTGCGAACAGGACAAGCCGTGCCACGGGTCGGCTGCGATTGCGCTGGTGCCACTGTGCTCGTGTGACCTTGGAGGAACCTTGAGAAAATCTTGCATCGCCAGGCAAGGAGTCGTGATGGCGTGGACGCCGCGACGCCGGCGGCAGCACAAGCGTTGTGAGGGGCCGGAATTCCAACTGGGCCCGCTGACGTGGACGGACGTCTCACATGGCGTGCTCTTCGAGTCGACCGGCCAGCGCGTCTTCTCCCTGGCGCGCTACCTCGTTCACACCGACAGGTGCGCCTGGGTGGACGACAATGGCAACCCGTCTTCCGTGCAATCGCCTATTTCTTGGCCCTCTTGGTGAACAGCCTTGTCCCGTCGTTGAGATGCCGCCAGCCTGGCAGCGCCGACGTTCCTCTGGCGCAACGTGGTCACACCTCATCGGGGCGGTGCCGGGCTGCGGGCGAGTGGTGACTACTCGGTGGCGGCCGCGCTGAAGACTGGTCGCCCGAATACATCCAGTATGCGAGCGCCCCTCCGCCCTGCGATCCACCGCATCTGACACCGCGCACTGATCCACCAGGGATCACGGGACAGCCCTCAGGGAGCGATCGTGAGGTCCTCGATCAGTCCGGAGCGTAGCGTGAAGCGGTAGCGGAAATCGGCGCGCCCGCCGGGGAAGTTGCCCTCCAGCCGATTCGTTACGACCCAGTGTGTGTCGCCCCGTTGCTCTGCGCCGAGCCGTTCGATGGTGAAAGTGAACTCGCTCGCCGACGTTGGCGCCGTCGTTCGCGAAGCGGTGTGCCAGTGCGCTGCGCAGGGCCCCGACGGCGCCGGTGATCAGGACGGTCGACCCCGACCGGGCGTGTTTCGAAAGTAGCGCCGTCCGCCCGGAGTATGGAGCCCGCGGCGTCCGGTGCGCGCGATCGCAAGGCGGAGGATCGGCATCGTCGATGGACTGGATGTACTCCGATGACTCTGCCGACTCTGACGAATCCGACGACTCCGACGACTCCGATAACGCGGCGAGCGCCCGTGCCAGGCGTCGCGGGCCAGGCGAGATTTTCGCAACACGACCTGGATGCACACTCATCGAATGTCACCGTGGTCGACCGCCGCGGCCCCGCTGGGAAGCCGCTCCAGGGGAAGGCTGGCCTCCCGGCTCACCTCACCGCGGCAAGCTCATCACCAGGCCCCCGTCGATGACGACGTCCTGGCCCACGATGTAGCGGGACCGCGGCGACAGGAGGAAACCGACGGCGTACGCGATGTCCTCCGGCGTCCCGTTGTCCCCGGCCGGGACCGCAGCGGCGGTGGCCTCCCGCCCGGCCTCACTCGGCACGAACGAGTCGTACATCGGCGTGCGGATGTAGCCAGGGCTCACCGAATTCACGCGGATTCCCTCGTGAGCGAGATCGGTCCCGAGGGAGCGCGCGAGATTGTGGACGGCCGCCTTGGTGGCCGCGTAGACCGCCGCCGGGAACATGCCCCGGTGCATGGTCCAGGAGGCATTGAGGACGATCGAGCCGCCGCCCGCCTGCCGCAGCAGCGGAAGGGCCTTCTTCACCATGAAGAAGACACCCTTGAAATTCACCGCCACCAGTTCGTCGAAATCGTCCTCGTCGGTGTCGTGGATGGTCTTGAAGATTCCGGACCCCGCGTTGGCGAAAAGGCCGTCGAGCCGGCCGTACCGCTCACTGATCTGGTGCATGAGCGCATCCATGCCCAGGAGATCCGCAGCGTCCGCTTGCACCGGCAGGAGCCGGGAACCCTGGTCAGAGACGTCCCGAAGCTGTTCGCAAGCCGTCATCAACCGCTCATTATTCCGCCCCGTCACGACCACCCGCGCACCGCTCTCAAGAAGATGGCGCACGGTGGAAAACCCGATACCGCTCGTGCCGCCGGTCACGAGCAGCACCGTATCGGTGAGACCGCTCTGCCGGGTGTCCGTCTGCGTCGACGTCATTTTTGCTCCGTCTTTCCTTTACCGCTTCTGCTCGGCCCGGCGGGCGCCGGATCCGCTGTATTTCATTCCCCATCGCTCGGAAGTTCTCAGGAAAAGGCCCGAGTGGGATCCTCACCGGTTTCCCAGGAGACGCCCAGTCGTCGGCGAGCGAGCTGCCCGCCGTCCGCGGTGCGGACGATTCCCACGTATACGGTCCGCCCATGGCGTACGGCTAATTCTGCAGGTGCGGTTCGGGTACCGCGACGCACCACATGTAGGAGATACCGGCCGCCATGTCGCCGACGACGTCAAACTCCATGTTGAGGATGCCCGAATTCCATCAGCGCGTCCCCATCCTTGCCGTCCACGGCGCGCCAGCCACGGATCATCAAGGAGCACATTCCCTTGTCGGCCCAGCAGGTGATGCCGACCTGGTCGAGAGCGTCGACAATGCCGTGTTCGCGGGCCGTGCGGACGTCCTGGACCGCTCCTGTCAGAGCCGGGCAAGGCCCACCGGAGCCGACCGGACGGGTCCGCGATGACCTTCACGTCTATGCCCTGTTGCTTGTGTCCGAGGCAGTAGGCCGCCGCGACCCAGCTCGCGGAACTCGTACGCGACCACCGGAATCCAAGCGCTGTCCCATGATCCCTGGTGGATCACGGGACAGCCCTCAGGCCACGCACCACGGGTGGTGTCACAAGATCGACGCCCTTCCGGTCTACGTTGTCGAGCCGACAATCAAAAGGGAGAGGACGTTGTGAAAGTAGCGTGGGACGTGGGTCTGTCCCGGCCGGCTTCCCGGCGCGACCATGATGCCGACGTGAACGTATATGTAGAGGATGTGGACAGCGCAAGGCGGACTGTCACAGCAGCAGCACATTGGAAGGGCAGTCAGCCGGACGCAATGGAGCGTTCGGGACTTTCCTTCCTCCGGGCAGAGCCGGCGGCATCCGTGCTCAATGATGTCCAGTCGGAGTGTGGCATTTCACACGGTGTATGACTGAGGCTGCCACCCTTCTTCACAACATGCTCGAAGACGACAAAGCAAGGTGCTGATGTCAACTCAGGACGCCCATGAAAGCGGGATACCCCCGCGGGGCCGGAGGACGACTGGTCCGGGGACACCCGGCCCGTCGGCGAGGCCCACGACCATGCGGATCAGCGTCGCCGTGTACGCGGAGGATGTGATCCTGCACGCTGGGACAATTCACCTGCTGCGCCAGCGGCCGGAGATCGAGCTGGTGCCGGACGAGGAGGCAGGCAACGCCCAGATCTCGCTCGTCGTGGCGGACTTTGTGAACGAGTCCACCGTCCGGCGGCTGCAGCGGCTACAGCGCAACACCGCCACCCGCACCGGCCTGATAGTGAGGTTCTTCGAGGTCGACGCCATACAGACGATGCTTGAGTGCGGCGTCGCCGCGGTGCTGCCCCGAGCCGACGCCGACCAGGACGAACTGATACATCTGATAACCAAGATGGCCATGGGAGAAGGTTTTCTGTCCGGCGAGTTGCTCGGCAAACTCATTTACCACGTCGGCAGCTCCCAGCGCGCCTACCTCGGCCCCAGGAGGCTGACCCTGTCCGCACGCGAGGCCGCCATGCTCAGACTCGTGGCGGAGGGTTTCAAGACGGCCGAGATCGCACAGAAAACCTCCTATTCCGAACGCACCGTCAAGAACGTGCTGCATGGGCTCATCACTCGGCTCGACGTGCGCAATCGGACCCAGGCTGTCGCCTTCGCCACGCGGCACGGACTGATCTGACCGGTCCACCGCGGTGCCGGCGACAGAACGTGGAACGCCACAATTTCGCCGCCCGGTCATGGGCGAGATGGGCGGCACAGCGTGAGCGATTCGGAGCACTGCCTGACCAAGGGCTGTCCCGTAATCTCAGATCACACCAGTGTCCGGCCGAGGAACCCATGCATATAGCCACTGATGGTGTCCAGTTGGCTTTCCAGGGCGAAGTGCCCGGCAGGCAGGAGGTGAATCTCCGCCTCGGGAAGGTCGCGGGCGAAAGACCGTGCACCATCGGGACCGAAGATCTCGTCTCCCTCGCCCCACACTGCCAGCAACGGCACCTGGCTCGTGCGGAAGTACTCCTGGAGCTCCGGATAACCCTCGACATTGGTCGGGTAGTCGCGGAACAGCGCGAGTTGGACCTCGTCGTTGCCGGGCCGCTCAAGCAGGACCTGGTCGTGCTCCCAAGCTTCCGGGTCAACGAGAGTGCGGTCCGGGACGCCGTTCTCGTACTGCCAGCGTGTGGTCTCTGGTTTGAACTTCTCGCGCGCGCCCGGCTCCGTATCGGGCCCGGGCGCCGACGCGTAGGCGAACAGCGAGTCCCAGAACGGCTGGGCGAATCCCTCCATATACGCGTTGCCGCTCTGTGACGTGATCGTGGTGACGTCATAGGAGGGATTGAGAGCCAGCCGCCAGCCGATGGGCGCGCCGTAGTCGTGCACGTAGATGGAGAAACTGCTGATGTTGAGGTGGTCCAACAGCCCGGCGGTTACAGCGGCGAGATGGTCGAAGGTGTAGTCGAACTCGTCCACCGTGGGCATGGCGGACTGTCCGTAGCCGATATGGTCCGGGGCTATGACGCGGTACCGGTCCGCCAGTGCGGGGATCAGCGTGCGGAACATGCGCGAGCTACTCGGGAAACCGTGCAGCAATAGCACGACCGGTGCGTCGCTGGGGCCGGCCTCGCGGTAGAAGACCTTCTGACCGTTGATCGTCGCCGTCTTGTGATGAGTGGGGAGCACGCCAACCTCCATGGCTACTTCCTGGAGCAGCTCTGCTCTGACCAGCCCCAGGATGTGATGACGTAGGGCGCCTCCCAGGCATCACGGACGACGCACGTCACTTACTGTCAACCAAAAATGTAATCCTGACAGCAAACGCGGGCAACATGTGAGATGCATGCCGTGATGTCAAATTGCATTAATTATACGACGCATCCTCACTTTCCGCCGCAGCGCACTCGACGACCAACTGTCCATCGCCCGTGTTGCGGAGTTGGCTGAGAGGTGGGTGTGTCAATTCAGCGGCCAATCTCGTTTGTTACGAATCAGTTTTCAACCCGTAGTGGGCCGGCCTTCGAGCTGGTCTGGAAAATTGAGCCGCTCCGATGAGGAGCTCCGCCTGGTCACGTCGGGTAAGGGCTGTCCCCTGCCGGGCGGCCGCAACACGGCTGACGATCGCCGGTTCGGATGACCGGCGATCGTCGCAACCATTCAAGCTCTCCCCACCTTGAGCTTCCCGTGGAGAACGTTCAGGCAGCGCTCGACGAACAGGGCGTCGGCAACCTCGGCGATCTCCTTCCGTACCGCCCGGCGGGTGCGTTCCCGAAGGCCCGGAGCAAAGGCTCAGAGCCGCCGTTGCGGTTCGTCCGTCGGTCGTGGTCAATGACGCGGTAGGACCGGTTGGCCGTCGGGATCCAGCGGAAGTGTGGAATCACTCGTTGGCCGGCGGGACGTCGGCAGATGTCGGGACCGCCGGATCGGGGAGAAAAACAAGATCAGCGCGGCGAGCGGAACCCCCGCTGTCGTGATCGCCATGGCGGTCCGGATACCGAGCGCGGTTCCGAGCGCGCCGCCGAGCAGCGCTCCGAGAGGGATTGTCCCGTAACTGAGGAATGCTGTGCTTGCGGTGAGGCGACCGAGGAGCTCCGGCGGACAGTAGCGTTGCTGGAAGCTCACCTTGATGATGTTGCCGGCTACGACGCCTGCGGAGACACAGAAGCCGCCTGTCACAAAGAGCAGGATCCCGAATCCGTCGACGGTCAGCGGGATGAGCAGAGCGAACATCGGAAGACCCAGCTCGAACAGCAGAGTCGCGCGGGCCGTGCCGATCCGGCTGGCGACGCGGCGTGCGGCGAAGGCCCCGGCAACGCCTCCGGCGCTGGTAGCCGCGATGAGTGCGCCAACCGGCCCGGGAGTCAGGCCGACGCTCCGGACCAAGAAGACCACCTGGATCAACTGATATCCCATCAGCGCCAGGTTGGAGGCGGCTCCGAAAAATACCAGTGTGCGGAACCATGGATCGTTGGCGATCAGCCGCAGCCCTTCGCGGACGTCACTGGCCATTGCTCTGGGGCGAGGTTCGCTCTTGTTGACGCGTGGTTCGCGGTGCCGGATGCCTGCCAGACACAGAAGGGAGACGAGGAATGTCGCGGCGTTGGCGAACATCCCGTTCACGGCACCTGTCAACTGTGCGATCAGACCGCCGGAACCGAGCCCCGCGATCTGCGCGGCGGACGCGCTGCCGTGCAGTTTGGCGTTGCCCTCGGGCTGGTCATCGGATTCCAGAATGCTGGGGAGATAGGCGCTGTAAGCGGTCTGGAAAAACACCGCTGCCGTGCCCGTCAGCAGTGCGACGGTCAGCAGCAGCCCGATGCTCAACCACCCGAACCATGCGGCCACCGGGACGCCGGTGAAGAGTAAGAGAGAGATCCCGGCGGCGGCCAGCATGATCGGTCTGCGCCGCAGCCGGTCCACCCAGACACCGACAGGGAGACCGATGATCAGCCAAGGAGTCCAGGCGGCGGCGCTCAGTAGACCGACCTCGAAGGTGCTGGCGTGCAAGGTGGAGACGGCGACCAGTGGCATTGTCACGCCGGTGACGGACGTTCCGAACTTGCTGGTGGTCTCGCCGCACCACAACAGGCGGAAATCGCGGTGGCGGCGCAGGAGGCCATCGCGTACGCCCTGGCTCATGTGGTGCCACGTCGCTTACGGGGGAAGGACTGGAGCTGGACAACGACAGGGAGCGAGTCCGGTGCGGGCTCGGCGTCCGGGTCAGGGGTATGGCGGGCGATGACGGCCATCAGTTCCGCGTTGAGCGCCTCCAACTGGTGCGGTGTCATCCGCAGATCACGCCAGTCCGAGATGGTGCCGGCGCTCCGCCATCTGTCGTCCCAGTCCTCGCTGAGGTACTTGATGACCCGGCTGAAGTACTGCTGCACCAGTTCATGCAGGTAAACCGAGAGTGCGCCCCGGGTGTCGGAATCATCGCGGAAATCGGTGGTGTTCAGCTCGTTGGTGACGCCGACCCTTCTCCACCAGCGCTCGCGTCTTGTACCCCGTCCGGTTTCCTCCTCAATGAAGCCGTGCTCGGCGAGGTGGCGCAGGTGCCAGCTGACGGTACCGGTGTTCTCCCCAAGGCGTTCGGCGAGACCCGTGGAGGTGGCGGGACCGTCCAGACTGAGCAGTTCAAAGATCTTCATCCGCAGCGGATGAGCCAGCCCCCGCAGGCTGCGCGCATCAATGCGCCGGGTCGGCTTGGCAGAGTGTGGTGCGCGTTCGGGCTCGGACATGTGAGCAGAATATATTGCAGAGTATTCTCTGCATAGAGCCCTCTGCAGAGAAGGCTCTGCATCATGGGGCCCGCTGCCGGCTCGGTTGGCGAAGCCGCGGCTGGGAATCCAACAGCACGAAAGCCTTGGAGCCGACCAGGCCGGCACGGAGAACCAGCCCGGCTACCCCGTGGTCGTCGACCAGCGGACCGTCTTCCGGCCGCTCTTGGCCGCGGTCTCGGTGTGGGCACATGGGTCACTCGCCGGATGGCTACTGGGCGTGTTTCGAAAGTCCCGCCTGGCCCCCGACGCCTGACCCGCACGCTCGCCGCGTTGTCGGAGTCGTCCGAGTACATCCAGTACGAGGACGATCCTCCGCCTCGCGACGCACCGCATCCGACGCCGCGCGCTGGACAGGACAGTGGGCCCGATGGGCTCAGTGGAGGCAGAGGCAGAACGGATGGCCGGCCGGGTCCGCGTAGATCCGCCAGTTGGCCTCCGGGCGGAGCTGGTCCGTCCGCTCCAGCACGGTCGCGCCGAGGGCGAGCGCCCGCTTCTCTTCTCCGTCGAGGTCGTCCACGTCGAAGTCCAGGTGGAGCTGCTGCGGGCGCTCCTGGCCGGGCCATTCGGGCGGCTGGTAGCCGACCACCCGCTGGCAGGCCAGAGGTGTCCCCTCGAACCCGTGCACCTCGACCCAGTCGGGATCCTCAGGGTCCGCGATCACCCGGCCGCCGAGCAGATCCGCGTAGAACTCAGCGAGCCGTACCGGATCAGCGCAGTCCAGCGCGACCGCCTGCAGCTTTCGAATCACTTCCGACGCCCCTCGCTCCTCGGCCGCTTCCACGACGCCCCCGTACGGGAGGGGTCGTACCCGCCACCGGTGCGGGCATGCCCGGCGGCACGCCGGACCGCCGCCGGGCGTCGCCCGGAATGGAGGCGGCGGCGTGACGTGCGTGGCCCTTCCCGGTGCGTGATGGTGGACGGCCGCTGCCTCCGCACCGATATCCGGTCGTAGAAGCCCAGGCCGGTCGACTGAATCCCCGTGAAATCAGGCCGTATCCGGCAGCGCCCGTACCCATGTACGGTCCTCAGTCAGGTAGGCGTCGATAACGAGACCTGCCTGAGCCAACGCCTGTTCGAAGTCATCATCGCTCAGTGGGCAGGACAAGAAGGTCTGCGTCCAGCGCTCGTCAGAAAACACGTATTCGACGTGGACGGAACGCACCCCCGGGCGAACCGGCTCAGAAGACACCACTCGGATGAGACCGCCGGATACCGCCCGCTCACGCGGAAGATCCTCGTGGCGCCCAGGTCCTTCTCGCTGGATCAGGACACACCCGTCATCCTTCACATGCAGTCGGCACGTCTCCAACAGCTCCTGCCGAAGCCCCGGAGCGGCAGCGTGCACCAGGAATGATCCGAGCAGAACAACGTCAAAGCGAGTGTCGAGTCGCAGTGACTCAATCGCGCTGCGGACGGTACGGGCGCCACTGACCCGCCCGAGCATCTCGGATGACTCATCGACGGCGGTCACCGAGAACCCACGCCGCACCAGCGGATGCGTGATGCGGCCGACGCCGGAGCCCAGTTCCAGGATGTCGGCCCCCGCACGGACAGCGCCCTGGACGATGTCAGGCTCATCACCCGCCGGCAGGCGCTCGTACAACTCGACGGCACACCCGTCCGGTGTGATCGAACCTCGTCCTGTCCCGGAATGTCCTTGGCGACCTCGCTGGCTCATGGGCTCATCGGAACACAACCGAGGTGGCGGCGAAAGAGCACGCACCGCGTCATGAGGCTCCCCTCGTGGCGTGGAGTCCATGATCGCCCTCACTCCTGACGCACCCTCAGATCCAGGTTCGGGCATCACCCGGCCGCTCCTCCGGGCCGACCGACGCTTCGAGATCGGACTCCACCCACAGGGATCCGGACCGCACACAACGCGCCAGGTCAGCGCACTCGACCGCGTGGTTTCAGCGCCACCGGCGGCAGTTCCGGAGCCGACAGCCGGCTGCCGTCGTAGCCCGTCACCTCGCCAAAGCGGGACCCTTCCATCCAGTCCTTCCGGGCCGCCTCAACTTCTTCGTGTGAACGCGCGATGTAGTTCCACCACATACCACACCTTCCCCGTCTTGGTGCAGGTCAGGGACGTGCGGACCATCGGCGGTCAGCATACCGTCAGCATCGGTCCCCCCGAGGAGACAGCACGACCATGGCAACCAAGACGTTGGCCCGCGGCATGGGCACCTTCTTCAAGGACTGCATCCACCCCGAGTCCCGGTGGTCCAAGTGCCCCCACGAGTACAAGATCCGGTACCGCGACGCGGCCAGCAAACAGACCGAGGAATCCGGCTACGCAACCCAAGACGATGCTATCGACCGCCTCACGGAGGTCTACACCGCCAAGAGGGCCGCACCTCCCAATCAAGCCAGGGCCGACCGCATCAAAAAATACGGCGCAATGCGGTTCGAGGAATACGCCAACGAGTGGAAGGCCGGCCAGCGTGATCTGGCCGCAAGCTCTCTCCGGCACCTCGACTCGCTCCTGAAGCACCATCTCTTCCCCGCCCTCGGCAGCCGCCGGATGAACACCTTCGACCACAAGGTCGTCGACCGCTTCATCCAGACCATGGAACGCAACAACGCGGGCCTGGCAACCCAGTCCAACGCCTTCGACAAGCTCAAGTCCATCCTCCTCGACGCCCACCGTCTGGGGCTCTTCAGCGAGAACCCTCTGGAAGGCGTCAAGCCCCCTCAGTACGACCCCGAGCGCGCCGTCATACCCTCCCCAGCACAGCTCCGCGAGATACGTACCGCCGGCGACGACACCTTCCTGCTCTTCGCCGACCTCATGAGCGGCTGCGGCATGCGGAACGGGGAAGCTGCGGCCGTCAACATCAAGAACATCGTGGCCGACAACGTGTACCGGATCAGCGAACAGGTCAACCAGACCACCGGGAGCTACGGGCGGCTCAAGCACCGCAAGCTAGGCGAATACCGCGACGTCCCTCTCCCCTCACAGATAAAGGACACCATCGAGTGGTACGCACACAAGCACGGCACTGTGGACGGTTACCTGCTCCGGCACCCGCAGAACCCCGCCAAGGCATTCCCTTACTACTACCTAGGGAACCAGTGGCAGAGGATCAAGAAGGCGAACACAACAGACATCCCGACCGGCATGGTCATGTACGGCTTCCGCCACTTTTTCGCCTCCAACTGCCTCACCCACGGCATCCCCATCACCGACGTCGCCGAATGGATGGGGCACAACAGCCTGGACATCACGTTCAAGATCTACCGCCACCTCATGCCCGGCTCGATCAGCAAGGCGGCCAAGATCCTGGACATGGGCCTGGCTGCCTGAAGCGAAGAGTCCCCACTCCGAGAGGAGTGGGGACTCTTCGCCCTGCCTGCTGCAAAAAGCGTGATGTGTACACAACCCGTTTGGCCAATAATCCAGGTTGCGACCGCGCAGAATTCCTGCAGGCGCTAACCCAGTTTCTGCTGTTTGACCCATGCTTGCACCTCGGACACCCTGAACTGAATCTTCGCATTACGGCCCCGCCCGAACTTATAGGGGGTCAGCCCAAGAGCCGGTGCGTCCCTGTATACCCAGGCGACCGACATGTTCAGGTATTCAGCGGTCTCCCGTACATTCATGAACTGCGTGGCCATCTTCCGTCCTCCACGGGTTCCATACGTATCCAGACCCAGCAGTTTGGGGGAAACCATCGATTCGGCCCGACTGGCCTTCTGTGATAGTGAGGCTGAATTCCCCAGGCGGCCGACCTGTTCGGTACGGCGTCGCATGCCGCGTGTCATCGGCCTCGCCCGGCCTGTGGGTAGCACCCGGACCGGCCGCGCGACGATCCGCTGGTGGTTGAGGAAGAAGCTGGGCCGACTTGGATCAGGGGGCGCCGATCCGAGGTTCACGCTCCCTCATTGATGGATGCCGCCGACGACCTTGCCCGTCCTCTCCAGGACCGCGAAGTCCGCGTCGACCGCGAAACCCTCACCCCTATCGCATCCATCTCAGCGCCGAGAGCTACACCGGATACACAACGGGAGGTGCGCCGGGAGTGAAGCGCGCAGCAAGGAGTACTGCGTCGTCGAAGAGATATTGTCCGGCGAGTGTCGCCAAGATGTCATCGCACAGCGACTCCAGCGGTGGGGGCTGAAACCTCGCACGACGGTGTGCAGCAACCAGGGTGTCGCACATGTACGTGATACCGGTAGAGATCTCACGAAGACGAGTCTCAACCAGTCCGTCGGTGTAGAGGAAAATGGTCGAACCCAGGGGGATGTCCAACTCGGTGGTTTCCATACCCTCACCGCCCAGGCCAATCGGTGTTCCCGTAGGCACGTCCAAGGGGAATGCCTCTCCTCGATCGTTCAGCAAGACGGGCGGCACATGCCCTGCAGCCGACAGCGCCAAGGTTCGCGCCTTGCTGTCGTATACAACACAAACGCAGGTGGCCAACCCCTCGCTGCCGAGCCGAGCTGACTGGGCATCTAAGCGCCTCAGCACTTCATGCGGAGGCAGTCCCAGCTCAACTAGTAGCTGAAGCGTGCTCCGCATCTGGCTCATAATGGCGACGGAGAGCGTAGAGGGTCCCATCACGTCTCCCACGACCAGAGCAATCTTATTCTCACCTAAACGGAAGGCGTCGTACCAATCTCCGCCGGCGTGGTCCCGTACGGCTGGTAGGTAGTGGTACGCCAGTTCTACGCCGTCCAGCCTCGGCAGGTGATCCGGGAGAAGCCGACGCCAGTCCTCGGTTGCTTCATCGGCGCTCCCAGCGCCCGACGAAGAATGCCGCGCCTCATTGCCCTGGGCGGCTCGCAGCCACACTGCATGCAAGACCGCTTGATCTTCCTCCGGCCGCCCGCCAGGGGTCTGCGAGGCAAGGATTTCTACCAGCGCGTCAACAACCTTCCACTTCGGCATCCGCTGGCTGCTGAAGGCGTCGTGCACCGTGCTTCTCGAGATGCCTGAATGTCGCAATTGTGCGGCGATGTCTGCAAGGCTTGGCAGACCCGCATGCAGATGGAGCCTGTGCAAAGCGGCGTTAAGTTCCGCGTGCGCGCCACGCAGCTCCGGCTTCCGCAAATACCCGGCTCGTCCCATCTCGCGTGTCCCCCGTCCGCAACCATCGGAATCCGTCCGAGAATCATGCCATCCCGTCAGAGGGCGTTGTGTGGTGTCCGAAGGCATGGCGATCCGGCAGCAAGCATCCAGGGGCTCCATGGTCAGCGAAGGATGCAAGGCACCAGCCCGGACCCGTCCAGGGAACGGCAACGACCCGGGAGCCATCGCCATGAAGAAGCAAGCCGAGCAACCAAAGTCGTCCAACACCACATTGCGCCGACTCACACGCAGTGCATTGTTCGCTCTTGTCCGAGGCACCGCTACAGCTGCGGGGACTGTAAAACTAACGGCGGATCTGATGATCAAGAGAGAGACGCCAGATGACCGAGACCGCCGTTGAACCCCACGAGGCCACCGCGCCGTCGGCGAGTGGGACAAGTGACGAGCAGTTGATCGCGATGCTCGTGGACCGGGCCCGTACGGAGGGCCTGCAACTGACCGGCGAGGGCGGGTTGTTGCAGCAGCTGACCAAGCGGGTCCTGGAGTCGGCCCTGGAGGGCGAGATCACTGACCACGTCGGCTATGACAAGCACGACGCGGCCGGGAAGAACAGCGGCAACAGCCGCAACGGCACCCGGTCCAAGACTGTGCTGACCGATGTCGGGCCGGTTGAGGCGAGGGTGCCGCGCGACACCGCCGGCACCTTCGAGCCGCAGATCGTCAAGAAGCGACAGCGGCGGCTGACCGGGGTGGACGAGATGGTGCTCTCACTCTCGGCCAAGGGCCTCACCCACGGTGAGATCGCCGCGCATCTCGCCGAGGTATACGGAGTGGAAACCTCCAAACAGACCATCTCCAACATCACAGACAAGGTGATGGAGGGCATGGCCGAGTGGGCCAACCGCCCCCTCGATCCCGTCTATCCGGTCCTGTTCGTGGACGCCATCAACGTCAAGATCCGAGACGGGAAGGTCGCGAACCGTCCGATCTACGTCGTCATGGCCGTCACCGTCGAGGGCACCCGCGACATCCTCGGAATCTGGGCCGGCGACGGCGGTGAGGGCGCCAAGTTCTGGCTGCAGATCTTCACCGAGCTGAAGAACCGCGGCCTGGACGACTGCCTGATGCTGGTCTGTGACGGGCTGAAGGGCCTCCCCGACGCGGTGGAGACCGTCTGGCCTCGCACGATCGTCCAGACCTGTGTGATCCACTTGCTGCGGAACTCGTTCCGTTACGCGGCCCGGCAGGACTGGGACAAGATGGCCAAGGCCCTCAAGCCCGTCTACACCGCACCCAGCGAGGCCGCCGCGACCGAGCGGTTCCTGGAGTTCTCCGAAACCTGGGGGACCAAGTACCCGGCCGTGATCAAGCTGTGGTCCGACGCCTGGGCCGAGTTCGTGCCCTTCCTCTCGTTCGACGTGGAGATCCGCAAGGTGATCTGTTCCACGAACGCAATCGAGAGCGTCAACGCCCGCATACGCAAGGCCGTTCGGTCCCGCGGGCACTTCCCGAACGAAGCCGCCGCGCTCAAGTGCGTGTATATGGCGCTGATGAGCCTGGACCCCACTGGCCAGGGACGACGACGCTGGACCATGCGTTGGAAGGCGCCGCTGAACGCCTTCCAAATCGCCTTCGAGGGCCGCCTCACCCCCACCAACCACTGACCCCTCAACCACCAAGATCAGCCGTTAACTTTACAGACCCGTACGAAGGCGACGAGTTCAAGGACGACTTCTCCGTCCGCTACATCAATCGGGAAGAAAACCAGGAAGCAGGCCGTCGCCTGGGCGCCTGGTATCACAGTGACCGGATCCTCGACTGGGAAGCCTTCACCGTCACCATCGGCGACTGACACTCCAGCACTGATACTCCGGTAAACCAAGGCAGGGCCGTCCCCATTCGGGGGCGGCCCTGCGGTCCCTTCGACGCGGCTCAGGCGGTGGCGGTCCGCCAGATCTGAACCAGACAGAACTGATCCTCCCCGCCCAGAGCGGCTTCATGACCGGCGGGCGTGGCCAACACGTCGGAACAACCCTGCAGAGGAGAGGTGAAAGGACCCGCATCCGGGTTGAACACCCACTGCCACCGCATCCGGTACGTGCCCGGCGACGGCAACACCAGCGGAATCTCCCTCAGCCCGCCGTCGACGGTCTGCAAACCAAGCTCGCCCTCAGGCAGGTCCACCTCGACCTCCTCGCACCCCGCCCACTGACCGGGCGGCAGCGCCGGTGCACTGGTCCACGACTCCAGACGTATCACCGTCGTGCCCACCTCCGAGGGCACCTGCAGATACACCAGGCCCGGCCCGGGAAGCAGCCACTTCGATCTGTCCGCATCGTCATCGAACGTTTCAGCCCCCATAGTCGTGTCGACCAGCCCGAACAGCCGATAGCTCGCCGACACCGTCGTATCGCAGGAATCCAGCAACCTACCCATCAAGCACCTCGCAAGTCGGGGGAAACACCGCTCAATGGCGGCGCCGCCACCGACTGTAAACGCAAGGAAGGAGGCATGTTCCGTAGAAGTCAGCTACGAGCCGCGTTACCCGAGAAGGGCCCGCTGGTGCTCCCGGGTCGCGCCGGCCGCCTCTCGTACGTCCGGATCCCCAGTGTGCGGCGACTTTATGGACGGTGAAGTCGGCCCGAGGCGCGGTTCCGGCCTCGGCGGCCGGTCCGTTTGCCCGGACCGCTTCCCGCACCCGGCGTGCCCGTTTCCGAGCACCGGGCGCTCCACAAGCCCTGTGCAGGACCTGCGTATTGTCCCCATCCAGGCCGGGCCAAGGGGTCGGACTGTTCGTTCCCCGGTAGCGGCAACGTGAAGCTTCCCCTTGATCGTGGACACCTGGAGACTGGGATCAGAGTGGTTCCAGAGGAAGCAGTGACCAGGTGGCAAGCAAGTACACGAAGCGGTAC
>NZ_JARBAE010000056.1:0-40720 GCF_033795305.1 Streptomyces sp. AK02-01A
CCCAGCGGCCCCAATGACCCGGCCCCCGCCCGGGACGGGCAGGGGCCGGAAACGGCTGTGTCGTGTCCGGGAAGGCCGGGTGTGCTGTCCGGGCGGCGTCCGCGTACTCTTCCGACAACTGTTGTTGTCCAGGGGGATGCGTCTACATTGTGGGCATGCGCCGGAACGACCTGTCCTCCCAGTTCAGCGAGGAAGACATCGACCGGATGTCGAGTCTCGCCGTCGACGATCTCGCTCACCGTCTCGCCGACGAGATATTCGACAGGCCCGTTCCGGACCCCGGGGACGGCTCACCGGCATCCGACGGCGAAGACCTGTCGGAGGCGACAGCCGCCGGCTCTCTCGCCCGTCTGCGCATACTCATGCATCTCAACCGCGCGGTGGAGCGCCAGGCCCGTACCGAGGCCGAACAGGCCGCACGCGCGGGCGCCGGCTATCCGCAGCTCGGTGACGCCTGGTACATCTCCCGCCAAGGAGCCCGCCGGCGATGGCCGGGGCTCGTCTTCACCGCCACGCCACCCGCCCGCCCCATACCCCCGCAAGAGAGCAGGAACGACCCCGTGAACAGCCTCAGCCACACCTACGACGTCCTGTTGGTGGAGGACGACCCAGCCGATGCCCTGCTGATCGAGGAGGCACTCCTGGAGCACGGGATGGCCCGTTCGATCAACCAGGCCGAGGACGGCGTGGCGGCGCTGGAATACCTGCGGGACACCGCGAACCCCCGGCCCGATCTCATCGTGCTGGATCTGAACATGCCGCGCATGAACGGGCGGGAGCTGCTCACCGTACTGAAGGACGACGCCGACCTGCTGACCATTCCGGTCGTGGTTCTGACCACCTCGGGCGCTCCGGACGATGTGCGCTCGGCCTATCTTCAGCACGCGAACGCGTATGTCATCAAGCCGCTCAATCTGGACGAGTTCATCCAGGCCGTACGGAGCATTGACGCGTTCTTCCTCGAAACGGCCGTCAAGCCGCCGCGGCGCTGACCGCTGGTCCGAGCGGCGGCGGCCGGCGCCGCGGCCGCTCGGACCGCCGCGCGCTTGGGCCGGGTGGCGGTGATTCCTGGCGCTTCGGACGACCGGCGCCGATTCTGCCCGGTAGGAAAGCACCGTCGTGTTTACGATGACCGTATGAGACGGCCGCCGCGCAGCGCGACCCTGCCACCTGAGGCGGGCGGGCATCTCGCCCACGCGGACGGCGCCCGTGCGACCGCCGGGACCACTCCCGTGCCGTCCGTCCCGCCGACCGCGTCGGCCCCGAGCGAACCGCGACTCCCGCGCATATAGGCGCGCCCGCCACCGGCTCCTTCACCGGGCCGATGGCCGCCGCCGGTATGCCGCACCTCTCTCGTACAGGAGTCGCTTCACCATGACCGCACACCGTCTCGCCGCCCGCCGGTCCACCGTCGCCGCGACCGTGGCCGGCGCCGCGCTGCTTCTCGCCGCCTGCGGCGGCAACGGCACGGGACCCGCCACGCACTCCGGCCACGGCGCGAGCACCTCAGCCTCCGCACCGGCTGCGGCTTCGGCCCACAACTCCGCCGACGCCTCCTTCGCGCGAGGCATGATCCCGCATCACCGGCAGGCGCTGCGAATGGCCGGTCTCGCCGCCGGACGCGCCTCCTCGACGGAGGTCAGGTCGCTCGCGACCAAGATCACACAGGCTCAGGACTCCGAGATCAAGGCGATGTCCGGCTGGCTGAGGACATGGGGCGAACCGGTCCCGGCCGACGGCGGGAGCGGCCATTCCGGGCACTCGATGCCCGGAATGATGAGTGACGACGACATGGCCGCGCTGGAGAAGGTGTCCGGCGCGGCCTTCGACACCGCGTTCCTGGATCTGATGGTGAAGCACCACGAAGGCGCCGTGGCGATGGCCAGGACCGAGACCGCGCGGGGCGCCAACGAGGACGCCAAGCGGACGGCCGACGGCATCATCGCCTCCCAGACCACCGAGATCACTCGTATGAACACGCTCCGCCGCGAGTAGGCCGGGGCCGGCCGGCGACCGGTGCGACAGCACGCCTTCCGGAATACCCCCTAGGGGTATAGTGTTCTCATGATTCCCGCCAGGGAACAACAGACCACGCTCCACGGAGGCAGCCATGGACCACCAGGCGGAACACCCGGCTGAGCGGCTCGATCACATACAGCCCGGACACATACAGCCCGGACACGCACACGCGGCCCACGGCCGGCCCGGCGGAGACCGCGGCTGGCGCACCGCCGTCCAGGCCACCCTGCACTGCCTCACCGGCTGCGCCGTCGGCGAGATCCTCGGGATGGTCATCGGCACCGCGGCCGGCCTGACCAACGGCGCCACCATCGCGCTCTCCGTCGTCCTGGCGTTCGTCTTCGGTTACGCCTTCACGATGCGAGGCGTCCTCGGCGCCGGCCTGCCCGTGCGCCGGGCACTGAAGGTCGCGCTGGCCGCCGACACCGTCTCCATCACGGTCATGGAAATCATCGACAACACCGTCATGGTGACCGTCCCCGGCGCCCTGCACGCGGGCCTGGCCAGTGCCCTCTTCTGGGGTTCGCTGGCCTTCTCGCTCGCGGTCGCCTTCGTCCTCACCGTCCCGGTCAACCGGTGGCTGATCTCGCGCGGCAGAGGCCACGCCGTTGTCCACGCGTACCACTGACGCACCGCCGTCGGAGACCCGGCGAAGATCTCAGGAGGGTACGGCGCGGCGGCCGGACCCGTCGCCGGTCAGACGACAACAGGGATGACCAGTTCGGGACGGTCCCACATCACGGCGGGCGGATGCGCCATCTCGGTGCCGGTCCGCCTGGCGCCCACGCTGCGATAGAAACCCTCGGCGGGCGGATGCGAGACGACCCGGACGCTGTCGAGTCCGGCGCCGCGCGCCTGGCTCCTCATGTGCTCGATGAGCCGGCGGCCGATACCGAGACCCTGCGCGTGGTCGGCGACGAACATCAGGTCGAGCTCCGCCGGGACGAGGACGAGAGCGTAGAAGCCGAGCAGCCGTCCTTCGGCGTCGGCCGCCAGGAAGACCTGATGGGTCTCGATGTAGTCGGGACCCACCCGATATCCGGCGATCATGGACGCGTACGGGCCTTCGTAGGCGCTGGAGCGCTGTATCAGCCTGGTGAGCCGCCTGGCGTCACGAGCGGTCGCCCGCCTGATCAATACGGCCTCGCCACGCACCCCGCCACCCGCGTCCGTAACGTGCGAAGTCATACCGGGAGTATTACGCACGCGATGCGGCGTTCACTCCACCGGGCCGCCTTGACCTGGATAGACAACTCTGTCTACTCTGTGGCGGTTCAGTGAACAGACTGGTCTACTCAATATATTGTCGGCGCGCCGTCCCGGCCGCCAGATCCTCAGCCTTTGAAGGAAACCATGACGAATCTCTCGGTCATCGCGGCGCCCGCGCCATCGACGGAACGGGCCGCCGGCACGCGGCGGATTCCGCCGAACATCGCGCTGTATGTGCTGGCCTCGATCGTGGTGTCGTTTCTCGCCGCCTCCAGCGCGCCGACACCGCTGTACGCGGTCTATCAGGCCGAGTGGGGCTTCACCCCGATCACGACCACGGTCGTTTTCGGCGTGTACGCCCTGGCGGTGCTCGCCGGTCTTCTGACGCTCGGCAAGCTGTCCGACTATGTCGGAAGGCGCCCGGTACTGCTCGCCGCGCTCGCCGTGCAGGCCGCCTCGATGGCCGTGTTCGCCACCGCCGACGGCGTTCCCGCGCTCATGGTGGCGCGGATCGCACAGGGGCTGTCGACCGGCGCGGCCCTCGGCGCGATCGGCGCGGGAATGATGGACATCAACCGGCCCAAGGGCACCATCGCCAACGCCGTCGCGCCGGGAGTCGGCACGGCGACCGGCGCGCTGGTGTCCGGGCTGGTGGTCCAGTATCTGCCGGCGCCCACGCATCTGATCTATCTGGCCCTGCTGGTGGTCTTCGCCCTTCAGGCCGTCGCCGTCTCCCGGATGACGGAGACGGTGACCCGTAAGCCGGGCGCGCTCGCCACCTTGAAGCCGGAGATCAAGCTGCCTCGCGCCGCACGCCGCCCGGTGCTCGTGGCCGCGCCGGTGCTTTTCGCCGTCTGGTCGCTGGCCGGTCTGTACGGATCGCTCGGCCCGGCGCTGGTACGCGGGCTGATCGACTCCTCGTCCGTGGTGTTCGGCGGACTGAGCCTGTTCATACTCGCCGGCGTCGCGGCGCTCTCGGTTCTGGCGATGCGGGGTGCGGCGGCGCGGACGGTCATGCTCACCGGCATCGTCGCGCTGATAGCCGGGGTGGCGGTCACGCTCGTCTCGATCAACGCGGGCTCGCCGGTCGGCTTCTTCGTCGGCACGGCGATCGCCGGCGTCGGATTCGGCAGCGGATTCCAGGGCGGCATCCGTACCGTCATGCCTCTTGTCACCGCCCATGAGGGCGCCGGCGTGCTCTCGCTGCTGTACGTCGTGTCGTATCTGGGGATGGGCGCGCCGGCGGTGATAGCGGGCTTCCTGGTCGTCCACGCCGGCGGGCTCTTCACGACCGCGCGAGAGTACGGCGTCGCCGTGATGGTCCTCGCCGGACTGGCTCTCCTCGGGCTGCGCCGCCGGAGCTCCGTCCGGCCCGCGACCGTATAGTAGACAGACCGGTTCAGGAAGGTGAGAGAGATGACCGCCAGCAAGAGCACGGCAAAGCCTTCGGCACGGGAGCGACTGCTCGCCGCCGCGAACGAACTGTTCTACGCGGAGGGCGTGCAGACGGTCGGTATCGACCGCGTCATCGAGCAGGCGGGGGTGGCGAAGGCGTCGCTGTACAACACCTTCGGCGGCAAGGAACAACTGATCGGCGCCTACCTCGAATCCCGTCACAACCGTATGACCGGCCGGATCACGCGCGCGGTCGGACGGCAGGACACGCCGCGTGAGCGACTGCTCGCCGTCTTCGACGCGCAGAGCGAACTGTTCGCCGAGCCCGGCTTCCATGGATGCGCCTTCGTCAGCGCCAGCGCGGAAACCCGGCCGGGCAGCCTGGTCGAACAGGTCACCGACACCTACCGGGGCTGGATCCGCGATCTGCTCACGGATCTGGCCGAGCAGGCCGGCGCCGCCGATCCCGGGACCCTGGCCCGGCAGCTTCATCTGCTCTACGACGGCGCCACGCTGTCCGCCCGTATGGACCGTGACCCCTCGTCGGCGGCCATCGCCCGCGAGGCGGCGTCGGCACTGGTGGACGCGGCCACCCGGCGCCGGGACGGGCACGGCCGTGCGGACGGTCTCGGCGGAGAATCCCCACTCGCCGACCAGCACACGTGACCCGGTGCTGTCGCACCCGCGGTCGAGGTTGACGTCAACGGCCTCCGGCATCGCACCGGCCCGCGTTCCCACCCGTCAGCGGATGCGGTGAGTCACGGAGCGTTCTAGTCTGAGGTTTCCGCGCCCAAAGGGAGATTCCGATGGTGGCGCAGAAGCACGGGCGAGACTACGAGTACATCGTCAGCGGCGGCGGAACAGCCGGATGTGTGCTGGCGGCGCGGCTTTCGGAGGATCCCGGGGCGCGTGTGCTGCTGGTGGAGGCCGGGCCGGCGGAACCGCCGGAAGCGGCGGCCGTTCCACGCACATGGACGAGTCTGCTGGGAGGCCTCGCCGACTGGGCCGACGCGTTCTTCGACGAGACCACCAAGCGGTCCACTCTCCTCTCACGCGGAAAAGGGCTGGGCGGCTCGACCAACATCAACGGCATGGTGTTCGTCCGCGGGCACCGCAGCGGCTATGACGTCTGGCCCGACGAAGGCGCCCCCGGATGGGGATTCGACGCTCTCCTTCCGTTCTTCAAACGGTCCGAGAGCGCGGTCAGCCGGGACCCCGCGGCGAGAGGGACGAACGGACCTCTCACCGTGGGAGCCGCCACCAACCGCAATCCCGTCACCGCCGCGCTGCTCGACGCGGCGTACGAAGTCGGCCTTTCCCGGGCCGCCGATCCCAGCAGCGGTCTCGAAGAGGGTCTCGGTCTGCACGACTTGGCCATCGCGCGGGGGCGGCGGATCACGGCCGCCGACGCGTATCTGACGCCCGGTGTCCGGGCGCGGGAGAACCTCACCATCGTGACGGACACCCTGGTGAACCGGGTGCTCCTCGAAGACGGCCGGTGCGTCGGGATCGAGTACGGAGCCGAAGGCCGGCCTCACGGCGCCCGTACCGCGCTCTGTACAAGGGAAGTCGTCCTCACGGCGGGCACGGTGGGCACCGCCCAACTGCTCCTACGCTCCGGTATCGGCCCCAAGTCCCACCTCCGGGACGTCGGTGTCGAGCCCGTTCTCGACCTCCCGGGCGTCGGCGCCAATCTGCACGACCACGCGTTCACCGGTATCGCCTACGCGGCCGCGCAGCCGGTTCCGCCCGGGGAGAACAATCACGGCGAAGGATGCGGAGTCATCCGCGCTCCCGGCGACCCTCAGCGCCCGACTCTGCAATTCATGCTGGTCAGCAACGCGCGTTACATCCCGCCCTACTTCGGGCCCGAGAACGGCTACACGATCGCCTTCTCCGTGATGAACCCGAAGAGCCGGGGGACGGTCAGGCTCGCGGACCCGGCACCGAACTCCGCCCCGCTTGTCGAGCCGCGCTATTTCAGCGATCCGTACGACCTCGACAGGATGCTCACCGCCTTGCGGATCGCACGGAAGATCGGCGCGGCACGGGCACTGGACCCGTGGCGGCTACGGGAAGTCCACCCCGGCCCCGAGATGACCGACGACGGTGATCTCCGCGACTACATCAGGGACAGTTACTGCCCGTACTGGCACACCGTCGGCACCTGCCGTATCGGCACGGACGCCATGGCCGTCGTCAATCCTCAGCTCCGCGTCCACGGAACGACCGGTCTCCGGGTCGCCGACGCGTCCGTCATGCCGTCGGTCCCGGCAGCCAACACCATGCCGGCCGTCTACGCCATCGCGGAACGGGCCGCTTCCCTCATGGCCGCCGCGTAGGACTGAGTGGCTGTGAGCCGGGCCTATTCGACGAAGTCGGCCGCCGGCACCGGCTCCAAGCGAATCGCATCCGCCTCGGCCAGATGTGACCGAGCGGGCGAACCAGGCCGGCACAACAGTGGGAACAGCCCTGTGATCTCCTGCCGCTCCAGCAAGAGACCCCACCATCGTTCGATGTCCTCGGGTAGATCGTCCGAGATCCATGTCCGCCGATCCGTGGGGCTCGGGCCGCCCAGGAGGCAAACCGTCAGGCAATGTAAAGGTCACGGCCTGACGGCAGCCCCTGCCACTGACACTCCGAGGCGGGAAGCAAGATCCACTTTCGCAACAGACCTTAGTCACTGGACGAATGAGTCCAGGACCCGGCACAGCGCCCGGTCGAAGACGGCATCCAGGTCGATCGGGCCGGAATCCTCCAGGAAGGCTGCGGCAAGCCGCGGATAGCGCCCCGAGGAGATCTCGCGGCCCAGATAGGCGATCCGGACGGCATGTTCCTGCTCTGCGGACCACGGCAGCGAACGCGTGCGCTCCGCGGTCTGGAGTTCATTGGCGACATAGGTGGTGACTACCCCGTTCACCAACGCGACGAGTTCCATCTTCTCGCCGTACCGCAGATCCAGCGGATCCAGGCAGGCAAGGCTGTATTCGAGGAACCGCATGGCATTCGGGCTGAATCCGTAGGCCGACGACATCAGCCGCGACGTCCAGGGATGGTGGCGCATCATCGCCCGCGCCCGGTGTGCCAGAGCGATCATATCGGCACGCCAGTCACCGGACGGGTGCTCCGGCAGTGCGTACTCCCCGGCAACCGCGTCCATCATCAGTTCGTACAGATCCTCCTTGCGCGGCACGTAGTTGTACAGGGACATGGTGCCGCAGCCGAGTTCGCCCGCCACATGCCGCATAGAGACCGACTCCAAGCCGCCCGCGTCGGCCAGGCGGACGGCGGCCGCTGCGATGTCCGCTCGGCTGAATGCCGGTCTGGGCCCTCGGCCCGCCCGCTCGGGGCGGGCCCAGATCACTTCGGGTTCAGCAGGTCGCCCCGCCATTGATCATCACCTCGCCCACCATATTAGTTACGTACACCGTACGTAGTGCGTTACCGTGACTCCATGACAACTACGTACGCTGTACTTAGTAAAGGCCTGGAGAAGCGATTCCGCGACGTCCATGCGCTACGCGGGCTCGACCTCGCCGTCGCCGAAGGAACGATCTGCGGGCTGCTAGGACCGAACGGTGCGGGCAAGACCACCGCCGTTCGGGTGCTGACGACCCTCACCGCACCGGATGCGGGCACCGCCCGCGTCGCAGGGCATGACATCGTCCGGGCACCGGCCGCGGTACGCCGGTCGATCGGAGTCACCGGCCAGTCCGCCTCGGTCGACGAGGAACTGACAGGCCGGCAGAACCTGCGCCTCTTCGCGCGGCTGCTCCGCCTCAGGGGCACCGCCGGCCGGGCCCGCGCCGACGAACTCCTCGCGCGGTTCGAACTCACCGGGGCGGCAGACCGTGCGGCACGGAGCTACTCCGGCGGGATGCGGCGGCGTCTCGACCTGGCCGCAAGCATGCTGATCCGCCCCGCGGTGCTCTTCCTCGACGAGCCGACGGCCGGCCTCGACCCGCTCAGTCGCAGCCAGATCTGGCGCGCTGTTCGCGACTTTGCGGCGCAGGGCACCACCGTCGTGCTGACCACGCAGTATCTGGAGGAGGCGGACCAACTGGCCGACGAAGTCGTGCTGATCGACAACGGCCGTGCCGCCCATCGCGGCAGTCCGGGCGACCTCAAAGCACTCATCGGTTCGTATGCCGAGGCGGTGCTCGCGCAGCCAGCTCCGGGCGAGATGGGCGAACTGGACCTCCTGACCGCGGCGCGCGTGCTCGGCCGGCTGACCGGCAGCTCCCCGGAGATCGACCGGGAGCGACGCACCGTGGGAGCCGCCACCACGGATACCAGCCTCACCCTGCCCGCGGTCGTCCGGGAGCTGGACTCGGCGGGCGTGCCACTGGCCGATGCGAGTCTGCGTCCGCCGACACTCGATGAGGTTTTCCTCCGGCTGACCCAGGGCGGCGGGAGCCCGGCCGGTACGGCCACCTTTCCACACGAAGAGGAGCATGCGGCATGAGCACGTTCGCCTACGACAGCACCGCCGTGCTGGGCCGGCATCTGCAGCGGATCAGACATGCACCAGGGGTCCTGATCATCACGCAGTTGATGCCGGTCAACATGCTGCTGTTCTTCGGCTACGTCTTCGGCACCATGGTCGCGATGCCAGGCCAGCAGTACCGTGCCTTTCTTGTCCCGGGACTCCTCGCCGCGACGGCCGCGGGCGGCATCATGACGGGCATGTTCCAGGCGGCCCAGGACGCGCAGCGGGGTGTGATGGACAGGTTCCGGACCTTACCGATCAGCAGAATCGCTGTGCCACTCGGCCAGACGGCGGCGGACCTGGTCACCACCGCAGCCGGCACCGTGCCGTTCCTGCTGGTGGGCCTCGCGGTGGGCTGGCGCATCGAAAGCGGCGTACTGAACGCACTAGCCGCCCTGGGCCTGCTCCTCCTCTTCCGCTTTGCCTGCACCTGGCTGGGCGTCTATCTGGGACTGCTGATCCGCGACGAGGAGATGGCGGGCCAGTTCGGCGTGGCCAGCTTCGTCCTGCCACTGCTCTCCGCCGCATATATCCCCACGGAAGGCCTGCCCAGATGGCTGCGGGTCCTGGCCGAGTGGAATCCGATCAGTGCGGTCGCCACTGCTGTCCGCACCCTGTTCGGCAATGCGGCTCCGGCCGTGGACGCCGCCTGGCCGGTCGCGCATCCGGTCTCCGGTTCTCTCCTGTGGTCGCTGACACTGCTCGCCGTTTTCGTACCGTTGGCCGTCCAACGGTACGCGGATAATGGAGGGTGATCATTCCCCGTCAGGCCTGGACCGAGTCAGTACGAGATGGGAACGAGGCAAGAGCGGCACAGCGCGGGTTTCGTGCCGCTGGTCGTTTTGGTGCCGCTGTCGTCTCCGGTGCCGATGCCGAGAACGAGGAAGAACAGGAGAGCGCCGACCGGGGGCTCTTCTTCATCCAGCCGGGCCGTCCGGACGGCGGCGTGGCGGGCGGCCGACGGACGCCACCGCCCATCGCGGAGGCGTCGGAGGCCGCTGCGGAGGCGGTGGTTGGGTGTTCGAGGTCACGCGATCCCCCGTACTCCGGCCTCTCTCCGCCCGTCTTCTCCGGCCCCGCCGGAGGCCATACCCACCCTGCCCCCGGTAAACGACGCCGCTTCCTGATGGCGAACGCCGCCGGGATTGCCTGCTGCCAGCCACAAAGCGGCAGGAACCGGCCGATGCCGCACAGCGGGCGACTCGTGCTGCTAGGAAGAGCACGACCCGTCCGGAAATCAGGGGAAGGGTCGTGCGGCGCGCGCGAGCCGCGCTGCGCCGCCGGACGAACGAGTGGGGGGACCATCCATGCATCACCTCGCGGCCGGTGCGTACGCGACCAACCAGCAGTTCGAAGCCAACCAGTGGGTGGCCGACGGGGCCGCCCCGCTCGGCTACTCCTTCCTGGCCGGCGGCGCCGGCGGCGCGCCCAACATCGTCCAACTGGCGAACCCGGGGCTGCGCGTGTCGCACAACGGACTGTTCGCCATCGAGGAGGCCGACCTGACCCGGCGTCAGCCCAAGCACTTCTTCTCCACCGCGGAGGCGATCGCCGGGTGGAACAAGATCCTGGCCTCGCAGGGCTCCTACTACCAGCTCTTCCTCGACCCGCCCGGCACCGTCACCTTCACCCTGCCCGGCGCGGCCGCCCCGACCACACTGACCCGTGTGCGGGCGGCGAACCTGCAGTTGGGCTGCGGCCAGGCCGGCAACCGAATGACGACTACGGAGAACTGCAACGGGACCGTGAGGGAGGTCATCGGGTCAGTGCGGCAGCCCCGGCCGCGGCTCGGCGCCAAGGTCTTTCTGGGCAGCAACGCGACCCAGCAGGATGAGTTCGCGCTGCACATCACCAACCACCTGGTGCACGCCGTGCCGGTGGGCGACCTGCCGACGGCTCCGCCCGCGACCTGGGAGGCCGCCCAGGACCTCATCGCCCGCCTCTTCGGCGGGGACACCCGTCAGCTCGCCGCCGGACTGCCCACGCGCGCCGCGGGCTTCGCGGCCGGCCTGCAGACCCTCGGAGTGAACGAGTTCGCCCAACCCACCGCGGTCGGCCAGGGCTTGTACAGTGCTTCGCTGGGCGCCTCCCATCGCGTCGGGGCCGTATTCGCGGTGCACGACTACCACAACGACCGCGACGTCACCGACCCTGTCAACGTCAACCGCGCACTGTGGGGCTTCCACTGGGGCGGCGTCGTCGCGATGGACGGCACGGACTACCTGACACTGGAGAACTACGCCCGCAACGCGGAGAACGCCGGAGGCGACGGCGACGGTCTGTTCTACTTCCAGATGTACGGTGCCGCGGCCCTGGACACCTGGCACGGTCAGTGGACACCTCCACAGCCCCGCGGCAAGGGATTCGCCAACGCGCTGTCGGTCGTGGTGGAGCCCGACGGCCAAGCGGGCCTGACCTACTACGTCGCCAACAGCAAGGACACCTACGCGGCGGTCGGCGCCGCCACCACCGTCCTCCAGCTCCAGCGGGCCCTGCTGAATGGGCTGAACTACGCCAACGTCCACCTGTACGCGACCTCACTGACCGGCGAGTACGCGGACAAGACCCGGCGCGGACACTGGCGCGACGCCGTCGCCAACGTCCTCGCCGCGCCGCCGGCCTTCATCGACCCCACCACCACCTCGCTGGCCCAGCACGTCGCCAACGCCCTGCAACAGGTGAAGTGACGGCAGCCGGACCGGCGCCCGGCCGCAGCGACGGCCCGGCACCGGTCCGGCCACGCGCTCCCGCCACCGGGCACTGTTCACAGTCGCCGAGCACCCAGCCACCGGGCCGGGCACCGGCGGCGGGAACGACGCGCGGAGCGGCGGGCCTTGTGACCGGTCGGCATTGTCTCGTCGTTCGCGTTGAGGTCGCGGGGCCTTGTCCCTGTCGGCCCATCACGCAGAGGCCGCTCCGACGCAGAACTCATTGCCCTCCGGATCCGCCATCACCACATGATGCCCGTCGAACGTGTCGAGGATGGTCCCGCCCGCCCGCACCAGGCGCTCGGACTCTGCCGTGATCCGTGCCCATCGCACTTCAGGACTGCCGTGCCCCGGCACTCGAACGTCGATGTGGAGCCGGTTCTTCGCCGTCTTGGGCTCGGGAACCCTGAGGACGCACAAGCGGGGGCCGACGCCGTCGGGATCGCAGAGCCACGCGCCGTCGTCCACGGATTCGTCCTCCGGTAGATCGAAGTGCTCGAACCACTCCGCGCGTGTCGTGAAGGGAGCCGGCGGTGGCTCGTCGACATAGCCGAGGGCCGTCTTCCAGAAAACGGCAAGGAGCTGTGCGTCCGCACCATCAAGCGTCAGGTCGATTCTGGCTGCCATGGAGGGACCGTACTGCGCGCCTCTGACAGTCGGGGCATGGCCGAAGGAGCGGGGCTCCGTGCGAGGCACGAGCCGTTCACGCCGATCTCCGGATCCGGAAGCCGCCTCAGGGCTGTCCCGTAATCCCCGGCGGGCGCGCGACGACAGCCACGGCGCCTCGCCGCGTTGTCGGAACGCCCGGATACATCCAGTATGCGAGCGTCCCCTCAACGATCGTGCGGGAGGTACGCGGCTCGCACGTCTCGGCCGCCAACCAGCACTCGTCACCTTGAGTAATGGCCGCGCAGAAATACGGGCCTCCTTTCCAGGCTGACTCCCTCAGACCTGGAATATCTCTCTGCCGGTTTCGATTGAGAGGTGCCCGCCGGGTTCGGGAAGCGGTCCGGCCAAAGGATGGAACCGTGCTCCGGGCCGACTTTCACCGACCCGACCTGGCCCAGGTGACAGCGCTCATTGCGGTGGCGGATTTCCTTCCAAGTGGGCACCGGCCGTGTTTGCGCCGATATCCATCGCCATACCGTCTGCCACGTGTAGTGAGCACACCAACCCCGCAACGCCATATTCAATCGACGCAGCAGGTCATCCAACGGCTAGTTTACTTCGGCCTCTCGGCACAGCGTCTTGACTCGCCTCACGACCTGGACAACCTTCTTCACGGACTGCCCCCCTGTCAAGGCCCTCCGCATCTCGGGAGAACCGCGGTCTTGGGTGAGCCGATAGGTTCTGAGCCGCGCCAGATTGGTGCTGGCTTCAATGACCCAGGCCGCGTGTTGGCTTCAATGGCCCAGACCGCGTGTGGTTATATCGCGACAGCCAAGGTGATGACGATGGCAACTGGCCAGCACACCCACCATCATCGGCTATCTGGCGGCACGTGCGCAAAGTCGTATCGGCGCTGCGAACCCGTCTCGCGAACAGACCCTTATGGGGGAGACGTGGTAGCAGGCTAATCGGGCGACAGCCCTCAGCGACGGCGCACTCACCTGGTCCTCACCTTCCAATTCAACCCCTGACCCTCAGATGCGCATCAGTGGCAGGAGACCAATCACGATCATTCGAGCAGGTCAGACCTTTAATGCCGCCGCGTGATGGCAGACATCTACTCCACAGGGAATACGTTTCATGACAGATGGCAACGAAAATGGGCGTGCGGGACGATCACGCGGGAACTTGAATAGGCGACGCCTTCTTCAAGGGACAGCGGGCACCTTCGGTGCCGCTCTGGCATCCGCCGGCATCTATAAGGTGATCGACACCATTGCAAAACCACCGGACCGCCCCACTGCCGCCGACAGCCCGCCCATCCAGGAACAATATATCCTGCAGAACGAGCAGGTGGTCATGGTCAATGGCTCGGGTGTGAAGAGCAGCAAAGGCACGATTGCGGTCCGAGTGCCGGCCATGCACGATCATGTCGTTACCGCAAGGCTGAATGTGTCGGCGAACGCTAAGGAGTTGCAGGAGGCGCAGCACCATCTCGAATCCGTCCTCCTGGATCTGGAACGCCAATTTCCACCCACTCCCACAGGAGTGGCCACCACGGTGGCCTGGGGACTTCCCTACTTCCACCAGTACATTCCAACCCTGGGCAAGGCGTCGGGCTTCTTCAAGGCGGGAACACCTTACCCAGCGTATCTGCCGGTCGATTTGGTGACCTCCAAGACGGAGGGCCGTACCGTATATGCGCTGCAGGAGGCCATGACGTTCCCCAGCGACGAGCCTCCGCCCGGCTTCGGGCCGGTCCGCCTGGAACAGAACGACGTGGCCGTGCTACTCCGCAGTGACTCGCTCGCCAATATCCTGGCAGCCTCCGACGCCCTCTTCGGGCCTGGAAGCAACCGGGCGGGCAGCCTGTTCAAGGTGACGAGTATCCGCCAGGGATTCTCCGGGGGCGGTTTCTACGGGCAACAGGGCCTGCCGAGCAAGCTGGCGCTGGCAGCCGATATCCCCGGTGCGCAGTCGATTCCCCGACAGGCGCAGGGCTTCCTCGGCTTCGCCACCACCCTGGATTCGAATATGGGACCCGGCACCATCGCCAATCTGGAGACCCTGCCTGGGCTCACCGATCAGTGGCCCAACGGTTACTTCAAACAGGGGACCACCATGCATCTCTCGCACCTGTTCCAAGATCTGGTGACCTGGTACGAACAGAACTTCCCTCAGTACGGGGATCGCGTCCAGGCGATGCTCCATCCCGGACTCTCGCCCGCGCCCGCGTCGGGCACACTTGCCCTCCAACCGGCAGGGCAAAGTGAGGCCGAAGTGGCGGAAGGGGTCAAGCGGTACCACGCCTACGGCCACACCGGGAGCATGTCGAAGGTGGACAGCACCACATCGCCGATGACCAGCAACTACGGGAAGGCCTACGCCACGGGGACGACCATCCCCGTGCGCGGCGATTTCGACACGCTGGACAATCCATTCCACTACACGTCCGATCCGACGGCGGACCACTACAGCGAGAAGCCGGCGGCCGGGTTGCACTTCGTTCAGTTCCAGCCGACGATCGCACTCTTCAATCTCGTTCGGCTCTCGATGGACGGCCACTATCCCGGTATGACACTCCCTGTCGAGCCGCGCAGTCCTCACGCCGGCATCAACTCGGTCCTGAACACGACCCACCGGCAGAACTATCTGGTTCCACCACGCCGCCATCGCTCCTTCCCGCTCGCCGAGTTCCTTGCCTGACACGAGCCGCGCACCGCGCCCTCAGGGCTGTCGCGAGGTTGGCCTCGTCGTTTCGGTTGGGCTGAGGCGGCGTCGCTGATCGCCAACTGTTTGGTGGCCGCAGTGATTTCGGTGTTTGGGCGTGGCGGAGTCCCGGCGCGGTGGTCGGGTTCTCCGGGTGCTTTCGGGTCGTGGGCGGGACGTGGGTTTGCTGGCCGGCTGGCGGGTCGGGGCAGTGCGGCGAGGTGGTGGAAGGCCGTGGCCAGGTCGTGTCTCCAGGGCCAGGTCGCCGATATTCGCGGGTGGAGGCGTCGGCCGCCGCAGGTGAGGCGGGCTGTGACGTGCGGGAGTACGCGGCGGTCAGCCCGGTGGCATCAGCGAGATCAGCCAGTAACCGTGCCCCGGCATGACCGACCACCGCCGAACCATCCGCACTGACCTGGATCTTGGGACCTAGCCCGATGGTCCGCAGCTAGAAGGTGCCCTCCGCCTGGACCAACGGAACCCCTCAGCAAGGTTCATCGTCCCAGGTCAGGAAGGCACTTTCGCGTTTCCGCCCCAACAGCCGCCGTAGCCAAGCGAAACGGCGAGGTTAGTCCGCCATCGATCACTCGCCCAGAAGCCTCGCGTGACACGGAAGCTCGGCCGCGCCAATCTTCTCTGATCACCCCCCTTTCGATTGCAGCCCGCTCTCACCCGAACGGATGTACGCCTCCCTACGGAACAAGCCCTTGTCCCGCAGGCCGTGCCGGGTGGCGAAGTTGGATCGATACTGAATCGAGCGGCGGACCGCCGCGGAGCGTCTTCCACCGCGCCCCAAGGAGCTGATGATGCGTCAGGAAAGTTGGCGTCCGGTCAGCATCAGTACCGCCGAAAGCCGCTTCGGACCGCCGTGGGACGCCAAGGTCACAGCCCAGCCACAGATGGCGTGACCTGCGAAAACCATGGTCAGAGACAGAGCTGCCAGCCTACCGGGGAGAAACCCATGAAGATGCTGATCAATGTGCCGGAGACCGTGGTCGCGGATGCTCTGCGAGGGCTGGCCGCGGCGCATCCCGAACTCTCCGTCGATGTCGACAACCGGGTCGTGGTGCGGGGAGACGCGCCGGTCGCCGGAAAGGTCGGGCTGGTCTCCGGAGGCGGATCCGGGCACGAGCCGTTGCACGCCGGCTTCGTCGGGCCCGGAATGCTCTCCGCCGCCTGCCCCGGCGAGGTGTTCACCTCCCCCGTGCCCGACCAGATGGTGCGGGCCGCCGCCGCGGTCGACAGCGGCGCCGGAGTGGTGTTCGTCATCAAGAACTACACCGGCGACGTCCTGAACTTCGACATGGCCGCCGAGCTGGCCGAGGACGAAGGAATTCAGGTCGCGAAAGTGCTGGTCAACGATGACGTGGCGGTGACGGACAGCCTTTACACAGCCGGGCGGCGCGGTACGGGCGCGACGCTGTTCGTCGAGAAGCTGGCAGGCGCGGCGGCCGAGGAGGGCGCGCCGCTGGAGCGGGTCGAGGCGATCGGGAGGCAGGTGAATGAGAGCTCCCGCAGTTTCGGCGTCGCTCTCAACGCCGTCACGACCCCGGCCAAGGGCAGCCCGACGTTCGATCTGCCCGAGGGTGAGCTGGAGCTGGGCATCGGAATCCATGGCGAGCCGGGGCGCGAGCGGCGGGCGATGATGACCTCGCGCGAGATCGCCGACTTCGCCGTGAACGCCGTTCTGGAGGATCTGCGGCCGTCGGGACCGGTACTCGCGCTGGTGAACGGCATGGGCGGCACTCCGCTGCTGGAGCTCTACGGCTTCAACGCCGAGGTGCAGCGAGTGCTGAGGGAGCGCGGTGTGCCGGTGGCCCGCACGCTCGTCGGCAACTACGTGACCTCGCTGGACATGGCGGGCTGCTCGGTGACCCTGTGCCAGGTCGACGAGGAGTTGCTGCGGCTGTGGGACGCGCCGGTGGAGACCGCCGCGCTCCGCTGGGGCCGCTGAGCGCTGTCCGGCCCGCTGTCCCATCCATGACGCCAGCTCCGAGGGCAGGTTCCGCATCCGCCCTCGGAGCGGCCGAGTCTGTCGCGGTGCGTGCGATCGCAAGGCGGAGGAGCATTCTCGTACCGGACGTATTTAAATAACGTCGACAGCGCAGCGAGTGTGCGTACCGGGCGTCACGGACCAGGGGGACTTCGAGAGCACGCCCCGGGGCCGCTGGGTTGGCAGGTTTGGCAGGGACGGCAGGGAACGACCCAGGTCGCGAGGAGATCACGTGCCCGATCAGGAACCCGAAAAGATGCTTGACGCCGGCTTCTTCCGCCGCTGGCTGACGACCGCCGCCGCCGCGGTGGAGCGTGAGGCGGACCGGCTCACCGCGCTGGATTCGGCCATCGGCGACGCCGACCACGGCAGCAATATGCTGCGCGGCTTCCGCGCTGTCACGGTCGTACTGGAGACGGAGTCGCCGGCCGGTCCCGGAGCCGTACTGGTCCTGGCCGGACGGCAGCTCATCTCGACGGTGGGCGGCGCGTCCGGGCCGTTGTACGGCACGCTGCTGCGGCGTGCCGGCAAGGCACTCGGCGACTCGGCCGAGGTCACGCCCGCGGAGCTGACGGAGGCACTGCGCACAGGAGTGGCGGCGGTGGCGCAACTGGGCGGGGCGAAGGCCGGCGACAAGACGATGCTGGACGCGCTGGAGCCGGCGGTCGAGGCGCTCGGTACGTCCTTCGCGGCCGCGGCGGAGGCCGCCGACCGTGGCGCGCTGGCGACCGTACCGCTTCAGGCGCGCAAGGGCAGGGCCAGCTACCTCGGTGAACGGAGCATCGGGCACCAGGACCCGGGCGCCACGTCCTCCGCTCTGCTGATCGCCGCGCTCGCCGAGACCGCAGGGACCGCGGAGGCGACGGAATGAGCCTGGAGAATCCCGTCGGCATCGTGCTGGTGTCGCACAGCGCCGCGGTGGCCGAGGCCGTCGTGGAGCTGGCCCTGGGACTGGCCGGCGGCGGCGCGACGGCCCCGGTGGCGGCGGCCGGTGGCACGCCGGACGGCGGGCTGGGCACCAGTTCCGAGCTGGTCGCCGCGGCGGCCGCGCGAGTGGACCGGGGCGCGGGCGTCGCGATTCTGGTGGATCTCGGCAGTGCCGTGCTGACGGTGAAGGCGCTCCTCGCCGACGGTGACGAACTGCCCGCCGGGACAAGGCTGATCGACGCCCCGTTCGTGGAAGGCGCGGTGGCCGCCACGGTCACCGCCGGCGCGGGCGGAGACCTGGACGCGGTGGAGGCCGCGGCGGTGGAGGCGTACCAGTACCGCAAGGTCTGAGTCCGACGTGCGCGGCCGGTGGCCCGAGCCGTCGGACCGGCGGCCCGGCCGCGCATGGCCGGAAACGGCACCTCGTGGTGGCGATCCGGCACCGTCACCCAGGGATACTGAGCTGTCACAGAAGGTGGGCGCCGACGGCGCCCGGCAGCGAGGGCCCGGAGGGGCGAGCATGGTGAACTCGGCAGGACCGAAGACCGGCACACCGGACGGGACCGGTCCATTACGCCCACCTGGACGCCGGACGCGCCACGCCGTGGTCATCGGCGGAAGCATCGCGGGCCTGCTGGCGGCCCGGGCGCTCGGCGCTCACGCGGACCGGGTGACCATCGTCGAACGTGACCGCTTTCCCGACGGACCTGAGCCACGTCCGGGAGTCCCGCAGAGCCGCCACACCCATGTCCTGCTGGAGGGCGGGCAGCGGGCGCTGGAAGCGCTGCTTCCCGGCATCCTCACCGAGCTGCACGAGCACGGCGCGCCCCGGCTGGGCATGCCCAACGACCTCGTGCAGTGGCAGGCCAGCCGCTTCTACCGGCGCACCAGCCCCACCGTCCATATCCTCACCGGCTCCCGGCCCGTGCTGGAGTGGCTGGTACGGCGGCGGGTGCTGGCCGAACCGGGGATCACCGCGATCGAGGGCAGCGAGGTCGTGGGGCTGCTCGGCGACTCGGCGCGGGTCCGGGGCGTACTGCTGCGCGAGCGCGGCGCGAGGACCCGCCACGACACGCGGCCCCTGGACGCCGATCTGGTCGTGGACGCCTCGGGCCGCGGCTCTCGCGCCGCCGGCTGGCTGGCCGGGATCGGCGCGGAACCACCCCGGGAGGAGACGCTCGACACCGGTCTCGCCTACGCGACCCGTCTCTATCGCGCCGCGGAGGACGCCGAGGGCCCGGACTGCCTCGGCTACTACTTCGTCGCGGGCCGCGACCACATCTACGGCGGTGTCGCTCTTCCCATCGAGGGCGGCCGTCATCTGGTCACGCTCTCCGGGCTGCGCGGCAGTGAACCGCCCTCGGACGAGGCCGCCTTCACCGATTTCGCGGCCCGGCTCCCCCACCCGGTACTGCACGAGTGGCTGCTGAGGGCGGAGCCCGAGTCACCCGTCCACGCGTTCCGCGCGACGGCCAACGTCCGCCGCCGGTACGACCGTCCGGGCCGTCGCCCGTCGGGCTTCCTCGCCACCGGTGACGCGCTGTGCGCGTTCAATCCGGTGTACGGGCAGGGCATGGCGGTCGCCGCGCTCAGCGCGCTCGCGCTGCGCGACGCTCTCGCCGGCCGGCGCCGTACGCCGACGACCAGGCGCCTGCAAGGGACGCTGCTCAAGGCGTCGCAGCAGGCCTGGGACATCGCCTCCGGGGCCGACAGAGAGCTGCCTGGTGCCACCGGTGACGCGGTCAGGACACGTGCGGTGGACCGGCCCGCGGCCTGGTATCTCGCTCGCGTACAGGATCGCGCCCCAGGCAATCCGGTCGTCGGCGCGGCGTTCCGCGCCGCGTTCTCGCTCACCGCTCCGGTCAGTGTGCTCTTCACACCGAGCGTCGTGCGTGCGGTGCTGTTCGGTCCCGTTCGGCCGACACCGTCCGAACCGCCGATGCGTCCGGAGCACACCGCCGGCTGAGGCCGTGGCGCGTCGCGGTCCCGCGTTGCTGATCGTCCGTTCCGGACTCAGGCTCGCTCTATGGGACGCCGACCGCCCGGTGTACGGGCGTCACCGGTGGTCGACGGAGTGAGGAGGGCGCATGACGTCGGACAGGGAGCCGCGCGGAGTGGGCGCCGACGGCCCGGGGCTGCGCTGTCTGGTCACCGGGGCCACGGGATACATCGGCGGCCGGCTGGTGCCGGGACTGCTGGACGCGGGTCATACGGTGCGTTGCCTCGCCCGGAGCCCGGAGAAACTGCGCGACCATCCCTGGGTCGGCCGTACCGAGGTCGTACGCGGGGATGTCACCGACGCCGGGTCGCTCGGAGCGGCCATGGAAGACATCGACGTGGCGTACTACCTGGTGCACGCACTGGGCACCGGGCGCGACTTCGCGGCCACGGACCGCCGGGCGGCCCACGTCTTCGCCGAGCGGGCGAAGGCCGCCGGCGTACGGCGGATCGTCTATCTCGGCGGTCTCACCCCGGCCCGGGTACCGGAGCGGGAACTCTCGCCGCATCTGCGCTCGCGCGCCGAGGTGGGCCGTATCCTCCTCGGCTCGGGAGTACCGACCGCGGTGCTGCGCGCCGCGGTCATCATCGGTTCCGGCTCCGCCTCCTTCGAGATGCTGCGCTATCTGACGGAGCGGCTGCCGGTGATGGTGACACCGAGCTGGGTGCGTACCTCCATCCAGCCCATCGCGGTGCGGGATGTGCTGCGTTGTCTCGTCGGCTGCGCGCGGCTGCCCGCCGAGGTGAGCCGGGCCTTCGACATCGGCGGTCCCGAGGTGCTGACATACCGCGACATGATGCGGCGGTACGCGGCGGTGGCCGGGCTGCCCCGGCGGCTCATCCTTCCGGTGCCCGTCCTGACACCGCGCCTGTCCAGCCACTGGATCGGTCTGGTGACACCGGTCCCGCGCTCCATCGCCCGACCGCTGGCCGAGTCCCTGCGCCATGAGGTCATCTGCCATGAACGGGACATCGCCCGGTATGTGCCCGACCCGCCGGGCGGTCTGCTCAGCTTCGACCGCGCCGTCGAGCTGGCGCTCCGGCGCATCCAGGACGCGAAGGTGACCACCCGCTGGTCGTCCGCCTCGCTGCCCGGAGCGCCGAGCGATCCGCTGCCCACCGATCCGGACTGGGCCGGCGGCAGCCTCTACACCGACCGCCGGGAGATGACCGTGGACGCCTCGCCCGAGGCGCTCTGGCGCGTCATCGAGGGCATCGGCGGAGAAAACGGCTGGTACTCCTTCCCGCTGGCCTGGGCGGTACGCGGCTGGCTCGACCGGATGGCCGGCGGAGTCGGGCTGCGCAGAGGCAGACGGGACAAGCAGCGGCTGCGGGTCGGTGACTCGCTCGACTTCTGGCGAGTGGAGGAGCTGGAACCCGGGAGGCTGCTGCGGCTGCGCGCCGAGATGCGGCTGCCGGGGCTGGCCTGGCTGGAGCTGCGCGCGGACCGGGACGACAAGGACCGGACGGTGCTCCGGCAGCGCGCGCTGTTCCATCCGCACGGGCTGCTGGGCCATGCCTACTGGTGGAGCGTCTCGCCCTTCCACGCGGTGGTGTTCGGTGGGATGGCGCGCAATATCGCCCAGGCGGCGGGAGCCGTCGGACCGGAGCCGGACAGGAACTGACCGTAGTGCCGTTGAGCGACGGTGCGTACCGGTGGCGCGGGCAGGCCCTCGCGGTACGGGCCGGTGGACGGTCCGCGCTTCGAGGGCCTGCTCCGCGATGGCTCGGTGCCATGCCGGTCCGGACCGGTCAGCCGTGGGTGGACGCCGTGTCGGTCGTTTCTTCCGCGGTGACGTCCAGCGGCCGCGTCTGCGGGTCGTTGGTCTCCAGGTCCTTCGTCTCCGGGTCCTTGGTCGCCGGCGTCTTTGTCTCCGTGGTCTCCGTCTCCGGAGCGCGCGGCGCGGGGACGGAGGCGGAGGCAGTGGCCGGAGACCGGCGCGTGAGGCGCCTGACCAGTGGTTCCGTCCAGCGGGCGGCCGGCGGGCCGAGGATCACCAGGATGAGGACATAGGCGGTGGCCAGTGGGCCGATACGTGGCTCCACTCCGACCGCCAGTCCGGCGATCACGATGGAGAACTCGCCGCGCGCCACCAGCGTGCCGCCGGTGCGCCAGCGGCCCGCGGTCCTGACTCCGGCCCGCCGCGCCGCGTACCAGCCGGTGCCGATCTTTGTCACGGTGGTGACCAGCGCCAGGATGAGTGCCGGGACCAGCACCGGCGGAATGGCGGCCGGATCGGTGTTCAGACCGAAGAAGACGAAGAACACGGCGGCGAACAGGTCCCGCAGCGGAGCCAGCAGATTGTGCGCGCCCTCGGCGACCTCACCGGAGAGCGCGATACCGACCAGGAACGCCCCGACGGCCGCGGAGACCTGCAGTTCCTGGGCGACTCCCGCGACCAGGACGGTGAGTCCGAGGACGACCAGGAGCAGCATCTCCGGGTTGTCGGAGGAGACCGCGCGGCTTATGAGCCGGCCGTGGCGCAGAGCCAGATAGAGGACCGCGCCGACCGTACCGAGCGAGATCAGCAGCGTGAGGCTGCCACCGGCCAGGCTGAGCCCGGCGAGCAGCGCCGTGAGCAGCGGCAGATAGACGGCCATGGCGAGGTCTTCGATGACCAGGACGCCGAGAATGACGGGTGTTTCGCGATTTCCCAGCCGTCCGAGATCACCGAGGACCTTGGCTATGACACCGGAGGAGGAGATCCAGGTCACACCGGCCAGCGCGACCGCCGCGACCGGGCCCCAGCCCAGGATCAGCGCGGCGGCGGCACCCGGCACGGCGTTCAGTACGAAGTCGACGATGCCGGAGGGGTACTGGGTCTTGAGGTTGGAGACGAGTTCGGAGGCGCTGTACTCCAGTCCCAGCAGGAGCAGCAGCAGGATGACGCCGATCTCCGCGCCGGTGGCGATGAACTCCTCACTGGCGTTGAGCGGAAGCAGACCGCCGTGGCCGAAGGCGAGCCCGGCGAGCAGATAGAGCGGTATGGAGGAGAAACCCACTCGTCCGGCGAGCCGGCCGAGTATGCCGAGGCCCAGAATGACGGACCCCAGTTCGATGAGCAGTGTGGTGGTCTCGTGCACGGGCGCTTATCCTCCGGCGATCAGTTCGGCGACGGCGTCCACGCCTTCCCGGGTGCCGACGACGACGAGGGTGTCCCCCAGGGCGAAGCGGAAGTCCGGAGTGGGCGAAGGGAAGGCGTCGGTGCGGCGCAGGACGGCGACTATGGACGCGCCGGTACGGGTCCGCGCCTGGGTGGCGCCAAGCGTCCGGCCCACATAGGGCGACCGCTTGGTGACCGGGATGTGCTCGGTGAGCAGGTCGATCTCAAGGTGCTGAGGAAGATGGGCGACGGAGTCCGGCGTCAGGAGCTTGCTGAGCGCGTTGGCCTCGTACGGTGCGAGGGCCGTGGCGTCCTTGCAGGAGTCGTCGTCCTCGGGGTCGTGGAAGGCGAGAATGCGCCGCCCGTCCTGGTGCACGACGACCGACAGATGCTTTCCCGTCTCGGTGGTCAGGTCGTAGCGGGTACCGACCCCGGGCAGGGCGGTTTTGCTGACGTGGGCTGTGGGCTCCATGGGAAACGCTCCATGCGGGCGTACTGAGAAGTCTGCGGGCACCGGGCCCCTGGCAGGCGCCGGGACGTTGTCCGACCCGGCGCCGGACATGAATTCTCCATCATTCGCGCCGGAAACCCTCAGTCCGGTCGTGCGGCGGGAGTCCGCGGTCCCTGGTTTGGGCAGAGAGTTCAGGTGGCGGCCGTTCGAACAGTCCGTACACGCGTACACCGCACATGGGCGGCGCGGACGGACACACCGGGCGCGGGCGCCTCACAGAACAACACGGGCACCTGACAGAACAGCGAGCACAGAACGAAAGCACACAGAACAAAGGGCACAGAACAAAGAGCACAGGGCACCACCGAGACAAGCGGAACGAGGCGAGGCATGAACCCGAGCAACGGCTGGGAGTTCACGGACGACCGAGGGCATCTGACTGTGGTGCGCCGCCACCCGGCACGGGTGGTGGCCTATGTGCAGGCCGGCGCGACGCTGTGGGACCACGGTCTGCATCCCCTGGGGATCTTCGGTTCCCACCATGACGGCGACACCCCGGACCCGGCGAAGGCCGGCGAGTTACCTCTCGCGGAACTGCGCTCCTTCGGCGCGGGCAGCGCGCTCGACCTGGACGGTCTGTTCGCGGCGGAACCAGATCTGGTGGTCGCCGTCAGCTACGGCGGCGGGCAGGTGTACGGCATCGACCCGGAGGCGGCCAAGCGTCTGGAGGAACGGCTGCCGCTGGTCGTCCTCGATGTGGGCAAGGACCGCTCGCTCGACGGCATCAGAGACCGGTTCACGGCGCTGGCCCGCACACTGCGGACAGCGTTCGAGCCCGCGGTGGCGGACCTTGAGCGTGCGGAGGACCGGCTGCGCGCGGCGACGGCGCGGCCCGCCCGGTCCCGGGTGCTGGCGCTGTCGGCCGCCGGACCGGAGACGGCGTATCTGGCCAGGCCGGAGACCTGGCCGGATCTGCGGGCGCTCGCCGAACTGGGAACCGGGCTGATCGACCCGGTAGGAGGTTCCGGAGCGAACTGGCGTACGGCCGACTGGTCCGAGGCCGCCGCACTGGAACCGGATGTCGTGCTCGCCGATGTGCGTGCGAACGCGGCGCCGCGTGAGCGGCTCCGGGACAACGCGCACTGGCGCGCGATCGAGGAGCGGGCGCTGATCGTGCCGTGGAATCCGGAGGCGCCGTGCAGCCACCGCGCACACGCCCGGTTCCTGAGCACGGTGGCGGACGCCGTGGGCCCGGCGTAGGCGGCGCGCGGGCGCGCTGTCGGCAGCGTGCCGGCGGCGGCAGGCGTGTCGCGTATGACACACGACAGAGACCAGCACGCCTCCGCCGCGCACCGGGCACCGCCGGTACGGACCATCGAGGTGATCGCCGTCATACGGATCACCTCGCACATGGCACAGATCACCTTCGGCGGGCCCGGTCTCGCGGCAGGCCCGGTGGGCGCGGTCGGCCTCGCCCGGCGCCGTGCTCGGGATGTTCGGACCGTCGGCGTACTTCGCCACGCCCGTACCGGTCGGCCCGACCGACTGGATGCTGTCGGCCGGGGCTCGCCCTGACAGCCGCGCGGACGCCAACTTGGCTTTGAGGAGCGGCACTTGGCCGTGCGCATCGATCCGCGCACGGTTCTCCAAGGCCCGTTCGAAGTCGGCGGCGGCCTCCTGGTAGCGGCCTTGTCGTTCGTATGTCTCAACTCCAGGCGAACCCCGGCCACCGGCTCAGCAGGCGAGGACCGCCTGCACGGTCTTGCCCTCGCCGGGTCCGCCGAGTACGGAGAACTGACGCGAGAGCTCACGCACCATCGCGATCCCCCTGCCGCTCTCGGCCATCATGTCGGCCGGCCGCAGCTTCGGCCGTACGGGGCTGCTGTCCTGGACCTCGACGGTGACCCGCCCATGATTCACGCTCAGTTGAAGCCGGCAGCTACTCCGGCCGTGGCGGGTGGCGTTGGTGACCAGTTCGGAGACCACCAGCGTCGCGTCGTCCACCTGATGCGCCGAGATCTGTTCGCCGCAGCCGTGGTTGAGGTAAGCGGCTGTCAGATGCCGCGCCCAGCGTGCGGATGCCTCCGACTGCGCCAGGATGTACGTGGCGCGTGCGGCACGCCGTCGGGCATGCCCGTGCGCACGCATGGCGATCACTCCCTTCGTCAGGGACCGGCGGCTGCTCGAACGGCCTCAGAGGCCCTCGCGATGCGTTCGATCCGTACTTCTGCTGGTTCCCGGGTTGTGTGATCGACAATCGTGGATGTCCCGAGCGGACTTCCATGTCCATGACGAGACGGCCGTTCTCCCGTAGCGATTGACACAGCTCCTCGATAGCAGCGTTACGCGCTGGTTGGTAGCATCCCTGTATGAGCACGCGAACACGCATCCTGGAGGTGGCCGCCGACCTGCTGGCGAAATCACCGAACGGCGATATCTCCACGCGCGCGGTCTGTGACGCCGCCCAGGTCGGCGCGCCGGTGCTCTACCGGCAGTTCGGCGACAAGGAGGGACTGCTCTCCGCCGTCGTCGACCACGGCTTCGACGCCTATCTGGCGACCAAGCAAACGCACGAGCCGGGAGCGGATCCGATCGAGGATCTGCGCGAAGGCTGGGACAGTCATGTCGAGTTCGCGCTGAAGAATCCGAATCTGTACCGGCTGATGAACTCTCCCTCGATGCGGAAGCCGCCCGCTTCGGCCCTGGAGTCCCATCGGATCCTGCGCCGCGATCTGGAACGGGCCGCCGCTCAGGGAAAGCTGCGGATCTCCCCGGAAGTCGCCGCCCAGATGGTCATGTCGGCCAATGTCGGCGTGGCGCTGATGCTTGTCTCCCGTCCCGCCACCTTCACCGACCCCGACCTGTCCCGCAGGGTGCGCGACTCGGTACATGCCGCCGTCTTCACTCCCGAGGCGATGTACGGCGGGACGGACGGCGGCGTTGAGGCGTCGGCGCTCTCCACCGGTCCCGGCGCCGGGACTCCGGTGGCGGCGGCGCGCCTCGGAGCGCTGCTGCGCCGGTCGCTGCCGCCCGGGCTGAGTACGGCGGAGGCGGCGCTGATGACCGAGTGGCTGGAGCGGGTGTCGGACGGGCCTCGGGACGCGGGCCCGCCGTAACGGCTCCCGTGATTCGTTTGTCACGCCTGGGTGTGCGGGACGAGGAGGTCTTCGAGTCCGATGCGGCCGAGGAATTCGGCGCGGACGCGGTCGGCCACATCACTGACCTCTTCCGAGCCGTCGCCCGCCGGGTCGACATGGACACGGAAGGGCCGCTGTCCATGCGGTGTGTCGACGATCCGGACGATGGCGTCGGCCACCTGACTGACATCGGCGTCGGCCGGAGCCAGCGCGGCGAGGCGCTGGGACACCTGGTCCATCAGTCCCGCGTAGCGCTCGTCGTACATCTTCACGGTGCTCTCGTCGGCAGGATGTCCTCCGGTCGCGAAGTGGTTGGTCCCCGAGGTGAAGGAACCGGGCACGACGATGGAGGTCTCGATATTGAAGCGCGCCAGCTCGGCCGCGTAGCTGACGGCGAAGGCGTCCATGGCGGCCTTGGCCGCGAAGTAAGGGGCGAGATAGGGCGGGGTGCCCCCCTTGGTGCTGGTGGAACCGACCCAGAGAACCAGCCCGTCACGCTGGGCGCGGAGCCGCGGCAGGGCCGCGCGGTTGACCCGCTGAGTGCCGAGGACATTGGTGTCATAGACAGCGGCGATCTCTTCGGGTGTGAACGCCTCGCTCGGTCCGGTCACCATGTGGCCGGCGTTGTGTATCAGTACGTCGAGAGTCGGCCGCTCGCCGAGTACGGTCGCGATCGCCGCGTCGGCCGACTCCTGTGACAGCACGTCGAGTTCCACCGTGCGCAGGTCCACGCCGTGTTCGGCCGCGTAGCCCGCGGCCTCGGTGACGCGGGACGCGTTGCGGCCGGTGGTGTCGCGCATGCCCGCGTAGACGGTGTGGCCCGCTCGGGCGAGGGCCCGGGCCGCGAGCGCCCCGAAGCCGGATCCCGCACCGGTGATGACGATGGTCTTGCCCATGGTGGAACTCCTTCGAAAGGAAACTGCGAACGGGACGGTACGGAGGGAGGGGGGTTTCCGGTGGTCAGACGATGCCGCCGTTGGCGCGCAGGACCTGGCCGTTGACCCAGCGCGCGGGGCCGGCCAGGAAGGCGACGACCTCGGCGATGTCCTCCGGCGTACCGAGGCGCTCCAGAGGCGGCTGGGCCGCCATCCGCGCGATGGTCTCCTCGTCCTTGCCGTCCAGGAACAGCGCGGTCGCGGTCGGGCCCGGGGCCACCGCGTTCACCGTGATGTCCCGGCCGCGCAGTTCGCGGGCCAGGATCAGGGTCATCGCCTCGACCGCGCCCTTGGTCGCGGCGTAGGCGGTGTAGCCGGGAAGGGCCAGCGCGAGCACGGAGGAGGAGAAGTTGATGATCGCGCCGCCCTTGCGCAGCCGACGGGCCGCCTGCTGGTCGACGACGAACGTGCCGCGGATGTTGGTGCGGTGCATACGGTCGAGGGCGTCCAGGTCGACATCGACCAGCGGGGCGAGAGTCATGGTGCCCGCGGCGTGGACGAGCACGTCGACTCCGCCGTAGGTCTCCGTGGCGGTGTCGAAGAGTGCGGCGACGGCCGTCTCGTCGGCCACGTCGGCCCGGACGGAGATGGCCCGGCCGCCCGCGGCGGTGATGGCCTCGACCGTCGCGTCGGCCTCGGCCTTGTTTCCCGCGTAGTTGATGACGACCGCGAAGCCGTCCGCGGCCAGACGCTCGGCGCTCTGCCGGCCGATGCCCCGCGAGCCGCCCGTGACGATGGCCACCCGGTGCGCGGCGGTCGTGTTCTGCGTGGTGCTCTCAGTCATGACGATGCTCCGTTCTGGTCGGGTCGCGCTCACCGCGACCCGTTGGAGCAACGCTAACACCAAACGGTTAGCGTCGCTACCCCTCACTCGTAACGTCGCTACCCTGCCCCCACATCCGCCATCAGGTCCTGAAACGAGACCTACCCGAGAAACGGTACAAACAACAACAATAGCCACTTCACGCCGGTTATTTGTTGTTCACAACCGAACGAACTCCGGCGGGCTCGTGCACAACTCTTGACGTGTACGAAACACGGGAGAAGCATCTCCCCTACCGAGAGAGCGCTCTCCAGCTTCTTTCCGCTGTGCCTGCCCGTTGTCTGACGACTCAGGAGACACGCCCATGCACGCTCCACCACTCGCCTCGCCGGTGTTCCGGAGATCCTCACCCGCGCGCAGACGAGGACTGGCCGCTTCCGTCGCCGCCACGCTGATCGCCTCCCTGTTGCTTCTCATACCGAGCACCACCGCACAGGCCGCGCCGACCCTCCTTTCCCAGGGCAAGCCGGTGACCGCCTCCAGCCAGGAGAACGGCGGTACTCCCGCCACCGGCGCCGTCGACGGCGACAACGGCACCCGCTGGTCGAGCGCCGCGGCCGATCCACAGTGGATCCAGGTCGACCTGGGCTCCACGGTCGCGGTCAGCCAGGTCGTCCTGCGCTGGGAGACCGCGTACGCCAAGGCGTACCGGATCGAGTTCTCCACCAACGGCACGAGCTGGACGACGGCGTACTCCACCACGACGGGCCCCGGCGGCACGGAGACGCTCAATGTCTCGGGCAACGCGCGCTACGTACGGGTGTACGGCACCACCCGCGCCACTCAGTACGGCTACTCCCTCTGGGAGTTCCAGGTGTACGGCGGCACGTCGGGCGGCACCGGCGACCCGATCGAGGGCGGCGGCGACCTCGGTCCCAACGTCCTGGTCTTCGACCCGTCGACCCCGAATATCCAGGGCAAGCTCGACCAGATCTTCCAGCAGCAGGAGTCGGCGCAGTTCGGCACCGGCCGCTACCAGCTTCTGTTCAAGCCCGGCACCTACAACAACATCAACGCGAACCTCGGTTTCTACACCTCGATCTCGGGTCTCGGTCTCTCGCCCGACGACACCACCTTCAACGGTGACGTGACCGTGGACGCCGGCTGGTTCAACGGCAACGCCACCCAGAACTTCTGGCGCTCCGCCGAGAACCTCGCGCTCAACCCGGTCAGCGGTACCGACCGGTGGGCCGTCGCGCAGGCGGCTCCGTTCCGTCGTATGCACGTCAAGGGCGGGCTCAACCTGGCGCCCAACGGTTACGGCTGGGCCAGTGGCGGCTACATCGCCGACAGCAAGATCGACGGCACCGTGGGACCGTACTCTCAGCAGCAGTGGTACACCCGCGACAGCTCCGTCGGCGGCTGGACCAACGGTGTCTGGAACATGACGTTCTCCGGCGTGGAGGGTGCGCCCGCGCAGGGCTTCCCGAACCCGCCGTACACCACGCTGAACAACACGCCCGTCTCGCGGGAGAAGCCGTTCCTGTACCTGGACGGCAACGCCTACAAGGTGTTCGTCCCCGCCAAGCGCACCAACGCCCGCGGCACCACCTGGGGCAATGGCGCGCCGCAGGGCCAGTCCCTGCCGCTCGACCAGTTCTACGTGGTCAAGCCGGGAGCGACGGCGGCGACGATCAACGCGGCACTCGCCCAGGGCCTCAACCTTCTCTTCACCCCGGGCATTTACCACGTCGACCAGCCGATCAATGTGACGCGTGCGAACACCGTCGTCCTGGGGCTCGGACTCGCCACGATCATCCCGGACAACGGAGTGACGGCCATGAAGGTGGCCGATGTGGACGGAGTGAAGCTCGCCGGCTTCCTGATCGACGCCGGTCCTGTGAACTCTCCGACGCTGCTGGAGGTCGGCCCGCAGGGAGCGGCAGCGGACCACTCCGCCAACCCGACCACCGTCCAGGACGTCTTCGTCAGGATCGGCGGCGCGGGCCCCGGCAAGGCCACCACCAGCATGGTGATCAACAGCGATGACACGATCATCGACCACACCTGGGTGTGGCGTGCCGACCATGGCGCGGGAGTCGGCTGGGAGACCAACCGGGCCGACTACGGCATCCGGGTCAACGGTGACGATGTGCTGGCCACCGGTCTCTTCGTCGAACACTTCAACAAGTACGACGTCGTCTGGGCCGGCGAGAACGGCAAGACGATCTTCTTCCAGAACGAGAAGGCCTACGACGCACCGAATCAGGCGGCGATCCAGAACGGCAATATCAAGGGCTACGCCGCCTACAAGGTCGAGGATTCGGTCAACAATCACGAGGGATGGGGTCTGGGCAGTTACTGCAACTACACCTCGGACCCGAACATCCAGCAGGACCACGGGTTCCAGGCACCGGTCAAACCCGGTGTCAAGTTCCACGACCTGCTAGTCGTCTCCCTCGGCGGCATGGGCCAGTACAACCATGTCATCAACAACACCGGATCGCCCACCTCGGGCACCTCGACGGTCCCGTCGACGGTGACCTCGTTCCCGTAAAACCGGTGAACGAGTGATCCGGAAGCCGGTCGACGGATAGTCCGGCCAGTACACGCAGGGCCCGGCCTCGAATCGAGGCCGGGCCCTGCCGCGTCGTTACGGCCGCGGACGGCGAACCGTCAGACGCACGGCTCGTCAGGCGGACGGGCCGTCAGATCCACGAGGCGTCAGCCGGGCCGGACGCCGCCGCGCGCGCACCTCCGGCCACTGTTCCCTCGGAAGGCGCAATATTCATACGATCAGTCTGGAAGTCTTCCGGCGGTGACCCGGCAGCCGCCTCCGGGCCCTGACCCGCTCGTTCACGGCTCAGCGCCCGGGAGCCGCCGCTTCCCGGACCACGGTTTCGGCCCGGCGTTCGAATGGCGACGCCTCCGGCGCCCGAACAGACTTGACGACATGTCGGCCAGGCAAAGCGCGGGGCTCCTTCTGTACCGGGTCATGGACACCGGTGCCGAAGTGCTGCTCGGACACATGGGCGGCCCGTACTGGTCGGGCCGCGACACCGCCGCCTGGTCGATTCCCAAGGGAGAGCACGGCCCCGAGGAGCAGCCCGAGGCCGCGGCCCGCCGGGAGTTCCAGGAGGAGCTGGGCGTGCCGCCGCCCGAGGGACCCTGGACACCGCTCGGCGCGTCCCGGCAGCGGGGAGGCAAGACGGTCACAGTCTGGGCCGTCGAGGGAGATCTCGACCCCGCACGGGCCGTCCTCGGCACTTTCACCATGGAGTGGCCGAGGGGCTCGGGTGTCCTGCGCGAGTTCCCGGAGCTGGACCGGGTCGCCTGGTTCCCACTGGAGGACGCGGTGGAGCCGCTGGTGACGGGGCAGCGGGTGTTCCTCGACAGGCTGGGCCGGTGCATACGCGAGGACCGCCGTCAGCCTCCGTCCGCCCGCTAGGGCCTCGCCGTCCAGGAAAGGCATCTCCCCGTGCAACCTCGCACCCATACTCTTGTCGCCGTCGGCACGGCGCTGCTCGTCGCCTCGGTACTCCCCACGATCGTGCTTCCCGAACTGGCCGCGCACTCTCCCTCACCACCCGATCCCGCGAAGGCGTCCCCGATGGCGTCCGGCGCCGTGCCGCCTCCCGGCTCGCTGCCCTCCCGGCCGGGAGCGGCTGGTCCGGGAGCCGGAGAGGGCGAGCTGGATCCGCCCACCCCGGACGGAGTCCCGGGCCCGCCCGCTCCGGACGGCGTGCCGGGACCCCCGTCCCGGGACGGCGTACCGGGTCCGCCGTCCTCACAAGGAGCACCAGGTCCGTCCGCCCCGAACGGAGTTCCGGGCCCACCCGCCGCGAACGGGCCGGCCCGCGGGCTTCCCCGCGGAGAGGGCGTGGTCACCGCGGCGGAGCTGCTGGCCAGGGTCAGCCAGTGCAACCAGATCTCGGACGGCCTGTACCGCCTCGACGAGAGCAGTCCGGCGACGGTTCCCGTCTGCGACGCGAACGGCGCCGTGTTCTGGAAGGCCGACATGGACATCGACTGCGACGGCCAGGTCACCACGCAGTGCGGGCCCTCGACCGATCGCTCGTTCCAGTTCCAGACGGCCTATATGCAGGCCGACGGCAAACCGCTGAAGTCGGAGGAGCTGCCGTATGTCGTCGTGCCGAATCCGAGTCCGATCTGGGACCACACGTCGTCGGGCATCCGGGGCGGCACACTCGCGGCCGTCATCCACGGCGACAACGTGCAGTACGGCGTCGTCGGCGACACGGGCCCGGCCGAGATCATCGGCGAGGCCTCGTACGCGACGGCCCGTGCTCTGGGTATCCCGGGCGACCCCAACCGGGGCGGTACCAGCTCCGGAGTGACGTACATCCTCTTCAAGGACTCCGGGATCTCGCCCATCGAGGACCAGAGCGCGGCCGTGCAGCTCGGCAGCGAACTGGCGCGGAAGTTCGTCGACGAGAACTAAGGGCTGTCCCGTGATCCCTGGTGGATCGGCGCGCGGCGTCGGATGCGGTGTGTCGCAAGGCGAAGGAGCGCTCGCACACGGGATGTATGCGGGCGTTCCGACAACGCGGCGAGGCGCCGTGGCTGTCGTCGCGCGCCCGCCGGGGATGACGGGACAGCCCTCGGGGTCGTCCGGCGGACGCGCGTGAAAGATCCGCCGGACCTGACCCGGGCGGTTCGCGGCGGGCCCGGGACCAGAGCCCGCCGCGAACCGCTTGCCGCTCAGACGATGCCTTCGGAGATCTCCGACTGCTCGCGGGCGTTCCCGTACGCCTTGGGCGTGCTGTACGAGCCACGGGCGACGTACCACCACACCGTCGCCAGAACCAGCACGACGGCCAGAGCGATCACCGCGTAGTTCATCGAGTCGACGGTCACCGGGTTCGACTGCGGCAGACAGAAGAGCACGGTGACGAGCGCCACCCACACAACGGCGATCCAGCCGATCGGCTTGCTCCAGCGGCCCAGGGTCCAGGGACCGGACTCGAAGCGGTTTCCGGCGCGCAGCTTCAGATAGATCGGGATGGCGTACGCGGGTGTGATGCCGATGACGTTGATGGCCGTCACCGCGCCGTAGGCCGTCGCGGAGTACAGCGACGGCACGGCGAGCAGGCACGCGACAATGACCGACAGCCAGACCGCCGGCACCGGGGTCTGGGTACGGCTGCTGACGCGCCGCCACAGCGCGGAGCCCGGCAGGGCGTTGTCGCGGCTGAAGGCGAAGACCATCCGGCTGGCGGCGGCGACCTCCGCGTTGCCGCAGAAGAGCTGTGCCACGATCACCAGGAGCAGCAGCGCCGTGGCACCGCTCGTACCGAGAGCGTCGATCAGGATCTGCGCGGGCGGTACGCCGGTGGCGCTGTTCCGCGTACCCGCGTAGTCCTGGATCGCGAAGGTGAGACCGGCCAGCAGGACGAAGCCGGCCAGCCAGGAGACCCAGATGGCCCGCACGATGCCGCGCGCCGCCGAGACCGAGGCGTTGGAGGTCTCCTCCGACAGATGCGCCGAGGCGTCGTAGCCGCAGAAGGTGTACTGCGCCAGCAGCAGCCCGATGGCGGCGACATAGATCGGGTTGTCCCAACCGGTGTCATTGACGAACTCGGTGAAGACGAACGACGGTGACTGGTGACGGTCGGGCACGATCGCCAGGGCGCCGACAATGACGGCGACACCGGCCAGATGCCACCACACACTGATCGAGTTGAGCACACTGACCAGCCGTACGCCGAACAGGTTCAGCACGGCGTGCAGCAGCAGGATGCACATGAATATGACCATGGTCCAGCCCGGAGTGGGCTCGAAGCCCCACTGCAGATTGAGAAAGGCGCCGGTGAACAGCGCTGCGCCGTAGTCGATACCGGCGATCGCGCCCAGCAGTCCGAGCAGGTTCAGCCAGCCGGTGTACCAGCCCCACTTGCGGCCGCCCAGCCGGTCGGCCATGTAGTAGAGGGCACCGGACGTGGGATAGGCGCTGGTGACCTCGGCGAGCGCCATACCGACGCAGAGCACGAACAGACCGACGCCCACCCAGCCCCAGAGCATCACCGAGGGGCCGCCGGCGCCCATGCCGAAGCCGTAGAGCGTCATACAGCCGGACAGGATGGAGATGACGGAGAAGCTGATGGCGAAGTTGCCGAAGCCTCCCATGCGGCGCGCGAGGACCGGCTGATAGCCCAGTTCGCGCAGGCGCTGCTCCTCATCCTTCCGCGGTGTGGCATCGGCTTTCGACCAAGCCGGTGGGGACAGGGACATGGGGGTACCTCCGGTCGGAATCATTGCGGAGCCTGGTGGTGCGTGCTGTGCGGCGGACCCCGGCTCAGCCGGACGGCCCGTGCCGCGGATCACGGGCCGCGCCGAGGCAGCGGCTGCGGGCGCGGAGGAACACTTCCTCCGCCTGTGCGGAGTCACCGGGGCTACGGGTGCGGTACGCCCATGGCAGTGAGGCGTAGAACGGTCCCAGCGCCTCGAACACCCGGGCCGCCTGGTCGAATTGGAGCGCGCCCCACAGAGCGTGCGCGAGATGGTTGAGATCGAGCAGCGACGCCGCGGCCAGAGAGGCCTGGTCGAACCACAGCTCCAGGGCCCGCAGGGCGTCCCTGGTGGCGTCCTCGGTGACCCAGTGGAGGTCGAGGGCCTTCTCGTGACCGTTCTCCCGGCGGTAGCGCTCCACCCTGACAAACAGCGGCAGGACATGCAGCGCCGAACCCTCTGGCGCCGAAGAGGCGGCCCACTGAACGAAGTTGACCGCTTCGGAGAGGGATCCATCGGCCCGCCGCGCGTACACGAACTGGAGCATGCGGTGGTACGCCTCGCGGTTGTACGGATCGCGCTTGTCCGCCTCGGCCAGCAGGGCCCACGGTCCGGGAAACAGCATCGGGCCGGGCGGCGCCAGCCGGTGCTCCTCCAGCCGCTGGCGGCCGTCGAGTTGGGACAGTGCCAGCAGGCACACCCAGGGCACCGGATCCGCCGGAGCGTGCCGCGCGGCGTTTCCACAGGCCTCCCACGCGCCCTGCCACAGCTCCTGGGTGCGTGGATGGCCCTCGCGGTGGGACCGCAGGGCGCGCTCCACCAGGACACGGGTGTGCATCACGGTCGCCGCGACACTGCGCGGCTCTTCGGCCCGCCATGTCTGTACGGCGTCGGAACCGGCGGCCACGGCGGCGAGCACCTGGGTCCGCTGGGTCCACTGTGCCCAGTCGGGCGTCTCCGCGAGGAGGTTGCGCATCGAGACCCAGCGGCCCGTGCGCAGATCCTGGACCGCGGCGCGCAGTTCGTTGTCGTGGCCCGCCGGATGGTAAATGGGACGGAAATGATCGCTCGCCATCAGCTCGGCTCCCTCGGCGAGAGCCGGACGGGAGAAGCTAGCACCGGGCCGCCGCCTCCGTCCCGGCTCCGGCCTGAACCGCGCCTCGCCGTACCGGCCGCCGTAAGGAGGCCACCGCCCGGGCACGGCCGGCAGGAGAGTGATCCGCGGTCTTGCGCTGCACGGCTCCGGACGGCGCCGCTTCCACGACACGCCCCGGGCCGAAGCGCCGCCCGGGTGAAAAGGTGGTCGTCATAGATCCTCTAGCACGGTGGGGGGTGAAGCGATCCGGCTTTCCTCACACATGACACGGAACTGCCGTGCCCGCAGCCAAAGGCGAACCGTTCGGGGTCGCCCTGCCACTGCTCGGCGATCAGTGTAGGGGCCGGAGTGCCGTCGCTCGAACACTTTGCTGATCTTTCGCAACTCTCCGTTGATCAAAGAAGGTTGCACATCTCGGGACCGGGCTGTCCGGACGATTTCCGGCGGGCCGGGACGGGCGCTCACAGCCGGTCCTGAGAACCCTTGACGCCCGCTCTGACCTGCACCACGCTTTCGCACAGCGATCACGACCCCTGCGACCGAAGAACGGGACATGCCGCCAGCCCACCACTCGCCCGCCACCCTCACCGGCCCGGCCGCCCGGCCGGTGCTCGCCATCGATCAGGGCACCTCGTCCACCAAGGCACTGGTCATCTGCCCCGAACGCGGTGTGATCGGCGCGGGATCGGCTCCGGCACCGCCCCGGTACGGCTCCGGCGGACTGGTCGAGGTCGATCCGGCCGTGCTGCTCTCCTCCGTCCTCGAAGCGGGACGCCAGGCCCTCGCAGACGCGGCCGAACCAGTCGCGGCCGTCGGCCTGGCCAACCAGGGCGAGACGGTCCTCGCCTGGGATCCGGACACGGGCGCGCCACTCACCGACGCGATCGTGTGGCAGGACCGGCGCGCCGAGTCGCTGTGCGCCGAACTCGCCGCGCACGACGAGCGGTTGACCCAACTGACCGGACTGCCTCTCGATCCGTACTTCGCCGCGCCCAAGATGGCCTGGATCCGGCGCCGGCTGACCCGCGAGGGCGCCGTCACCACCAGCGACTCCTGGCTGATCCACCAGTTGACGGGCGCGTTCGTCACGGACGCCGCCACCGCGGGACGTACCCAGCTTCTCGACCTCGACCACGTCGACTGGTCACCGGCGGCCCTGGAGATCTTCGGACTGTCCGGCGAGGCGCTGCCCCGTATCGTCGACGCCGCCGGGCCGGTCGGTACCACCACCGCCTTCGGCGACGAGATCCCGCTGACCGGGCTGCTCGTCGACCAGCAGGCCGCGCTGCTCGCCCAGGACGTGACCGAACCGGGCACGGCCAAGTGCACCTACGGCACCGGCGCGTTCCTGCTCGCCCAGACCGGCGAGCGGCCACGCCGAGGGACATCGGGACTGGTGAGCTGTGTCGCCTGGCGGCTCGGCGGCCGCACCAGCTACTGCCTCGACGGACAGGTCTACACAGCGGCCTCCGCCGTACGCTGGCTGACCGATCTCGGAGTGATCTCCGGCGCCGCCGACCTCGACCCGGTCGGCTCCTCCGTACCGGACAGCGGCGGCGTCACCTTCGTGCCGGCTCTCGCCGGGCTCGCGGCTCCGTGGTGGCGCGGCGATCTGCGCGGCTCGGTGACCGGCCTCGGCCTGAACACCGGAGCCGGGCATCTGGTGCGCGCGCTGTGCGAAGGCATCGCCGCCCAGGTCGTCGAGCTGGCCGACGCGGTGGCCACCGACCTCGGTCAGCCGCTGACAAGCCTCCGCGTGGACGGCGGTCTGACCCGGTCGGCGCTGCTGATGCAGACCCAGGCCGATCTGCTGCAACGGCCCGTGGAGGTCTCGGCGTTGCCCGATGTCACGGCCCTCGGCGTGGGCGCTCTCGCGCGTCTCGGACTCGCTCCGGAGCTGCGGCTTCGGCAGGTGATACCCGAGTGGAAACCCGCCGCGGTCTATGAACCGCGGATCGGCGCGGACGAGGCGGCCGCCCGCCTGGGCGTCTTCCGCTCGGCCGTGGCCGCGCTGCTCGACCGCACTCCCCCGCCCGCCGCACCTCGCTGACCTGGAGCACCATGACTGTCACGACCGCGGGAGCGCTGCCGGACGAGGTGTACGACATCGTGGTCGTCGGCGCCGGAGTGGTCGGCACCGCCATCGCCCGGGAGCTGACGCGATACCGATCGCGTATCGCGCTCGTGGAAGCCTCCGACGATGTCGGCGACGGTACGTCGAAGGCCAACACGGCGATTCTGCACACCGGTTTCGACGCGGTGCCCGGTTCGCTGGAGTCCCGGCTGGTGCGGGAGGGACAGCGGCGGCTGGCCGCCTACGCCGAGGAGAGCGGGATCCCCGTCGAGCCGCTCGGTGCCCTGCTGGTCGCCTGGGACGACGAGCAACTGGCCGCGCTGCCGAGGCTGGTGGAGAAGGCGGAGCGCAACGGCTACCGCGAGACACGGATCATGGGCGCGGACGAGCTGTACTCCCACGAGCCGCGTCTCGGTCCCGGCGCGCTCGGCGCGCTCGAAGTCCCCGGCGAGAGCGTCATCTGCCCATGGACGACGACGCTCGCGTACGCCACCCAGGCCGTCCTGGGCGGAGCCGATCTGCATCTCAACTGCCGGGTGGAGAAGGTCGCGAGCGGACCGCCGCATCAACTCGCCACCACACGCGGCCCGTTGCGTACGCACACACTGATCAACGCCGCCGGTCTCCATGCCGACGAGATCGACCGGCTGCTCGGCCACACCGACTTCACCGTGACTCCGCGACGAGGCCAGCTCATGGTCTTCGACAAACAGGCACGCGGCCTTGTCCGGCACATCCTGCTGCCGGTGCCGACCGCACTCGGCAAAGGCGTACTGGTGGCGCCGACGGTGTACGGCAATGTGATGCTCGGCCCGACCGCGGAGGACCTCGACGACAAGACGGCCACCGGATCGTCCGCGGAAGGCCTCAGCTATCTGCGGGACAAGGGCCGGCACATCATGCCGGAGCTGCTCGACGAGGAGGTCACCGCGGTCTACGCCGGACTGCGCGCCGCCACCGAGGAGGACGACTACCGGATCCGCTGCCACGCGGAACAGCGATATGTGACCGTCGGCGGCATCCGCTCCACCGGACTGACCGCGTCGATGGCGATCGCCGCCCATGTCGTGGAACTGCTGGCCGCCACCGGCCAGGAGCTGGGAGCACCTCGCGAGCTCGAACCCGTACGGATGCCGAATCTCGGCGAGGCGTTTCCCCGCCCGTACGAACGCGCCGACCTGATCGCCGCCGACCCGGAGTACGGAAGAATCGTCTGCCACTGCGAACGGGTCACCCGCGGCGAGATCCGCGACGCGCTCGCCGGCCCTCTCCCGCCCCGCTCGGCCGAGGGACTACGGCGGCGCACCCGCGCCCGCGGCGGCCGGTGCCAGGGCTTCTACTGCGGCGCCGCCGTACACGCCCTGTTCGCTCCCGCCACTCCCGGCGGCGAACCGTTCCCGCGGCCGGAGGTCGGACCATGAACGCCACAACGAACACGGACGGCCGGCGGGCACGTACCGTCGATGTCCTGGTGATCGGCGCGGGCCCGGCAGGACTGGCCGCGGCGGCCCGGCTCGCCGCGGCGGGCGCCGGTACGGTCGAGGTCGTCGACCGCGAGGAGCAGGCCGGAGGCATCCCGCGCCACTGCTACCACAGCGGATTCGGACTGCGTGAGCTGCGGCGCCCGATGAGCGGACCCGCGTACGCCCGCCACTGGTGCGACCTGGCGGCCGGAGCCGGCGCCGTCGTGCGCACCGGTGTCTCCGTCACCGGCTGGGCGGGACAGCGCGACACCAGGCCGCGGCCGCGGCGGGCCACCGCCCGGGACGGGCGGCCCCAAGGGCCGCCGGGCCCGCTCGCGCTGGACACCACGAGCCCGGACGGACTGGAACGGATCACCGCCGGAGCGGTCGTCCTCGCCACCGGCGCGCGTGAACGCCCGCGCAGCGCACGGCTGGTGCCCGGCACCAGACCGGCCGGAGTGTTCACCACCGGCGAGCTGCAGCAGGCCGTCCATCTGCACCACCAGCGGATCGGCCGGCGAGCGGTCGTCGTAGGCGCCGAACCCGTCAGCTACTCCGCCGCGCGCACCCTGCGAAGCGCGGGCGTGGAGGTCGCGGCGATGATCACCGACGAGCCGCGCCACCAGTCCTCCCTGGCGTCCGGGCTGGGCGCCCGGCTGCGGCACCAGGTCCCGCTGCTCACCGGGACGACCGTGACCGAACTGCTCGGCCGGGGCCGGCTCACCGGTCTCACGCTCCGGCACGCCGACGGCAGGACCACGACCGTCGCCTGTGACACGGTCGTGTTCACCGGCGACTGGATCCCCGACCAGGAGCTGGCCGCGCTGGGCGGTATCGCGCTGGACCGCGGCACCCGGGGCCCGGCGGTCGACACCGCGTTCCGTACGGCCGCCTCCGGGATCTTCGCGGTCGGCAATCTGATCCACGCGGTCGAACCCGCCGGCACCGCCGCCCGGGAGGGCCGGCTCGTCGCCGGGCCGGTGCTGCGGTATCTGGCGGACGGGGAGTGGCCGGGCGGGCAGGTGCCGGTGGCGGTCGAGGCGCCGCTGCGCTGGGTCGCGCCGAACCGGATCGACCCGCGCGGCCCACGGCCTCCGCTGGGCCGGTTCACCCTGCGTACGGCCCGTGCGGCCGGGCGGCTGTCGGTCCTGGTGGTCAGCCAGGACGGCCAGGTGCTGCACCGGGAGCGGCTGCGACGAGGCGCGGTGCCGAACCGGCCGGTGTACGCCTCCGCCGACTGGATCGACAAGGCGGATCCGGCCGGAGGGCCGGTGCTGATCACGGCGGGCTGAGCGGCGCGGGGTCGCGGCGGCGCGGGGTCAAGGCGGACGTGAGGCGGCCGGGCAAGGGGCGGCCCCACCGGCCCACCCCCCCTGCCGGTGGGGCCGGGGA
>NZ_JARBAE010000057.1:0-40118 GCF_033795305.1 Streptomyces sp. AK02-01A
GGCGGTGAACAGTCCGTCGTCGACGGTGATTTCGGGTGTAGAGGGTGCGGTGCTGGAGGTGGCGGGCCGGCTGGCGGAGGCGGGTTGTAAGACGCGTCGCCTGACGGTCAGCCATGCGTTCCATTCGCCTCTGATGGACGGCATGCTCGATGAATTCCGCTCCATAGCCAGTGGGTTGGAGTTCTCCGCGCCGACGATTCCGATTGTTTCGACGCTGACGGGTGAGCTGGCGACGGCCGAGGAGCTGTCCTCGGTCGACTACTGGGCCGCGCATGCCCGTAACGCGGTTCTCTTCCACCAGGCCGTCCGGACTCTCGAAGGTGAGGGTGTGGGGACATTCATTGAGCTGGGTCCGGATGCCACTTTGGCGGCGCTGGCCCAGGCGGGTGTCGAAGGCGACGACAAGGTCTTCGTGCCGTCGCTGCGCAAGGATGGTTCGGAGGCGCATGCGGTGATCTCGGCGCTGGGCGCGCTGCATGTCCAGACCGACCTCGCACTCGACTGGGCGGCGGTTTTCGGTCCGGTGGCTGCCCGCCGTCCCGTCGACCTGCCCACCTACGCCTTCCAACGCCGCCGCTACTGGCTCGACACACCCGCCTTCTCCGCCGAGGCCGTCGACCTGGGGTTGGGAGCCGCCGGCCATCCGCTGCTCGGGGCCGCGCTCACACTCGCGGACGGTCAGGGGCATGTCTTCACTGGGCAGCTCTCACTGGCCGGACACCCCTGGCTCGCCGACCACGCGATCTCGGAGACGGCGCTCCTACCGGGTGCGGCCTTCGTGGAACTGGCCCTGTACGCGGGCAGCCACGTCGACTGCGATCTGATCGAGGAGATCACGCTGGAGGCGCCACTGGTGATCCCCGAACACGGCACCGTCCAGATCCAGGTGGCCGTCGGAGAAGGCGACGAGTTCGGGCGGCGCAGGGTCACCGTCCACTCGGCCCAGGGACCCGCGGCAGGCGCGGCGGGTACGGACGAGGTGTTCTGGACCCGGCACGCCGTGGGCTCTCTGGCGGGCTCGGACGAGTCACCCGGTGCGTATCTCGGAGCGGCTTCCTGGCCTCCCGCCGGTACCACCGAGGTGCCGGTCGAGGAGCTCTACGCCCAACTCGCCGCGCGGGGCTACACCTACGGGGCGGCCTTCCGCGGCCTGCGGAACGTATGGCGGGGTAAGGACGCGCTCTTCGCGGAGGTGAGCCTGCCGGAGGAGCTGGCCGAGGAGGCCGCGGCGTCCTGTGTGCACCCGGCTCTGCTGGACGCCGTACTGCATCCGCTGGGCCTCGATGTGGCCACGTCGGGTGTGGAAGTGGGGCCGCTGCGGTTGCCCTTCGCCTGGGCGGGGGTGCGGCTGCACTCCGTCGGCGCCACCATTTTGCGGGTGAGGCTGGCGCCCACCGGGCACGACACCGCTGCGCTCTCCTTGGCCGACGGTGAGGGGGCGCCGGTGCTGAGCGTCCAGTCCCTGACACTGCGGCCGTTCGATCCGGCGCGGCTGCTCGGCTCCCAGGCGCCGCAGCGTGACACGCTGTTCGGTGTGGAGTGGGTGCCGGTGGCGCCCGGCGGCGACGGAACCGAGTCGGGTTCCGCACATGTCGTCGTCGCCACGCCCGGCCCCGTCGCTGACGAGGACGCGGTGGCCGCCGCTCACCAAGCCGCGCGCCACGCGCTGGAGCTCGTACAACGGTGGCTCGGCACGGAGCCGGCGCCCGCCGAGCGGCTGCTCCTCGTGACACGCGGTGCGGTGGCCGCGCGACCGGACGACGGCGTGACCGATCTGGCCGGGGCAACGGTCTGGGGCCTGCTGCGCAGCACGCAGTCCGAACACCCTGGCCGGTTTATCCTGCTGGATGTTGAGCAGGCCGGTGAGACCGGTCAGGCAGATCGTGTCGGCCACATCGGCCACATCGGCGGCATCGGCGGCATTGGCGAGATCGGCCAAGTCGTTCAGGAAGTCGGCCCGGCGCGGGAAGAAGCGGAGTGGCAAGGCGCTGTGACCGCCGAGGTGATTCAAGCGGTTCTCGCCACCGGTGAGCCTCAACTCGCCCTACGCGATGGCGCGTTGCTGAGTCCTCGTCTCGTACGGGCCACGGAGGAGCCGCTTGCGGCCGCCCCGCGGCTGGACCCCGATGCCACGGTCCTTGTCACCGGCGGCACGGGTGCGCTGGGCAGGCAGGTGGCCCGGCATCTCGTCACCGAGCACGGGGTACGTCATCTGCTGCTCACCAGCCGCCGGGGTCTCGACGCCCCCGGCGCCGGCGCCTGCCGCGACGAGCTGGTCGCGCTGGGAGCGGCGGTGACGGTGGCCGCGTGTGACGCGGCCGACCGGGAAGCCCTGACGGAGGTGCTGGCCGGAGTCCCGGACGAGCATCCGCTCGGTGCTGTGATCCATGTCGCGGGCGTGACGGATGACGGTGTGGTGGAGTCGCTGACCCCGGACCGGCTGGCCGCCGTGCTGCGGCCGAAGGCGGACGCGGCCTGGAATCTCCATCTGGCCACGCGGGAGCACGAGTTGGCGGCCTTTGTCCTCTACTCGTCCTACGCCGCGACCATCGGTAACGCCGGACAGGCCAACTACTCGGCGGGCAACGCGTACCTGGACGCGCTCGCCGCACACCGTCGGGCCCAGGGACTCAGCGCCGTCTCGCTGGCCTGGGGCCTGTGGGCCGATGAGGCGGAGCGGTCGGCCGGGACGGAACCGGAGGCGGTCAGCGGCGTCACCGCGACCCTCGGCGCCACCGACCGGGCCCGGCTCGTACGCAGCGGCATCGGGGCGCTTTCGCCCGCCGAGGGCCTGGAGCTCTTCGACACCGCGCTCGCCTCGGACCGGGCGTTGCTGGTGCCCGTACGGCTCGATCTGGCCGCCCTGCGGGCACGGGCGGAGACGGGTGAACTCCACCCTCTGTACAGGTCGTTGGTCAAGCAACCGCTGAGGCGAGCGGCCGTGCGTGCCGAGGTCGACGAGGTCGAAGCGCTGCGCAAGAAGCTCGCCGCTGTCGGAGAGGAACCGGAGCGGACGCGGCTCCTGCTGGAACTCGTACGGGCCGAAGCGGCCGCCATCCTGGGCCACTCCTCGCCGAACGCGGTGGAGTCCGGCCGCGGGCTGCTCGACATGGGCTTCGACTCGCTGACCGCGGTCGAACTCCGCAACCGGCTGGGGGCGGCCACCGGACTCCGGCTGCCCACGACCTTGGTCTTCGACCACCCGACCCCGTCGGCGATCGCCGAACTGCTCCGCTCGGAGCTGGCCGGTGCCGACGGCGCACCATCGCGCGGATCCGGTGACCTCTCCGCGCTCGACACCCTGGAGGCAGAGATCTCGGCAATCTCGGCGGACGAAGCGCTGCGGACCCACCTCCGGCTCCGGCTGGAGGCCGCGCTGGAGAGAGTGATCGGGCTGGAGAGCGAGGGAGGACAGGGCGAGGAGAAGGATCTGACGGGGCGGCTGGACGGCGCGACGGACGATGAGATCTTCGACTTCATCGACAGCGAGCTGGCCTGAGCGGACGGCACCGTCCCGTCCCTTCGGAAGGTGTTCTGGTGAGCGGCCAGGAGAGGGCAGGCCGATGGAAGAGGTGTCGTTGCCGCTCACCACGCGATTTGGCGACGCTGTCGCGGTCCATACATGGGACACCTGTACGTGGAAGCCTGCTCCGGCCAAGGCCGAGGTCATCCCGCGGCGGCCCGAGGTGGCCAAGCCCTGGCGGTGGGCCGCAGCACCAGAGGACGGTCTCCATGTGCTGCGGCGCACCTCAGTCCCGGGGCCGGGCCCTGATCACGGCTTCCTCGGGCAGCGGGCCGCCGGTCAAAACTCCCCGGATTCTCCCAGGGCTGATCGGAGTGATTCTCCAGCCTCTATGGCCCTGCCCCTGGTCCGTGGATCTCCAGGTAGCGGCGCCGTATAGCCTGAGGAAATGCTGACAGAAGTCACCGCGACTCGCTATGTCACGCCTCTGCGTGAAGGCGGCTCGCTCCCCGGGATCGTCGAGGCGGACGATCTCGGTACATATGTCATGAAATTCACCGGCGCGGGACAAGGCCGCAAGACGCTGGTCGCCGAGGTGATCTGCGGGCAGCTCGCGCGCAGACTCGGTCTGCGCGTCCCTGAGCTGGTGACCATGCAGCTCGACCCTGTCATCGGACTCTCCGAGCCGGACCAGGAGGTACAGGAGCTGCTGAAGGCGAGCGGTGGGCTGAACCTCGGCATGGACTATCTGCCGGGATCGATCGGCTTCGACCCGCTGGCTTACCAGGTCGGGCCCGAGGATGCCGGGCGGATCGTCTGGTTCGACGCGGTCATCAACAACGTCGACCGCTCCTGGCGCAATCCCAACATGCTCGTCTGGCACGGTGACTTGTGGCTGATCGACCACGGGGCCACCATGATCTGGCATCACAACTGGCCGGGCGCCGGGGCCTCCGCGGCCAAGCCGTACAACGCGTCCGACCACGCTCTCGCGCCCTTCGCGCCGGACATCGCGGCGGCCGCGGCGGCGCTCGCGCCGCTGGTCACCGAGGAGCTGCTGACCGAGGTCACCGCCGACGTACCGGACGAGTGGCTCGTCGACGAGCCCGGCTTCGACTCGACGGACGCGCTGCGCCGCGCGTATGTGGAGCCGCTGCTCGCGCGTGCCGCGACGATCCACGAGCGGGTGATCCTGGACGCGCCCGCCAAGAGCAAGCCGTCGGCGGCTCCCGGCTGGCTGGCCGACCGCCTCGCGCCCCGGCCGCAGCAGACGAATGACACGAAGGACGGCGGCCGGTGAGCACGAGGGACGTCTACGAGTACGCGCTGCTCCGGGTGGTGCCGCGGATGGAACGCGGCGAGTGCATGAACGCCGGGGTGCTGGTCTACTGCCGCGCGCGGTCCTATGTCGCGGCCAGGACCCATCTCGACGAGGCCAGACTGAAGGCACTCGACCCGCACGCGGACATCGCCGGCGTACGGGCGGCGCTGCGCGCGGTCGAGAGCGTCTGCTGCGGCGGCGACGGAGCCGGGCAGGCCTCGGCAGACGACCCGGGCCGGCGTTTCCGCTGGCTGATCGCGCCGCGCTCGACCGTCGTACAGCCGGGTCCTGTGCACACTGGACTGACGGCCGACCCGGAGGCAGAGGCGGAACGCCTGCTCGACCTGCTGGTCCTCTGACGCACGCGGCCTCCCGACACGACATCCACGGCCGATCTCCGCGCTCCGCCCGTGGCCCGTTGACACCGCGTGCCCGGGCTTCTAGCGTCTCGTCTGCTGAAGCTACTAAGCGGTTGCTCAGTGATCGAGAGCCGCGGGATCCTAGGGCGAGGAGAACAGGGATGTCCACCACCGAGCAGCGCGTAGCCATCGTGACCGGGGCGGCGCGCGGCATTGGCGCCGCCACCGCCGTACGGCTGGCCGCGGAGGGCCGCGCCGTCGCCGTACTCGACCTCGACGAGGCGGCCTGCAAGGACACCGTCGAGAAGATCCGCGCGGCCGGCGGCACGGCACTCGCCGTCGGCTGCGACGTCTCCGACAGCGCACAGGTGGAGGCCGCCGTCGCGCGGGTCGCCGAGGAGCTGGGCGCGCCGACCGTCCTTGTCAACAACGCCGGTGTGCTGCGGGACAATCTGCTCTTCAAGATGAGCGAGTCCGACTGGGACACCGTGATGAACGTGCACCTCAAAGGGGCGTTCCTGATGGCCCGCGCCTGCCAGAAGCACATGGTGGACGCCCGGTTCGGCCGTATCGTCAGCCTCTCCTCCAGCTCCGCGCTGGGCAACCGCGGCCAGGCCAACTACTCCGCGGTCAAGGCCGGCCTCCAGGGCTTCACCAAGACCCTCGCCAAGGAACTCGGCAAGTTCGGCATCACCGCCAACGCCGTCGCGCCCGGCTTCATCGTCACCGAGATGACCGCTCAGACCGCCGCGCGTATCGGCATGGGCTTCGAGGAGTTCCAGGCCGCGGCCGCCGCCGAGATCCCGGTCCAGCGCGTCGGAAAGCCGGAGGACATCGCGAACGCCATCGCCTTCTTCACCGGCGAGGAGGCCGGCTTTGTCTCCGGCCAGGTCATGTACGTCGCCGGCGGACCGCTCAACTGAAGCCGGGAGCACTGACATGACACAGCGGATACAGGACAGCGGCAAGGTCGCCCTGATCACGGGCGCCAGCCGCGGCATCGGATACGGCATCGCCGAGGCGCTCGTCGCCCGCGGCGACCGGGTGTGCGTCACCGGGCGCGGCGAGGACGCGCTCAAGGAGGCGGTGGAGAAACTCGGCTCCGACCGCGCGATCGGTGTGCCGGGCAAGGCGCACGACGAGGCGCACCAGGCGATCGCCGTGGAGCGCACCATGGAGGCGTTCGGCCGGGTCGACTTCCTGATCAACAACGCCGGCACGAATCCGGTCTTCGGCCCGATCGCCGAACTGGACCTGAATGTGGCCCGCAAGGTGTACGAGACCAATGTCATCTCGGCGCTCGGCTTCGCCCAGCGGACCTGGCGGGCCTGGCAGAAGGAGAACGGCGGCGCGATCGTGAACATCGCGTCGGTCGCCGGGGTCTCGGCGTCGCCCTTCATCGGCGCGTACGGCATGAGCAAGGCGGCGATGGTCAATCTGACCCTCCAGCTCGCGCACGAGTTCGCGCCGGTCGTACGGGTCAACGCCATCGCGCCCGCCGTGGTCAAGACCAGGTTCGCGCAGGCGCTCTACGAGGGCCGGGAGGCCGAGGCCGCGGCCGCCTATCCGCTGGGCCGGCTCGGAGTGCCGGAGGACATCGGCGGCGCCGCCGCGTTCCTGACCTCCGACCAGTCCGACTGGATCACCGGACAGACTTTGGTCGTCGACGGCGGAATCTTCCTCAACGCCGGTGTGGGATAGGGAGGTTCGCGGACGACACGCTCCGAAAAGCCCCGCCGGATCTCCATATTGATCCGGCGGGCGCTGCGGTACGGTCTGCCGATCCATGGCTGAACAAGGACGTGCAGATGTTCGACGGGACCGTCCGGCGGGCCACCACCGGGGCCCTCGCCTCCATGACTCTGCTCGCCGGATGCGGGCTGTTGTCGGACGGCGACGCCGAAGCCGAGAAGAAGATGACCGTCGGTACGACGAGTGAGCCCGGCACACTCGATCCGGCGGTGTCCTGGGACAGCTCCTGGGACGACATCGGAGGCGGCGAGCGCGCGCTGGACCCGCGGACGGTGATGCGGATGTGGGAGCTGAACCGTAAAAGAAGCTGGTAGAGGCCGATGTCAGTGGCCACCGGTAAGTTCAGTGGCGGACAAGTGATCGCTTACCGGAGGTTGTTGACGTGACCGACACCGACATGCTGCCCGAATCCTGGCGCGGCGTCCTCGGCGACGAGCTGCAGAAGCCCTATTTCAAGGAGCTGACGGATTTCGTCGAGGAGGAGCGGGCGAAGGGGCCGGTCTACCCACCGCGCGAAGAGGTCTTCGCGGCGCTCGACGCCACTCCGTACGACAGGGTCAAGGTGCTGGTCCTGGGCCAGGACCCGTACCACGGCGCCGGGCAGGGACACGGGCTGTGCTTCTCCGTCCGGCCCGGTGTCAGGACGCCTCCTTCCCTGCGGAACATCTACAAGGAGATGAAGGAGGAGCTCGGACACCCGGTGCCGGACAACGGCTATCTGATGCCCTGGGCCGAACAGGGCGTGCTGCTGCTCAACGCGGTGCTGACGGTCCGGGAGGGCGAGGCCAACTCCCACAAGGGCAAGGGCTGGGAGAAGGTGACGGACGCGGTGATCCGCGCGGTGGCCGAGCGGCCCGACCCGGCGGTCTTCGTCCTCTGGGGCGCCTACGCGCAGAAGAAGCTGCCGCTGATCGACGCGGAGCGGCACGCGGTGGTGACGGGCGCGCATCCCTCACCGCTGTCGGCGAGGAAATTCTTCGGCTCGCGCCCGTTCACGCGGATCAATGAGGCGGTCGCCGCGCAGGGCCACGAGCCCATCGACTGGCGCATCCCCGACCTCGGCTGATCCGCGACGCCGTCCGACTGGCTCGGGCCTTGTGCCCGAGCCTGAACGGGATTGTCCGTAACGACAGCTAGCGTCGTGTTTATCGGATTAATCGGACGGATAGTGAAGGCGGCAGCGATGGAGCAGCAGGAGGCGTCGGAGGACGCCGTCATGACCAGGATCGGGCAGGCGGTCATGCTCCTCCACGGCGGCGACCGTGAGGAGGCGCGCAACCGCTTCGGTGAGCTGTGGACGGAGATCTGCGAGGCCGGCGACGCTCTCCACCGCTGCACGCTCGCTCACTACATGGCGGACACCCAGGACGACCCGGGCGACGAGCTCGCCTGGGATCTGCGGGCGCTGACCGCCGCCGACGGGCTGGACAAGAGCGGTGAGGGCCCGGCCCGGTCCAAGGACTCACCGGCGGTGCGCGCCTTCTATCCGTCGCTCCATCTCAATCTCGCCGCCGACTACGCGAAGCTCCAGCGGCCGGACGCGGCGCGCCTCCATCTCGACCGGGCGCGCGACGCGGCGGACGTCCTGGGAGAGGACGGATGCGGGCACGGCGTCCGGGCGGGGATCGACCGGCTGGAGCGGCGGCTGCGGGAGAGATGAGCCGGGGGCCGCGGCCCGCCGCTCATCTTCCGTAGGTGTTACGGCAGATACGGGCCTGAGGGCTGTCCGCCGGCCAGCGGCCGTAGGTCTCGCCGAGGACACAGACATTGCCGGCGGCGGGTGCGGGCGCGAGAGGCCGCTGGGCCGCCGGCCGCTCGCGAGGACGCTGCTGCCTCGGCCGTGGTGGCGCGGCCGGTGGCCGCTCATGCCCGGAAGTCCGCTCCGGGCCGGTCCCGCGGACCGGAGAAGGAGAGGGCGAGCCGGCCGGTTCCGGACCCGCCGAGGCAATCGGTGCCAGCGCCTCGCGGGCCGGGCCCTGGACGATCTGGGATTCGACACTGCCGGGTCCCGCCGCGCTACTGCTCGCCACTGGGCGTGGCACGGCTCCGGGCGCGGGCCGGGGAGCCTCCACCGTCACACATCCGCAGACGGCCGTGACCGCCGCTCCCATCAGGAGCATCGCTGCGCTTCTCGTTCGCTGCACTCGCGCCACTCTGCTGGGCGCGGGTGGTGCCGGGCGAGCTGAAGACCACTGATTGGCCCGGACGGGTGACGCCGGGCCGGAGCCGAATGGCGGATCGGAGCGGTCCCCGGCCGGCGCCGGTCAGTCGCCCGTCGCGCCGTCGATCCGCTCGCGGATGAGGTCGGCGTGACCGTTGTGCCGGGCGTACTCCTCGATCATGTGGGTGTAGATCCAGCGCAGGTTGTACGGCTCCCCGGTGGTCCGCTCGCGCCGCGGGCCCGCACCCAGGTCGTCGAGGCCGTGCGGGGCGGCCAGCTCGCGGGCGTGAGCGATCTCGGTCCGCCAGGTCGCGTACGCCTCGTCCCAGGTGTCGTCCTCACCGGGATGGAAGTCGCCGTCGGGATCGTCGTCGCTGTAGTAGATCGGCGGAGCCTGCTCGTCGGCCAGGACATTGCGGAACCAGCCGCGTTCGACCTCCGCCATGTGCCGGACCAGGCCGAGCAGACTCAGCTCGGAAGGAGTGACGGAAGCCTCCCTGAGCTGTTTGCCGTCCAGTCCGGAACATTTCAGGGCCAGGGTTTCTCGGTGGTACTCCAGCCAGCCGTCCAGCATCTCGCGTTCGCCGGCGACGGTGGAGGGTTCGGAACGCTCAGGTGTCGTCATGGCCGTCATCCTCACGTACCGACGCGGCCCCTCGCCAAGGCTTATTCGTCCGGGCCGGCGCGCGTCCACCAGGGCTCCGCCGGGCTCGCCCGCCGGCGGTCCGCGCGGCGCACGTATGCTTCCCGGACAGTGCGGCAGTGGGCTGACAAGCAGACGAACGCCCATCTGTTGACGGAAGACAACGCCAGGGAGGCCTAGTGAAGGTCGGCTGCATCGGGCTCGGCGACATCGCGCGGAAGGCGTATCTGCCGGTTCTCACCACGCTGCCCGGAGTCGAACTGCATCTGCAGACCCGCTCTCCCGCCACCCTGACGAGCACCGCCGAGGCCCATCACATCCCGGCCGCACAGCGCCACACCGACCTCGACGCCCTGCTCTCCCAGGGACTCGACGCGGCCTTCGTCCACGCGCCGACCGCCGTACACGCCGAGATCGTCACCCGGCTTCTGGAGGCGGGCGTCCCGACGTATGTCGACAAGCCGATCGCCTACGATCTCGCCGACTCGGAGCGTGTGGTGAGCCTCGCCGAGGAGCGGGGCGTCAGCCTCGCCGTCGGCTTCAACCGCCGTCAGGCACCGGGCTACGCCCAGTGCCTGGAGCATCCGCGCGACCTGATCCTGTTGCGGAAGAACCGCGTGGGGCTGCCCGAGGATCCGCGCACCTTTGTCCTGGACGACTTCATCCATGTCGTCGACACCCTGCGCTTCCTGCTGCCGGGGCCGGTCGAGCACACCGATGTGCGGGCGCGCGTCCGGGACGGACTGCTGCACCATGTCGTACTGCAGCTCTCTGGCGACGGCTTCACCGCCATCGGCATGATGAACAGGATGAACGGTTCCACCGAGGAGATCCTCGAAGTGTCCGGACAGGACAGAAAGCGGGAGGTCCACGATCTCGCGACGATCGTCGACCACAAGGGACAGCCGAGCGTGCGGCGGCGCGGCGACTGGGTTCCGGTGGCCCGGCAGCGTGGCATCGAACAGTGCGTCCTCGGCTTCCTGGAAGCCGTACGGGCCGGAAAAACGCTCAGCGCACAGGACGCGCTTCGGACTCATGAGCTGTGCGAGCGGGTGGTACGAGAGGCGCTGGAGCAGGCCGCCTGAGCGACCGTACGCCCGCCAGGACACAGAGCGCGGCGAGCAGCGCCAGCGCGCCGTGGACCACCCAGTCGCCGAACCTGACATACGCGGTCGTGCCGCGCGCCAGCGGAATGTCGAACACCTCGGCCGACCGCCGCTCCATACCGATCCCGCCACTGATCCGCTCGCCGCCCGGTCCGAAGACCGCGCTGACGCCCGTGAGCGTGGCATGCACCATGGGGCGGCCGGTCTCCGCGGCCCGCAGCGCACCGAGCGACGCGTGCTGCGGCGGCGCCCAACTCCCCTGGAACGAAGAGGTCGAGGACTGCGCCACCAGCACCTGCGCGCCATCCCTGACCAGCCGCCGGCTCATATCGGGAAACGCCGACTCGAAACAGACCAGCGGGCCGAAGCGCAGCCCGCCCTTGTCTCCTTCCGGCAGCGCCATGATCACCTGCTGGGTGCCGCGCCTGCGGTCCTCACCGGCCGCCCGGCCCACCGAGGTCGCCCATCCCAGCGCGGCGCGGGCCGGGATGTACTCGCCGAAGGGCACGAGCCGCATCTTGTCGTACGTCTCGCCCGTCGGGCCGTTCGGCCCCACCAAAACGGCCCGTTTGAAGATGCCGGACCGGCCCGCCGCGTCCGTACTGCGCGCGTCCACATTGACCAGTATCCCGGCGCCGACCGTGCGGGAGAGCCCGGCGATCCTGGCCGCCAGATCGGGCCGCGCCGTCAGATCGGAGCCGACACTGCTCTCACCCCACACCACCAGATCGACCTTCTGTCCGGCCAGCGTGCGGGTCAGAGCCTCACCGCTGGCGAACCGGCGCTCGACGGCGCCGGCGCCATCGACGATTCCCGGCTGGACGACCGCGATCCGCACCCGGCCCGACTGCTCCGGCGCCGGCGCCCAGCTCCACACGGATCCCACCGTGACGGCGCACAGCACCACACCCACGGCTCCCACCGCACGTGCCCCGGCCACCGAGACCAGCACGGTGAGCGCGGTGTTCACCGCGACGACCAGCAGGCTCACCAGCCAGACCCCGCCCACCGAGGCGAGCCGCAGAGCGGGCGGCACCTCCCACTGGCTGGCACCGAGCAGACCCCATGGCCCGCCCAGGCCCTCCCAGGACCTGACCAGTTCGATCATCAGCCAGCCGGAGGGCACCACCGCGAGCGCGAGCGTCGCGCGGCGCGTGGACGGCGATCCACCGAGCATGACGCGGACCAGCCATCCCCAGGGCGCCCACAGCGCCCCGAGAAGCGCCGCCAGCACGACGATGAACACATGCAGGCTCGGCATCAGCCAGTGATGTACGGCGATCATGAAACCGAGGCCGCCCAGCCAGCCCTCCAGCGCCGCTCGGCGGCCGGTCGGCGCGGTGCGCGCCAGCAGCATCCACGGCACCAGCGCGACATACGCGAGCCACCAGAGGGACGGCTGTGGGAAGGCGAGCGCGGACAGCGCTCCGGCGGCCGGTGCGGCCACGGCCCGCCACCATGGCGATGTCCACGACCACCGCGACTCCGTACGCCGGCCGAACCGCCCGTGCCGTCCGACCGGGTTCCGCATACGCGCGCCTCCTCGACCTGCTCGTTCTGCACTCCCTTCCCCGAATGCGAGGGACCGAAGCAGCATGGAGGAATGATCGAAGCGGGGCCGGAAGACGGTGGCCCGGCAGGACCGGACGGAGCGATGCGGGATGTCAGCCGCCGGTGGTGAGACCTGTGGCGTGACGCCACTTCTCCTGGACGACCACGGTACGCAGCTCCCAGCCCGCGTCGCCGCGTTGCAGACCGAACACGCCCCGGCCGCCGCACATGAGGTCCTGGCCCGACTCGTGGCGCAGCGGACTGAGATAGTCGGCCCGCACCTCGGCGCGGTCGCCCGGATAGCCACCGAGGTCCTGGATGCGCAGCAGACGGTTGACGATCAGATGCTGGCGGACGGGAAAGGGCTGGAGCACCCCGGCCAGCCAGTCGGCGACTTCGGCGGCCGTCCCCTCGATGCCGCCCGCCGCGGTGTAGTCGGCTCGGCCGTCGGAGGTGAACAGGGCCCGGAACCCGGCCCAGTCCGCGTCGTCCACGGCCACCGCGTAACCGGTGATCACTTCGTCGATGGCCAGCCGGTCCATTACGGTCGCGAGATCCACGCGCTGCGTCATCGCCTCAGTCTCCGGCAGTGGGAGCCCCGGGCCAAGAGCCGTGCACTCGTGCCGTGCGGGACCTCGGGCCCGCCGACGGCGGTCTCACTCCTCCGGGAGCGGGATTCTGAGGGCGGTCGTGCCTCGCAGGTCGAGCCAGGCCGCGTTCGGCGCGCGCACCACACGGAGGATCACCTCGTCGCAGTGCGGGCACCGGGCCACCATGCCTGGCGCGTGCGCGTACACGCGCAGTTCCGCGACCGGGCCCGTCGTGCCGCAGCCGGCGCAGGTCCCGGTCGCCGCGGTGATGTCGGTCGCGAAGATCTCGCGGAACGATCCCGCCAGGACGTTGCCGTCCTGGAAGTCGGGACCCTGGATCCGGTTCATGCCGGCCTCCGTTCATGTCAGCCTCCGACAGGACCGAAGCGCTCGGTCCTTATCCGGTCGGGATCGTGGCCGCCTGCCACGAGGAGTTCCGCGGCCAGTTCGACGAAGCCCGTCGGGCCGCAGACGAAGCACATCGGCTCAAGCCCGGCGGGCCGGCCGAAGGCGGTCTCGTCGGTGGCGGCCAGCCGGCCCGGTGGCCGCGGCCAGCCGGCCGGCGCCGAGCGCGTGTACAGAGAGGTCACCTCCAGCCCGTCGTCGGGACGCAGCTCCGGGACGTAGTACCGGTCACGCGGAGTGCGCACCGAGTAGAGCAGCCGGAAGGGCGCCCGGCCCGCGACGCTCCGGCGCGTCCGGATCATGGACATCAGCGGGACGATCCCGGAACCGCCGGCCACCAGCAGGACGGGCGACGGATCGGCCGGATCCCAGACGAACCAGCCGCCGACCGGGCCGCGCAGTTCGAGCTGGTCGCCGGCCTCCAGCACGTCGACGAGATACGGCGAGACCTCTCCGTCGGGCACGCGCTGCACCGTCAGCTCCATCCGGCCCTCGCCGGGAGCCGAGGCGACGGAGTAACTGCGCTGCGTGCTGTAGCCGTCCTCCGCGGTCAGGCGTACGTCCACATGCTGGCCCGCCGTGTGGCCCCGCCAGTCAGGAGCGTCGAGGACGAGCGTCCGGGCGCTCGCCGTCTCGTCGCGCCGGTCCGCCAGTGTCGCCGTCTGCCAGCGCAGCCGGCCGCTCAGTCGCCCTGATACCGCTGTTCGCGCCATGGGTCGCCGTATTCGTGGTAGCCGAGACTCTCCCAGAAGCCCGGGTCGTCGGTGGGCATGAGCTGGATGCCCCGCACCCACTTCGCCGATTTCCACAAGTACAGATGGGGCACCAGCAGACGGGCCGGGCCGCCGTGTTCGGCGGGCAGGTCGTCACCGTCGTACCGGTGGACGATCCACGCCTTGCCGTCGAGCAGGTCCTCCAGCGGGAGGTTGGTGGTGTAGCCGCCGAAGCTGTGGACCATCGCGTAGTCGGCGTCGAGGTCGACATCGGCGAGCAGAGTGTCCAGCGACACTCCTTCCCACCGGGTCGCGAGCTTCGACCACTTGGTCACACAGTGGAGGTCGACCGTCGGCCGTTCGCTGGGCAGGTCCCGCAGATCCCGCCAGGACCAGCGATGCCGGACGCCGGCGGCCGTCGTGACGGTGAACTCCCATGTCTCCAGCGGGACCCGCGGTGTCGGGCCCGCCGACAGGACCGGAAAGTCCTCCACCAGGTACTGGCCCGGCGGCAGGGTGGTTCCGGCCGGGCGCCGGCCGTGGAAGCCACGCGAGACGATTCCCATGGGCTCCTCCCGGATCGGGGCATGTCTTCATCCCATTGTGGGCGCCGCGACCGCAAACCACTCGTTGGGAGCAGCGGGCACGGACGCGGCCGGCTCCGGCCACTGTCCGGAGCCGCGCGCGAGTCGGCGGGCGTTGTTAGCGTGGGAAGATCCGAGGCGAGGCGAGGCGAGACCATTGGCCAGGCTGACCGCAGTGAATGTGGGCCTGCCGCAGGATGTCGGGTGGAGCGGTCGCACCGTGCACACGGGAGTGTGGAAGCAGGCGGTCACCGGTCCTCGGATGGTGCGACGCCTCAATATCGACGGAGACGGCCAGGGCGATCTGGCGGGACACGGCGGTGAGCACCGCGCGGTGCTCGTGTACCAGACCGACTCGTACCGCTACTGGGAGAAGGAACTGGGACGCGACGACTTCGTGTCCGGGCAGTTCGGTGAGAACTTCACCGTCGAAGGGCTGCCGGACGACGAGGTCTGCATCGGTGACCGGTACCGCATCGGCGGCGCGGTCTTCGAGGTCAGCCAGCCGCGCGTGACCTGCTACCGGGTGGGCCTGCGGATGGGAGAACCGCAGATGGCCGCTCTGCTCGTGTCCCACCGGCGCCCGGGCTTCTACTTCCGGGTTCTTGTCGAAGGAGAGGTCGAGGCCGGTCAGGAGATCACCAAGATCGCCTCGGACCCGGTGGGAATGAGCGTCGCGGAGATCGACGCGCTGCTGTATCTGCCGGGACATCCACGGGACGGCATCGACCGCGCTCTGCGCGTCCCGGCTCTGAGCCCGGGCTGGAGAACCTCTCTCGAAGCCGTCCGTGAGCAGGCGGAACACGCTCCGCCCGGGTCGGCCGGCAACGCCGGCCTGAGCCCCGCCGCGACCGGTCCACCGGCCGCCTGGACCGGATTCCGTCCGCTGACGGTCGCTCGCCTCCACGAAGAGAGCCGGAGCGTCGTCTCCTTGTGGCTGGCCGCGTCCGACCGCTCCGCGCTTCCGCCGTGGCGGCCCGGACAGGCCATTACGCTGCGGCTGCGTCCGGAGGGAGCCACGGCGCCGCTGATCCGCAGTTACTCGCTGTCCGGGCCGCCCGGCGCCGCCGAGTACCGGATCAGTGTGAAGCAGGAGCCGCACGGCGCGGTCAGCAGCCTGCTGCATACGCGGGTGCGCGTCGGTGACGCCCTTGATGTCGCCGCCCCGCGTGGCACGTTCTTCCTCAAGGACAGCGAGGACCCGGTGCTGCTGCTGTCCGCCGGCGTCGGCGCCACGCCCGTCCTGGCCATGCTGCACGCGCTGGCCGACGCGTCGTCGCGGCGGCAGGTGTGGTGGCTGCACGGAGCGCGTGACCGGGCCGAACACGCCTTCGCGGCGGAGAGCCGCGCGCTCCTCGGCCGACTGGCCGGCAGCCATTCCTTCGTCTGTTACAGCCGTCCCGCGGAAGGAGACCGGAAGGGCGTCGACTACACCGCGAAGGGACGGCTCTCGGCCACTCTGCTCGGCGGCCTCGGCCTGCCGCAGGACGCCGATGCCTATCTGTGCGGTCCGGCGGAGTTCATGACCGGTCTCGCGGCGGCTCTCGGTTCCTCGGGGCTCGATCCGGCCCGTATCCACACGGAGGCCTTCGGCGCGGGCGCCGCTCTGACTCCCGGTGTGGTCTCGGGACCCGGCCGGTCGCCCCATCAGCCGGCCGGTCCCGCCGGCACCGGGCCCACTGTCTCGTTCGCGCGCAGCGGCCTTACGGTCCGATGGGACCCGGAGCGTACGAGCCTGCTCGAACTGGCCGAGGCCTGCGACGTACCCACTCGGTGGTCATGCCGCACCGGCATCTGCCACACCTGTGAGACGGCCCTGCTGTCGGGAGCCGTCGACTACTCTCCGGAGCCGATCGACGAGCCGGCCGACGGCAATGCCTTGATCTGCTGTTCCTCACCCATGGACAGTGTGGTCCTCGACCTGTGACGACCCGCTCGGTACCGCTTCACCGGCCGGGCCGTACCGACGTCACGCGCCGGTGCCTCAGCGCCGTCGGCGGTCCGGGGAAAGGCGTCGCAGCAGTGTCGGAATATGGCTGTGGTCCACGTCCTTCACCGCGGTCACGAGTGTGACGGGCTCCTTCCGGCCCAGTTCCCTGAGATGGCCCATGGCGTCCTTGTGCCGGGCGTCGTCGAGTTCCTTCCCGTAGCGGGACACGAACTCCTCATACCGGGACACATCCTGGTGCAGCCAGGAGCGCAACTCCTCCGACGGAGCGACATCCTTGAGCCATTCGTCGATGTCGGCGCGCTCCTTCGAAACGCCTCGGGGCCAGAGTCTGTCCACCAGAACGCGTGGACCGCCGTCGGCCGGATCAGGGTCGTCGTACACCCTTCGCACCCGGAAGGTCTCCATCGCACGCTCCTCCCACCCGCCAACCCCCTCTCCAGCGTCGTCCACCCGCTGACACCTCGCAAGGCCGGGAACCCGCCCTCGTACGCCCGGCGCGCGTCCGTCCGACGCGTCCGACGCGTCCGACGCGAGGAAGCCGCGGAGAGATTCCGACGGCGCCCTCTCCTGGGCTAATGCCTCACCAGGGGCGTGCCGATCGGGTGTGCTCTGCCCGACATCCCTGTCCACCGTTGGGAGATCAAACATGCGTATGCGCTGCGTCGCCGTGGTCGCGGCTCCGGCCGGGACCGCCGGACATCTGGAGGTGTGATGCGGTCCCGATTCACCCTGACCCGCCTCGCGGCGGGCCTGCTCCTGGCCTGTGCTGTCGCGGTGAGCGGCTGTGCCGGAGGTAGCGACAAGGACACCGGCAGCGGCTCCGGCAGTGGCATCGGCCGGGTGGCGTCAACGCCGGTGCGGGCCGGCGCGCCGCTCAAGGACCCGGAAGAACTGGTGAGCCGCGACGGCGTCCTGCGCGCGCGCCTCGATGTGAGCAGGCGCCAGGTCGATGTGGCCGGCCGCAAGCTCTGGGCGCTCACGTACAACGGCCGCTATATGCCGCCCACGCTGCGGATCCAGCCGGGCGACAGGATGGAGCTGGAGGTGAGGAACCGGCTGGACAAGTACACGAACCTGCATGTGCACGGGTTGCATGTGTCGCCGTCCGGCAACTCCGACAATGTCTTCATCCATATCCATCCCGGCGAGACCTTCCACTATGCGTACAAGTTCCTCAAGACCATCAAGCCCGGCACCTACTGGTACCACTCGCACGCGCACCCGATGTCCGCGCCGCAGGTCGCCGGCGGAATGTCCGGTGTCATCGTCGTCGACGGTCTGAAGCGGTATCTGCCGCCCGCTCTGCGGAACATCACCGAGCATGTCGTCGCGCTCAAGGACTTCCAGGTCGAGGGTGACGAGGTCAAAACCAAGGACCTGCACATCGGCGGAGCCACCAACCGCACGATCAACGGCCAGCTCAAACCGACCATCCGTATCCGGCCGGGCGAATACCAACTGTGGCGGCTGGCCAATATCAGCGCCAACATCTACTACAAAGTCCATCTCCAGGGACAGCAGTTCCAGGTGATCGCCCAGGACGCCAGTCCCGTCGACCGGATCTGGAAGGCGGACTCGCTCGTCATCGCGTCGGGTGCCCGGTACGACGTGCTCGTACGAGGCGGGCCGCGCGGCAGTACGCAGTTGCAGACGCTCGCGTACAGCACCGGTTCCGCGGGCAACCAGTTCCCGGAAGTGCAACTGGCCACCGTGGTGTCCGAAGGAGAAGAGGTGCCACCGGTGGCGCTGCCGGCGGCCTTCGCGCCGAGAGTGGATCTGAGCGATGCCAAGCTCGCCGCCCGGCGCACCATGGTCTTCTCCGAGAACAAGGCGGGAACCTTGTTCTACATCAACGGCAAGCAGTTCGACCCGGACCGGGTTGACGTCCGGTCCCGAGTGAACACCGTGGAGGAGTGGACCGTCAGAAACGACAGCGACGAAGAGCATTCCTTCCATGTGCACACCAACCACTTCCAGCTCATGAGCGTCAACGGCCGCCCGTACAAGGCCCACAGCATGCAGGACACCGCGAATGTCCCCGCCAGAGGAAGGATCGTCGTGCGGAACCACTTCCTCGACTACACCGGGAAAACCGTCCTGCACTGCCACATCCTCAACCATGAGGACGCGGGCATGATGGCCGTCCTGGAGATCGTCAAATGACGCGACCGCGGGCTCTTCCCGGATGTGAGCGGACCCGCGGCTGAGTACGCACCGGCCGGAAGCGGTCACGCGGTACGAACGAGGAGGCCGGCCCGCGGAGTGCTCCGCGGGCCGGCCTCGGCGCGCCGCCGTGGGCCGGGGCGGCCTTCAGGAGACGGGCGCGTGGCGATAGTCCTCGTTCGCGAATGCCTTGCCCAGCTTGACGAGGTTCTCGGGCGCGTCCATACGGTCCATCGTCACCTCGATGAACGCGAGCCGGTCACGGTGCTCGCCGGCGGTGTCGAGCGCTGCCGCGAGTTCGTCCTCGGTCCGGGCGCTGATACCGATGGCGCGGTCGGGCGCTGTGGTGAAGACATCGACCAGCTCGCGGTAGCGCCAGCGGGGAATGTCGTTGTATTCGGCGGTCGGGCCGAGGATGGTGCGCTCGACGGTGTAGCCGTCATTGTTGACGAGGATGATGACGGGGTTGAGGCGGTGCCGCAGGATCGTGGAGAGCTCCTGAGCGGTCAGTTGGAAGGAGCCGTCGCCGATCACCAGGATGTGCCGGCGTTCGGGAGCGGCGAGCATGGTGCCCAGCAGGGCCGGAAGCGTATAGCCGATGGATCCCCACAACGGCTGTCCCACAAAGACACAGTCGTTGGGAAAGGCGATCTCGGCGGCTCCGAAGTAGGACGTTCCCTGCTCGGCGACGAGGACGTCGCCAGGTCTGAGAAACGCCTGCATCTGCTGCCAGAACCGCTTCTGCACCAGCGGCGCCGCCTGTTCGGGCCGGTAGGGAGTCTCGGTGCGGACCTCTCGCTGATAGAGCGACGGGACGTCTCCCGCTCGGTGCGCGGGCGCGTCGGCCGCGTGAAGGGCGCTCAGGGCGTCCTTCATGGAAACGTGCGCGTACTGCGTACGGCCGACACTGGCGGAGAACGGATGCAGTTCGATGACCCGGGACTGGTCGATGGTCTGCGTAAAGCCGCCGGTGGTGGAATCAGTGAACCGCACACCGGCGGTGATCAGGCAGTCGGCGTTCTCGATGGTCTTCTTGACACTGGGCTCGCTGAGCTTTCCGGCGTACCCGCCGATGTACTGGTCGTGATCCTCGGGAAAAATTCCTTTGCCGCTGCTGAGCGAGGCCACCGGGCAGCCGATCTTCTCGGCCATCCGCATCACTTGCGGAGCGAGGTGGTACCGGTCGACCTCGTGGCCGATCAGGACGGCGGCCGTGCCGGCGGCACGCAGCCGGCCGGCCACCTCCTCCGTGAATTTCAGGAGCTGGCGCGGGTCGCTGGAGGGCTCCGACAGCAACAGCGGCTCGGTCGGCGGCTCGATGGGCAGATAGGCCACGTCCGACGGCAGCATCAGATAGACAGGTCGCTTCCGCAGCCAGCAGACGCGCAGCGCGCGATCGATTTCGGCGGCGGCGCCGTCCCGGTTCAGCCGGGTCTGAACGACCGAGAACTCACTCATGCATGTCGAGAAATGAGTGAAGTCGCCGTCTCCGAGTGTGTGGTGCACCAGCGCCTTGGACTCCACGACGAATGTCGCCGGAGTGCCGACGATCGTCACGACCGGTACCGATTCGGCGAACGAGCCGGCGACACCGTTGATCGCACTCAGCTCGCCGACGCCGAAGGTCGTGACCAGTGCGGACATTCCGTTCAGCCGGCCGTATCCGTCCGCGGCGTACGCGGCATTGAGCTCATTGCGGTTCCCGACCCAGTCGATGCCGTCCATCGCCTCGATCTGGTCCAGGAACTCCATGACGTAGTCCCCTGCCACGCCGAAGACGCGGCGGACTCCGATCTCCCGCAGCCGGATCAGCAGATAGTCGCCGACGGTGCACGTTGCCATCAAGGAAACCTTTCTTGTCGCAGATTCTGCTGTGTGGACGGTCCGTTCGAGCGGGCTGTTCGAGAACTCGGGAAATCAAGAGACGGGACATCGAGAAACGGCAAAGAAGGACAATCAATACCATCTGTTATCCGGATTGTGTGTATTTCATGCTTTCCTGGGCGTGGCGTCGGCGGAGCCGGGTCCCGCAGTGTGAGCGCCGCACTCCGTGCCATGGATTCGCGCGTTCCCGAGGTGCGAGGACGCTCACTGAACCCCTCGGGTCATCTCCTAACGCCCCAGAGGTATAAAGGAATTGTCCGGCCGTGGCCGGTCGGCGAGTCCTGGCTCCTCCACCTCTACCTCCTTCTTCTCGCGGTCGTCGCCGCGCTGCCGTTCCCCACCCGGCTCGTCAGTGAGTACGGCGACACCGCCGTGGTGACCTCGCTCTACGCCGCGGTGATCGTGCTGGCCGTCGTACTTCTGAGCGCGATGTCGGCGCGACTGCTGTTCAGGCGTCTTGACGAGCCGGAGACCGGGACACCGGGGACCGCACCGGCGGCCGCCCGACCGACGGACTGATCCGGCGGCGGCCGGCGCGGTGAGCACGACCGCGGAGGCGGCGTCAGTCGCGCCCGGACGCCGGAGCCATGGCGACGGGATCGGTGACACCGCCGGGGCACGCGTCACGTGCGATGTCCCAGTCCGCGAGCACCGCACCGGCGCGGAAGGCGCTGCCGAGAAACGCCTGGACGGTGTCGATGGGAGACGCGGCGGTACGGGCCGTCTCGTAGTCGAGGACGGCCAGATGGCCGCCGTCGCGCGCGAGCCATCTGGCGGAGTCGGGTGCGAGCGGCTGGTCGGCGAGACCGGCGGGCTCGGGAGCCGTGTAGGAGTAGAAGGCGGGCGCGGGAAAGCGGGAATCCCCGAACCAGAAGCCGGCGCTGATGACTTCCCTGGAGTAGGCCTCCCGGGTGACCGGGTCGACCGTGGACGGCTGCTCCACGACGCGCTCGGAGAAGCGGGTCACGGCGATGTCGAAGGTGTGCCAGAAGTGGTGGACCGGACTGGCCTTTCCCGACCACTGCCCGGCGTACTGCTCCAGGACCAGATTGACCTGGGAGAGGACCTGCCAGTAGCGAGTGACCTTCGCCGGTTCGTAGCCCCGGTGTTCGTGGTCCTCGGCGAACGGGCGGCCGGCGTCGGGCAGGTCGAAGGGGTGCGGCAGAGCGATGGAGACGCTGACGCCCAGGCCCGCCAGAGCGGACATCAGACGCCGGTGGAACTCGGCGACCGACAGGCCCGGAAGAGCGAACGACGCCTCCGAGCCGTCACCGGTGGTGATCACGAGGCGGTGCGACACGAGGTCGAAGTCGATACAGAAGAACGCGCCCTTGTCGGTGAGGCCCATGGGCCTGGTGGTCAGGCCGCGGCCGGTCAGGTGAAAGGGGACGTTCCACCAGTGGTTACGCCGAGGCGCGGCGGCAAGGCGCACCTTGCCCACCACCTGGGTGAAGCGGTGCAGTGTCTCCTTGCTGTCGCGCCACGACTCGTACGGCACGGGCGGGAACAGCTCCATGACACCTCCCTGCGATGTCGCGATGTGCAGGTCGCGCACATGTGTCTGCTGCCATCGTCCAAGCAGCGAGGGAAATCCGCTTCCCGAGCGCGGCCGGCGGCGCGGGTCCCGGAGCCGGACCGGGACGGGCCGGGACGCGGATGGCGTCCTGACCCGTCCCGGCACGCCGGGCACAGGCACGGTCAAAGCCCGTGCCACAGGTGCTGGTTGGTCCGTCCGCGTCCTGTCAGGCAGCCGGGTGCAGCGCCGTGCGCAGTGTGCTGATCGCCTGGGTGATGGCGGCCTCGGCGGCGTGGGTCTCGCGCAGTGCGTTGAGCATGACGAAGTCGTGGATGATGCCCTGGTAGCGGACCGCGGTCACGGGCACGCCGGCCTGGCGGAGCTTGTTGGCGTAGGCCTCGCCCTCGTCGCGCAGGACGTCGGCCTCGCCGGTGATGACCAGCGCCGGCGGCAGTCCGGTGAGCTGCTCGGTGGTGGCGCGCAGCGGCGAGGCGGTGATCTCCGCGCGCTGGGCCTCGTCGGTGGTGTACTGGTCCCAGAACCACTGCATGCCGTCGCGGCGCAGGAAGTAGCCCTCGGCGAACTGGTGGTACGAGGCGGTGTCGAACGCCGCGTCGGTGACCGGGTAGAAGAGCACCTGCTGCACCAGCGCGATGTCGCCGCGCTCCTTGGCCATCAGCGTGAGGGCGGCGGACATGTTCCCGCCCACCGAGTCACCGGCGACCGCGATGCGGGAGGCGTCCAGTCCCTTGGTGGCACCGTCACTGACGACCCACTGGGCGACCGCGTAGTTCTGCTCGATGGCGGTCGGGTAGCGGTGCTCGGGGGAGAGGTCGTACTCCGGGAAGACGACGGCGGCGTTCGCGCCGACGGCGAGTTCACGGACGAGCCGGTCATGCGTATGGGCGTTGCCGAAGACCCAGCCCGCGCCGTGGATGTAGATGAGGACCGGAAGTGTTCCCGTCGCTCCCTTCGGCTTCACGATCCGGGCCTTCACCGAACCGGTCGGCCCGCCGTCGACGGTGATCCACTCCTCGTCGATCTCCGGCTTGGCTATGTCGCCGGACTGCACCTCGTCGACCGTCTTCCGCCCCTCGGCCGGCGCCAGGTCGAAGAGGTACGGCGGATTGGCCGTGGCCTTCGAGAATGCCTCGGCGGCGGGCTCCAGAACCGGAGCCGACGGAATGTGGTTCACGGACATGTATCTGCCTCGAAACTCGCCGTAAAGAGTTCGGCGAAATAGTGGGGAAAGGTGTGCCTCTGCACGATCACACTGACGATATCTCGTGAAATGTGCGTGCAGCGCTCGACTCTTGCACCTGCGTGCACGGCGGGACCTCAGGGCTCTCCCGTAATCCCCGGCGGGCGCGCGACAGCAGCTCCCGCCGGCCTGCGGAACGTCCAGGTTGTGCCGTTCTTGAGGATGGAAGAACCTCAGGAGCCCTCTGGGCGAACGCCGTTCGGTCGGGTATGGGGGCCGCACGGGCCACGGCGGTCAGGGCTTCGGCCTAATGAGCCCGTGGCGAAGAGCGGTGACGCCCTCTCGGATGCCGCACCCGCATTCGACGGCGGGCCGGTGTGTTCCCGGCCGCCACACATGGCGTTCGTCCCGTCTCCGGCGCTGTCGGCCGAAGCGGCTACGGTGTGACGGAATTCCCCAGTTGGGTCCGGCTGTTCCGCCACTCGCGAGGAGACATTCCGTACGCCGTCCGGAAAGCACGGCTGAAATGCGCCGGGTTGGTGAATCCCCAGCGCTCCGCCACCGCCGAAACGGTCTGGCTCGTATGGCCGCGTCGCGCCAGCTCCCGTCCGCACTCCTCAAGGCGACGCCGCTGGATCAGCCGGCTGACCGTGACGCCCTCGCCTTCGAAGAGCCGGTGCAGATAGCGCACGGATATCTGGTGAGCCTCGGCGATCATCTCGGGCGCGAGCGCCGGATCGCCCAGATTCCGGTTGATGTACTGCCGCACGCGGCGGACCAGACAGCCGCGCGTGGTGTCGCGGGCCACCACCGGCCTCGCCAGCTCGAACACGAGAGTGGCCAGCAGATCCATGACGTTGCCGGCCAGCCGGTCGCCGACCTCGGGAGCGTGGGAGTGCGACGAGTCGGCCAGAGTAGTCAGGAACGGGCCGAGCAGCGCCGCGACGCCCTTGGCCGGACTGATCGCGGTGCCGGTCACCTGCCTGAGTTCGCTGTTCGGCACGCCCAGCGCACGACGGGGCAGATGGATCACATGGATACGGAAAGGGTCCGGGTAGTCGAAGGTGTACGGCCGTGCCGTGTCGTAGACCACCATTTCCGCCTCGCGCACCACGGTGCTACGGCCGTCCTGGACCAGCGAAGCGGTGCCTCGGGCCTGAACCGCGAGGCCGACACACTCCTCGGACGACCCCTTGATCAGCTCGAGAGTCCGGCGCATCCGCTGCGGATCGGACTCGACCGTGGAAACCCGGAGATGCCCGAGCCGGTCGGATCTGATCCGGCCCGTGAGTGGCGCCGGCTCCCAGCGAGTCACCAACAGCGGTCCCAATGTCCTGTCGACGGCTGCGCTCCAGTACGCGATCTTGTGCTCATCAGGTACGGACGCGGTGGTCAACAGCAAACTCACAGGGTCTCCCGTGCGGAAGCGGACGGTGGAGCGGCGGCCCGATCCCAGGAACGGAGGGCACGAAACGCCTCGGTCGGCCCTCATGGCAGAGAGAGCCGACTCTGAGAGGGAGCCTGCACGCGCCGGGCCGTGGCCGTCCTCAGTCATCCGACGCGGAAATGACCATCAGGCGTGTGTTCCACCGCGCGTACGGACCAGGACAGTCGGGTCCGGACAGTCGCGGCCGGCACAGCCGGGTCCGGGACAAGCGGGCCGGTTCCGGTCGCGGCGGCTGACCGGCCGGTGTCCGGCGCGGATCGGAGGAAAGGCTTCCACTTCTGCGGCGGTACGATCGGACATACCGCTCGGCCGTGGTGTCTGGCCGCTGACCAGGGGCCCCGGCCACTCATTCCGGCGCAGGAAGGAAGGCCGAGTGGCAGGAAGCGTGCTTTTCGGGCGGGATCATGAGATCGGCGTCGTCAACGCCTTGATCGAACTGCTGCCGGAGCGCGGCACCGCGCTGCTGCTCCGCGGGGAGCCCGGAATCGGGAAGTCGGCGCTGCTCGCGCGCGCCGCCTCGGATGCCGCGGACGCCGGCGTGACGGTGCTGACGGCGGCCGGTGTTCAGTCGGAGGCACAGCTTCCGTTCGCGGGTCTGCACCAGTTGGTGCGGACGCTGCTCGACGGAGTGAAGGGGCTTCCGGCAGCGCAGTCGGACGCGCTGCTCGGAGCCTTCGGCATGGCCGGCGCCTTCGCCGACGCGCCAGTGCCGCAGTTCTTCATCATCGCCCTCGCCACACTCAATCTGCTGGACGAGGCATCGACGCGCGGGCGTCTGCTCCTCGTGGTGGACGACGCGCAGTGGCTCGACATGCCGACGCTGGACGTCCTGGGTTTCATCGCCCGCAGACTGGGCGCCGAACCGATCGGGCTGCTGATCGGCCTGCGCGACGGCCAGGGCCGTTCGCTGGACGGCTGCGGGATTCCGGAGCTGCGACTGCGCTCGCTCGATCCGGCGGCGGCCGAGGCGCTCCTGCGGGACCGGGCGCCCGCGCTGTCGGCGGCGGCGCGCCGGCGCGTGCTGGAAGCGGCCGCGGGCAACCCGCTGGCGCTGATCGAACTTCCCGTCGCGCTGAGCGACGACCGGCCCGTCGCGGACTTCCTGACCTCGACGCCCGTGCCGCTCACCGCGCGTCTGGAGGAGGCCTTCGCCTCCCGGGTCCACGATCTGCCGTCCGACACCCGCCGGCTGCTCCTCGTCGCCGCCGCCGACGAGGAAGGCGCGTCCGCCGAAGTACTGGCGGCCACCTCGGTGCTCACCGGTACCAAGGTCTCGGAGCAGGCCCTGGGGCCCGCCGTGGCGGCCCGGCTCCTCGACGCCGACGAGCTCCGTATGAGCTTTCGCCATCCTCTGGTCCGCTCCGCCGTCCTCCAGGCCGCGCCGCTCGCGGACCGGCTCGCGGCGCACGACGCCCTGACTCAGGTGCTCGACGGTCAGCCCGACAGACAGGCGTGGCACCGGGCGGCGGCCACCGGTCGCCGCGACGAGGCGGTGGCCCGACGCCTGGACGAGGTGGCCGCGCGGGCACGGGGCCGCGGCGCGATCACGGTGGCGGTGACGGCGCTGGAACGCGCCGCGAAGCTGAGCGAGCGGACTTCCGGCCGTGGCGCACGACTCCTCGACGCGGCGGAACTCGCCTTTGAACTCGGCCACACAGAGCAGGCGTTCGGTCTGCTGCGGCAGGCCGAACCGCTGGAGCTCGGCACACTCCAGCGGGCCCGGAGGCTGCTGCTGCGCGAAACGCTGGAAGTGGATGTGTCGGTGGGCGAGCCCCGGCTGCATCTGATTCTCACGACCGCCGAGCGAGCGGCTTCGGCGGGCGAGCCGGCGCTGGCCCTGCGCCTGCTCAAGGGAGCGGCCCAACGCTGCTGGTGGACCGATCCCGGCCGGGAGATACGGGAACGGATAGTGGCGGCCGTGGAAGCGCTTCCGGTCTCCGACCTGGACCCTGACCTGCTGTATGCCCTGGCCGCCGCCACTCCGCTGGAGCGCGGGACGGAGGTACGGGAGCGCCTGGACCGGCTGGCGCGTGAGGACGGCTATGACGCCGCCGCGGCCGCCACGCTCGGCACGGCGGCCACGCTGATCGGCGCCTTCGACCGGGCCGCCGGATTCCTCAACCGTGCCGCTGCCGAATTCCGGGCCCAGGGCAGACTCGGCCTCCTGGCGCAGACACTTGTGTCACTCGCGTTCACCATGGTCCACACCGTGGACTGGGCGGTGGGCATGCCGGCGGTGGAGGAGGCGGCGCAGCTCGCTACGGAGAATCAGCAGCCGCGCTGGCTCACGGGCGCGAAGACGGCCAAGGCCCAGTTCGCGGCGTTGCGCGGCGATCTGGACACCGCCCGGACTCTGGCCGGAGAGGCGGAAGGCGCGGCCCTGACCACGGCCCATCACTCGAATCTGGCCTCCATCCAGATCGCCAGAGGCCTCACCAGCCTCGCCGCGGGCAATCCGGCCGAGGCGTACGACTGCCTGTGGCGCGTGTTCGCTCCGGCCGATCCCGCCTATCATCCGTTCCTGCGGACGGCGGCGATCGGTGATCTCGCCGAGGCGGCGGTACGCGGCGAGCATCGCGAGGCCGCTCTCGCCGAGCTGAGAAAGCTGGAGAAGGACGTCTCCGGAAGCGATGCGCAGTTGATCCAGGTGAATCTGAGCTACGCCCGCGCCCTGCTCGCCGACGACGAACACGCGGAGGCCCTCTACCGGGCGGCCCTGGACCTCGACATGACGCACTGGCCACTGGCGCGGGCGCGGCTGATGCTGGCGTACGGGATCTGGCTGCGGCGCCAGCGCCGGACGACGGAAGCGCGCACGCCACTCCGGTTCGCCCGCGAGTCCTTCGACGCGCTCGGTGTCCTCCCGTGGGGTGAGCGCGCACGCAAGGAACTGCGCGCCTCCGGCGAGAGCAGCGAACGCCGCAGCCCGGGCGCCTGGGACCGGCTCAGCCCGCAGGAGTCGCAGATCGCACGCCTGGCGGCGGAAGGCATGTCCAACCGCGAGATCGGCGAACAGCTCTATTTGTCGCCGCGGACCATCGGCGCGCATCTGTACCGGATCTTCCCGAAACTGGGGATAAGCTCCCGGGCGCAGTTGCCGGACCGGCTCAGAAACGCCGACTGAGTGCTGCGGAACGAGCGTGCACGGGACCTCCGGTCCCTGAAAGGCACCGACCACGCGGATGAGGAGAGCGATGACGACACTGGAAGACGCGGCCGCGCTCGGGCAGGACGAAAGCGGGCTGGCGGTGGTCTCGACACTCCGGGCCGACGCCACCATCCAGTCCTCGCTCGTCAACGCCGGCGTACTGGCCCATCCGTCGACGCGCGAGCCCGTACTCGCCTTCGTCACCTACGGCAGGGTGAAGCTGGCCAACCTCCGGGTCAGGCCGCAGACGACGGCGACATTCCGCAGCGGCTGGCGCTGGGCGACGGTCGAGGGCGATGCCCAGCTCGCCGGCCCGGACGATCCGCAGCCCTGGCTGGACGACGAACGGCTACGACTGCTGCGCCGCGCGGTGTTCGTGGCGGCGGGCGGCGAACACGAGGACTGGGAGGAGTACGACCGCGTGATGACCGAGCAGCGCCGCACCGTCGTTCTCGTACGGCCCCGGCGGGTGTACAGCAATTAGGCCCTGTCGGACACTTCCGGCCTGGCCTGCGGGCGGACGGTGCTCTGTGTCAGGCAGGGCCCGGCTCTTGCTCGCTCGGTCTTCGCGGGCCCGGCGCAGAGAGCCGGACAAGGATTGTCATGAGCCGGTCAAGATCGGCGGGGCCTTGACTGATGTCGTGTCACCGACGAACGCCGACGGCGAGACTCCGCAACGACTCGGGACACTCGGCGCAAGAATCCAACGAATGACCGCAGCAAGGCGGCAACCACACGAAAATACCTTGTAGGAGCCTTGTGGAATGAGGTGTTGGGGTCCTAATGTCACCTCACCTCATGGCGTCCGCTCCGCCTCGACGTCTGGGTGTTCACCCTCCCGAGAGAAACGAGCATTCGATGTCACGGAGCATCAGAGGAGTCGCCGCGAGACGGTCCGGGGGACCGAGGCGAAGAGTGGTGACGGTGGTCGCGGCGCTGGCCGCGGCCACCGTCGGCCTGAGCGTGCCGGCCGCCGGCACCGCTCTCGCCGACAAACGCGTGGACGCCGCTCCGGCCCCGGTGGTGACCCGCGCCGCTCTCGATCCGTCGCTCGTCGCGGGCCGGGGCGCGGATCTCGGCTTCGCCGAGCAGGAGGCGGAGAACGCCACGACGAACGGCACGGTCATCGGTCCGGACCGTACGGCCTACACACTGCCCGCGGAGGCGTCCGGCCGTAAGGCGGTCAAACTGACGCCGGGCAAGTACGTCGAGTTCGTCCTGCCGAGCGCGGCCGACGCGATCACCGTGCGGTACAGCATCCCGGACGCGCCCAACGGCGGCGGCATCACCGCCCCGCTCGATGTCACGGTGAACGGCAAGAACCGGACCACCATGACGCTCACTTCGAAGTACGCGTGGCTCTACAACCAGTATCCGTTCTCGAACGACCCCAACGCCGGTCTGCTGCAACCGGACTGGTGGATCACCGAGTGCTCCTGCGTGCCCAGCGCCACCACACCGGCGCCGACGATCACCAAGCCGTTCCGTCCGAACCACTTCTACGACGAGCAGCGCCTGTTGCTCGGCCGGAAGTACCGCGCGGGCGACACGGTGCGGCTGACGGTTCCGGCGGGCAGAGGCGCCACGGAGACGGTTGTCGATCTGCTGGACTCGGAGCTCGTCGGCGCGCCGCACATCCGGCTCGTCGCGGCGAATGTGCTGGCGTTCGGAGCCGACCCGCTCGGCCGGCGCGACTCCGCCGACGCGTTCGACAAGGCGATCGCCTTCGCCAAGCGCACGCACCTCAAGGTGTATGTCCCGCCCGGCACCTACCAGGTGAACCGCCACATCATCGTCGACGATGTGACCATCGAGGGCGCCGGTAGCTGGTACACCATCATCAAGGGCCGTGAGACAGCGCTCAGCACGCCCGCGGCCGACGGTTCGGTGCACACCGGCGTCGGTTTCTACGGCAAGGACGCGTCGGCCGGCGGCAGTACCAATGTCCATCTCTCCGGCTTCGCGATCGAGGGCGACGTCCGTGAGCGCATCGACACCGACCAGGTGAACGGCGTCGGCGGAGCGATGAGCGACTCGACCATCGACGGCCTCTACATCCACCACACCAAGGTGGGCATGTGGTTCGACGGTCCGATGACGAACCTGCGGATCACCAACAACGTCATCACCGATCAGATCGCCGACGGCCTCAACTTCCACACCGGCGTCACCAACTCGGTCGTGTCGAACAACTTCATCCGCAACTCGGGTGACGACGGCCTCGCGATGTGGTCCGAGAAGACCGGGAACGCCAACAACACCTTCGACCACAACACCGTGCAGACGCCGGTCCTCGCGAATGGCATCGCCGTCTACGGCGGCACCGACAACACCGTCTCGGACAATCTCATCGCCGACCCGATCCGGGAGGGCAGCGCCATCCAGGTCGGCTCCCGCTTCGGCGCCGAGGCGTTCAAGGGACACCTCTGGATCACCGACAACACCACGGTCCGGGCCGGTACGTACGAGCTGAACTGGAACATCGGCCTGGGAGCCATCTGGTTCTACGCGCTGGAGAAGAACATCGACGCGGACATCCAGGTCGTCGGCGACACCTTCCTCGACAGCACCTACAACGCGGTCATGCTGGTCAGTGACTTCCCGGTGAAGGACCTGTACTCGATCACCAATGTCCACTTCAAGGACATCAAGGTCGACGGCACGGGCACCTCGGTGGTCAGCGCTCGGGTGGCGGGGTCCGCGTCCTTCGAGAATGTCGACGCGCGCAATGTCGGCGCGGTCGGTGTCAACAACTGCGGTTCGTTCAACTTCACACCCGCCGGCTCGGAGTTCTCGCTGACGGATCTCGGCGGCAACGACGGAGGCGGCACCACCGGGCCCTGGCTGGCGCCGTGGGAGCTGCCGAACACCATCACCTGCGACGACCGTCCGCCGGTGGTCGCACCGCCCGCGCCCTCCACGTGGTGAGGCACCGCCAGGCCGTACGGTGAAGTACTGGCCGGCCGTCCGGGGCAGTCCCGGGCGGCCGGCCGGGCCGTACACCGTACGGCCGACGGCGTGTGTCAGCCGGAGGACGGCCTCAGCAGGAGCCCGCCGAGAGCCGCGCCGGCGATCGCGTCGGCCCTGTCCTCGGTCAGCGGCTGGTGTCCGGAGACGAGCCGGAAGATGAGCGGGCCGAAGAGCACGTCGATGGCGGTCTCGACATCGACGGAAGGGTCCACCTCGCCCCGGTCGAGGGCCCGTTCCCACAGGGTGCGAATGGCGTCCCGGCGCCCCGAGAGGAAGAACTGCCGGAAGTACGGGCCGGCTTCGGCGTCGGCGACACAGGCGGCGAGCAGTTGCGAGAACACCGTGCCGGCCCGGCTGGCGTAGAAAGCGCTGACCCGCCTCACCTGTTCGGCGAGATCGCCTCGCGCGGATCCGGTGTCCGGAAGCGGGATCGCGTCGGCCATCTGGGTGCCGAAGGCCTCGGCGGCGACCGCGGTCTTCGACGGCCAGTGCTTGTAGATGGTCGCCTTGCTCACTCCGGAGCGCTCGGCGATGGCGTCCACCGTCACCGCGGGCAGACCGCCCTCGTCCAGCAGTCCCCTGGTGGCGATTATCGCGGCGTCGTGCGCGCGCAGACTGCGCGGCGACCGGGGATGGGCGAGGATGCCGCGCGCTCCGCCCGCTGTGACCGGGCCGCCCGCTGTGACCGGGCCGCCCGCCGTGACCGGGCCTTCCCGGAGAACCATCTGGTCAGCCCGCCCGGACGTCGTCGTGATCGGTGGACAGGGAGAGTTCGCGCCAGGTGTCGATGTCGCCTCGCAACTGGTCCACCTTGGCCTCCACGTTCGTCACCGCGTCGGAGCCGAGGAGCAGGCGCAGCGGAGGCCGCTCCTCCTCGGCGATCCGCAGAATCGCGGCGACGGCCTTCACCGGGTCGCCCGGCTGCTCGTGGTTGCGCTGTGTGGCGGTGCGTCGCATCGCGCCGGAGGTCGTGTCGTAGTCGTGGATCACCGATCCCTCGGTGTGCAGGCTCGTGCCGTCGAGGAAGTCCGTCCGGAAATAGCCGGGCTCGACCAGAGTGACATGTACACCGAGAGGAGCCACTTCCTTGCTGAGAGCCTCGGTGAAGCCCTCGACGGCGAACTTCGTCGAGTTGTAGAGGCCCCATCCCGGCGAGCCGACGAGCCCTCCGACCGAGCTGATGTTGATGAGATGTCCCGAGCGCTGAGCGCGCAGTACGGGCAGGACCGCACGCTGGACATTGAGCGTGCCGAAGACATTGACGTCGTACACCGAGCGCGCGGCCTTGTCGCTCGCCTCCTCGACGGCGGACAGCAGCCCACGGCCGGCGTTGTTGACGACGACGTCGATACGGCCGAAGGCATCGACCGCGGCCCGGACGGCCTGCCCGGCCTGCGCCTCGTCCGTCACATCGAGATCCACGGCGAGCAGAGCGTCGCCGCCTTCGGGAAGCTGATCCTTGATGGACGCGGCGTCGCGTGCCGTCGCGACGACCTGATGGCCGGCCGCCAGCGCCTGTCGCGCGAGCTCCAGCCCGAAACCGCGCGACGCCCCAGTGATGAACCAGACACTCATGATGACCTCCTCGGCCGGACAGGACCTGACTGTGTCGACTGTGCCGACTGTGCTGACAACATCCGAACTGTACGACCAGTTTATCCGCGTCCGGTCCGCGTGCCACTTGGAGCGGACGGTGCCGGACCGACGGCCGGGAGAGGCGCGCCGGACGGTTGACGCGCCGCTGACATGCGACGAGGCACGCGGTGCGAGAAGCTGGAGAGATCGCAGGAGGCGGCGACGCGGCCCGAAGGAAGTGTTTGCCCACCATGCCGGATCACACGCAGCATCACGCACGCGACCGGACGCCCAGCCCGACCCGGAGTGACCTGGGCAGACGGGTCGTGGCACGCCGTGAGCAACTGGGTCTCACGCGTGAGGAGACGGCCGAACGCGCCGGGTCGGCGCCCGAGTACATCCAGTACGTCGAGGAGCAGCAGGCCGCACCGGGAACCGGCTTTCTGCTGAGGCTGGCCCAGGCACTGGAGACCACCGTCGGTGAATTGACGGGAGCGGGCACGGATCTGCCCTCCGGGGTCGGCCGGGCCGCCCGCCATCCCGAGCTGATCACACTCAGCGCGGAAGAATGCCGGGCACTGCTGTCGACTCATGGCGTCGGCCGGGTGGCGGTGGCCACGCGCGAGGGACCCGCCGTCATTCCTGTCAATTACGTCGTCGTCGACGGCGCCGTCACCTACCGAACGGCGCCCGGCACCGCGGCGGCCGCGGCGGCGGACAAGGAAGTCGCCTTCGAGGTCGACCATATCGACGACGCGATGAGCAAGGGCTGGAGCGTCAATGTCGTCGGCACCGCGCGTGCCGTCACCGGAGACGCGGCGGCCCGCGGCCTGGACCAGCAGGCGTACACCGAACCCTGGGCAGGCGGTGACCGCCCGCTGTGGCTGTCGATCTTTCCTGCCCGTATCAGCGGCCGTCGCATAGACACCGCGTCGACCCGTCCGCGGAAGCGCGGTGGCGGCGCACGGCTCACCGATCGCCAAGGACAACAACGCTCATGAAACACGTCTCGCTCGCCGGTCTCGATGTCTCCCGCATCGGGCTCGGCTGCATGGGAATGTCGGCGTACTACACCGGCGCCGGAACCGACATGACGGAATCGATCCGAACCATCCACCGGGCGCTCGACCTCGGCGTGACCCTTCTGGACACCGCGGAGGTCTACGGCCCGTACACCAATGAGGAGTTGGTGGGCCGGGCCATAGCCGGCCGTCGTGACCAGGTGGTGCTGGCCACGAAGTTCGGCTTCATCTCCCACCCGGACGGAGACGCCCAGCGGTTCGACAGTTCGCCGGAGAACATCCGGCTCGCGCTCGAAGGATCGCTCCGCAGGCTCGGCACCGACCACATCGATCTCTACTACCAGCACCGGGTCGATCCCGGTACGCCCATCGAGGAGACGATGGGAGCGCTCGGCGACCTGGTGACGGAAGGCAAGATCCGGCACATCGGCCTGTCCGAGGCCAGTCCGGAGACCATCCGCCGCGCACACGCGGTGCGTCCTGTCACCGCGCTCCAGTCGGAGTACTCGCTGTGGACCCGGGACCCCGAGGCGGAGGTGCTGCCGACGCTGCGGGAACTCGGCATCGGTTTCGTCCCTTACTCCCCGCTGGGCCGGGGCTTTCTGACCGGGCGCATCCGCAGCACCGAGGAGCTGGCCGACGGCGACTTCCGCAGGACCAACCCGCGCTTCACCGAAGGAAACTTCGAGCAGAACCTGCGCATCGTCGACGAGGTGGAGGACGTGGCACGGGACGCCGGTGCGACGCCGGCACAGGTCGCGCTCGCCTGGCTGCTCTCCCGAGGCGACGACATCGCACCGATTCCCGGCACCAAGCGTGTGTCCCGGCTGGAGGAGAACGCCGGAGCCGACAGCGTACGGCTGACCTCCGAGCAGATCGACCGGCTGAGCTCGATCGCCGCGCCGTCGGGCGACCGCTACGAGGACATGACACCGCTCAACCGCTGACGGCGTGCCCGCCCGGCGTCGAGGCGCCGGCCGGCCGCTCCATGGCCACGGCCCTCTTCATGAGCCTGAAATCGCGCGGGTCGTGGCTCAGCCGGTCTCGGGACGGCGCAGGTGATGGGCGAGAAAGGCGACGCTCCGGGCCACGAGCGGCCCGACGTCGGCGTTGAGGAAGATGTGTTCGGCGCCCGGTACGGCGACGAGCTCCACCTGGTTGCTGGCGGCCCGCAGGAGTCCGGCCAGTCGCTCGCTGTGCTCGAACGGGACGAGTGTGTCCCGGCTTCCGTGGATCAGGAGGAAGGGCGGCGCGCAGGAGCGCGCGTAGCTGACAGGACTGGCCGCTGCCGCGAGGCGCGGCCGGTCGGCCGGGTCGCCGCCCAGCAAGGTCGTGAAGGGATCGTCGGGGCCGGGCCTGTCCGGCAGCAGCGGCCGCAGATCGGAGATCCCGTACCAGTCCACGACCGCCGCGACCGTCGTGTCGCCCTCCGTGACTCCCTCCGTCCCTTCGAGCCCTTCGAGCCCTTCGAGCGCTTCGAGCGCGGCATGGTCCGCGCCGGTCAGTCCGGCCAGCGCGGCCAGGTGACCGCCGGCCGACTCGCCCCACACGCCGATCCGTGTCCCGTCGATGCCGAGCCGTTCGGCGTAGTGGCGCAGATAGCGGATGGCGGCCTTGACGTCGTGCAACTGAGCGGGGAACGGCGCTTCGCGGGCATGGCGGTAGTCGATGGTGGCGACGGCCAGTCCGGCCCGGAGCAGAGAGCCGAACAGCAGGTCCGCGCTCACGGTCGGCGGAGGATGGCGCCGGTCGCCCTCCATCCAGGCGCCGCCGTGGATCCACACCACCACCGGAGCGGATCCGGTCGTGGCGGGAACGGACAGATCGAGCAGCCGCGCCCGGTAACCGGAGTTGGTGGCGTAGCTCAGGCCGTCGTACCGGCGTACGCCGTCGGCGCCGGTGGCGGGAGCGGTCGGTGGCAGTTGTACCGGCGGTACGGCGAGTTCGGGCGGTGGCCAGGTGATGTGGCCGGGCTCGGATTCCACGAGTGCTCCAGAAGTCGTCGGGCGAGGAAGCGGCGCCGTACCGGGCCCGGCGGCAGCCGGCGGCCGTACCGGGCCCGGCGTCGGCAGGTCCGCTGGTAAGGCGGTCATTCCTTGGTCGCTCCGGCGAGCATCCCGGACACCAGCGTGCGCTGAGAGAACAAGAAGAGCACCAGAACGGGCAGGATGGCGACGAGAATCGCCAGGGACAGCTCCGGGATGGTGATGTTCAGACCGGCACCGGCCACCGGGTTGAACGCCGGAGTGGAGGTCAGCAGTTGGTTCAGACCCACCTGGACGGGGAACTGCTCGCTGCTCGGCAGGACGAGATAGGGCAGGAAGAAATTGTTCCAGTTGCCGACGAAGCTGAAGAACGCGACCAGCCCGACCACAGGCTTCGCCAGCGGCAGCGCGATACGGGAGAAGAGCTGCCACTCCGTGCAGCCGTCGATCCGCGCGGCCGCCAGAAGGTCCCTGGGCAGGCTGCTGCCGAAGTAGATGTAGACCAGGTACACACCGAACGGATAGAAGGAGAAGGGCAGGATCACGGACCAGACGGTGCCGATCAGATGAAAACGGTTCAGCTCCAGGAAGACCGGCAGTACCAGAGTGGCCTGCGGCATGATCATCGTGACCAGGGTGACCGTCAGCAGGGTCTTGCGGCCGCGGAACTTCGTCAGGGCCAGCGCGTAGCCGGCCGGCACACTGACGGCCAGCGTCAGTACGAGCGATCCGCCCGAGTAGACGGCGGAGTTGCGCAGCCAGGTGGCCATGGCGCCGTCCTGGAAATCGAACAGATGCCGCCAGGCGGTGCCGATCTGCTGGAACGAGCCGAAGGACAGCGGGTTGTCGTGCACCACTTGGCCGGCGGTCTTCGACGGTGCGAGCAGCAGCCAGATCACCGGCAGTACGAAGAACACCAGCAGCGCGGCCAGTAGAACGCCCACGACCAGGAAGGACACGGCCCGGGAGGGCCGGACGCGCCGGCCTGCGGCTGTTGACGGGAGAGCGGATTGTGTCATTTCTCGTCCAACTTGAACAGGTTCGATCGGGCGACCAGCAGACCGGCGGCCACGAGTCCCAGCGCCAGCAGAAAGACGGAGATGGCGGCGGCGCCGTTGAAGTCGCCCTGCTGGAATGCGTAGACATAGGCGAGCTGATTGGGTGACCAGGTCGGGCTCACCCGGCCGAGGCTGGCCGTCTGGAGTAGCTGGGGCTCGACGAAGAGCTGGGTGCCGGTGGCGAAGGCCATGATCGCCATGTACACGATCCACTGCCGGATCATCGGGATCTGGATGTGCCAGGCGGTGCGCCAGGGCCCCGCGCCGTCCATCCGGGCGGCCTCCAGCACCTCGTCCGGGATGTTGTTCAGCGCGCCGTACATCACGACCATCCAGCCGCCGGCGCCGGTCCAGAAGGCGATCAGCATCAGGATCAGCGGCAGATTGCCGGGCGCGAGCACGGCCGCGAAGCTGTGCATGCCCATGCTGTTGAGCAGCCAGGACACCGGGCTGACGTCCGGGTCCAGCATGAACAGCCAGACCAGGATGCTCGCGACCCCGGCGAGGGCGCCGGGGATGTAGTACAGGAAGCGGAAGAGCGCCGAGGTGCCCGGCCGCACCCGGCTGCGCAGGACCACCGCGACCAGCACCACCAGGACGACCAGGACGACCAGCCACATGACGAGGTAGACCAGCATGTGGGTGAAGGCCGGGACGAAACGGTAGTCCTGGGCGACCTTCAGGAACTGGTTGAACCCGGTGAACTGGCCCCGGTCGTTGGTAAGCGCCAGATAGAACGAGTAGGCGGTCGGGAAGACACCGAACGCGAGCAGCAGCAGCGCGTAGCCGGCGACGAAGAGGTAGCCCGCGGGGCCGGGGCCCCTCCGCCGCGGCACAGTGCCGCGGCGGAGGGTGGAGACGGCGACGCGCTCGGTCTCCAGCAGGGTCATTCGCCGACCACCTGGTATCCCTCGGCCTGTGCCTGGTTACTGATCTCCCGCTGCCAGGTCGGCAGTGTGGAGACCAGGCTCTTGCCCGAGGTCAGGGCCGGCAGTACGACGCTGGACCAGGCCGTGGCGTCCGAGAACTTGGTGTTCGACCAGCCGGTCCACACCTCGTCGGCGGCCTGCTGGAAGGGCTCGCTCACGTCGTTGGCGAAGTAGTCGCTGTTGGCCGGGTTCGCCAGCCACGCCTCCGCGGCCTTGGTGTAGGCCGGATAGGTGGGCGCGGACGCCTGGTTCTCGTCGGAGGTGGTCAGCCAGGTGACCAGATCCGAGGACGCCTTCAGATTGGCGCTGTGCGAGGACACCATCCACACGCCGCCGCCGACATTGCCGGTGGTGGCCGTGGTCTCACCGGGCCAGGTCAGCGGAGGCGCCACGGCGATCTGCTTGGCCGGTGCCTTGAAGGCCGCCTTGAACAGATACTGGCCGTACCAGGACGGTCCGTACGCCATCAGGACCTTGTCGCCGCTGTCCTTGGCGAAGCCCTGGCTGAAGAAGCCCTTGGTGGTGACGGCCTTGGCGGAGATCAGCCCGTCCAGCAGCGTGGCCATGCGGACGCACTTCTCGTCCTTCAGGTCGCTGCGCAGAGTGTTCGGCTTCACCAGGCTGAACGCCGGGCACTGGCCGGACCAGAAATACGACTCGTGGGAGTTGGTGTCGCCGACGGAGCCGACCAGGTAGCCGGGGTGCTCCTTCGCCACCCGCTTGCCCAGCGCCTCGTACTGCTCCCAGGTGGTGGGGACCGGGTATCCCCACTTGTCCATGAGCGCCTTGTTGTACCAGAGGACCACCTGCGCGATGTCATTGCGCAGGCAGTAGGTGTGGTCGTTGAACTGGCAGGGCGCCAGAGAGCCCTTGGCGAATCCGTCCAGCGTGGCGCTCGGTACGAGCTTGTCGTCCAGAGGCGCGGCGAACGGCTGTCCGCCGGGCTTGGTGGGCTCGGACGCCCAGGTCACATCGGTGGGCGAGCCGAACACCACGTCCGGCCAGCCGCTGCCGGTCCGGTCGAAGAGCTGCACCTTCGACTGGAGATATGTGGAGCCGTCGGCGCCGCCGTCGTACGTGACGATCTTCATCTTCACGTCCGGGTGCGACTTCTGGTACGCCTGCACCGACGGCAGCCGGGTCGAGTCGGCCCACACCGTGATCTGTGAGCCGTCCTTCTGCGCGACCGGCTTGAACGCCGGCGCCGAGGAGGCGGATGGCCCGGTCGCGGTGTCGGCACTGGCACAGCCGGCCAGCACGGCCGCTGTGGCCAGGGAGAGCGCGGCCGCGGCGGTGCGCAGCACGGTACGGCGTCGGCCGGCTCTCGGAGATCCGGAAGACCTCATTGTCTTGCCTTTCTTGTTCTCGCGTGGGACAGGTAACGCGCCGGATGGGGGCGCCGGGTGCGGTGGCGGGCGGACTACTGCCGACCGGCCACCGCCCGGTCAGCGCGGCTGCTCGACGAAGGGCTGGAGGGCGTTGCCGTAGCCGAAGTCGAGCGGGAGGGCAATGCCCGGCCCCGTGGGGGCGTGCACCAGACCCTGAGCGTCCACATGGCGCTCGCGGACGACCTTCGTCGCGGTCACCAGGGACTCGTAATAGGTGGTGTTGGAGATGGCCATGCACAGGTGGTGGTTCGGGATGTCCGAACCGTGCACCTCGGCACGCAGCCGGTAGGCGTCGGCGAGATGTGCGGTGCGCATGGCGCCGGTGATTCCGCCCCGGAGGGTGGTGCCGGCCCGTACACCGAAGGTGGCGGCGCCGGCCCTGATGAAGTCCGCGGAGTTCATATGTGCTCCGTCGGAGGTCTCGGCCACCAGCAGTGGTATGTCCACGGCCGTGGCCAGCTTCTGATACGCCGAGATGCTGAACTCGCGCATCGGCTCCTCGTACCAGAGGTAGTCCGCCTCCGACAGCGCCCGGCCCAGCCGGATCGCGTCGGGCAGGTCGAAGCCGGCCGACCCGTCGTACATGAGCGGGACCGAAGGACCGACGTGTTCCCGCAGCGCCAGACACAGCTCGGCGTCACGGCGCGCGTCGCCCCAGGCGTGCAGCTTGATACCGCGGTAGCCCAGTTCCAGGCACTGGTCCGCCACATCGAGGAACTCCGCGATGCTGGAGAACGTCGAGGTGGAGGCGTAGGCGGGAATCGCCTCGCGGAAACCGCCGAGCAGCCGCCAGACCGGCTGGCCGTGGTACCGGCCGGCCAGGTCCCACAGCGCGGTGTCGATGAGGCCCAGGGTCGGGAGCGGGAGTTCGTGGATACGGTCCAGCTCCCACACCCGGTGCCACAGCCATTCCCGCTGGAACGGGTCGGCCCCGACCAGTTCGTCACGGAAGACCCGCTCCACCAGGTCCCGCAGAGTGGTGAAGGCTCCCGGCCTGGCGAACAGAGCCACTCCCTCGGCTCCCTCGTCGGTGCCGATGCGCAGGACCGCGCCGTCGCCCACCGGAGCGCTTCCGCTCAGTCCGTCCCGCCAGCGGAAGGGCGGACTGGCCGCCGGAACATCGATCCGGTGTACTTCGACATGGGTGATCTTCATTCTGGCTTTCGTTTCTGTGGGGGCGGGCCGGCCCGCCCCCACAGAAACGAAAGCCAGAATGAAGATCACCCATGTCGA
>NZ_JARBAE010000058.1:0-37946 GCF_033795305.1 Streptomyces sp. AK02-01A
AGCCACCCTCGACCTACGCCTGCCCACCACCACCCAACCCGGCACCTACACCACCACCCTCACCCTCACCGCACTCAGCTGACCAACACACCAACACACGACAACCCGGCTCTTCCTGAGGCGCACGCCAGGGCTGGGTGGTCCGTCACGGCGGCCCGCCCAGCCCTGGATCCGGTACAGCAGGCAGGCGAGCCCGGCCCGGGACGGCTTCGAGGTCGCCGTACGACGACAGCCCGCACTCCGCGTGGCTGTCCATGGCCCGGTTCAGCCTCGGTATGCCTTCAGCAGATACATCCACACTTCGCTGATGGTGGGAAAACAGGAGACGGCGTGCCAGAGCCGGGAAATGGGCACCTCGCCCGCGACGGCGACGGTGGCCGAGTGGAGCAGTTCGCTGACACCGGGGCCGACGAAGGTCACACCGAGCAGCACTTCGCGGTCGAGGTCGACGACCATGCGGGCCCGGCCCCGGTAGCCGTCGGCGTAAAGGTTCGCTCCGACGACGGAGGCGAAGTCGACATCGACCGCTCGTACCCGGTGCCCCGCCTGGGTGGCCTGCTCGGCGGACAGGCCGACCGCGGCGGCCTCCGGATCGGTGAAGAAGATCTGCGGCACGGCATGCTGGTCGGCGGTGGCGGCGTGGGCTCCCCAGGGTGCGGTGTCCAGTGGCTGTCCGGCCGCGCGGGCGCCGATGGCGTCACCCGCGATCCGGGCCTGGTACTTGCCCTGATGGGTGAGAAGGGCATGGTGGTTGATGTCACCCAGCGCGTACAGCCACTGACCTTCCACGTCCCGGACGGCGCACGTCTCATCGACGTCCAGCCATGACCCGGGCGTCAGGCCCACTGTCTCCAGACCGATGTCGTCGGTGCGTGGCGAGCGGCCGGTGGCAAAGAGGATCTCGTCGACTTCCAACCGTGTCCCGTCGTCCAGAACGACAATGAGCGGGCCCGCGGGATCCGGCCGGTGCAGCGCGTCGACGGACACACCGACGCGGACGTCCACACCCGCGTCCTCCAGCCCGGCGGCGACCAGCTCACCGACGAAGGGCTCCATCCGCGGCAGCAGCGCCCGGCGAACCAGCAGCGTCACCGAGGAGCCCAGGCCCTGCCAGGCCGTGGCCATCTCGACACCGACTCCACCACCGCCGACCACGGCGAGCCGTCCTGGCACCGAGCTGGAATCGGTCGCTGTGCGGTTGGTCCATGCCCGGGCCTCGGCGATACCCGGAACATCCGGGACCACCGCGTCGCTGCCGGTGCACAGTGCGACCGCGTGCCGCGCCATGAGCACCGTCCCACCGCCACCGGAAGTACCGACGACCACGCGCCGGCGGCCGTCCAGCCTGGCCTCACCTCGCAGCAGATCGGCGCCGATGCCTCTGACCCAGGCGGCCTGGCCGGTGTCGTCCCAGTCGGCGACGTAGCGGTTCCGGCGGGCGAACACGCCGGCCGTATTGATCGGACCGGTAACAGCGTCGCGCGCGCCGTCGACCCTCCGGGCGTCGGCCACCGCGATCACCGGACGCAGCAGCGCCTTGCTGGGGATGCACGCCCAGTACGAGCACTCACCTCCGACCAGCTCCCGTTCCGCCACCGCGACGCTCAGCCCCGCGGCACGCGCACGCTCGGCGACGTTCTGTCCGACCGGACCAGCGCCGATAACCACGACGTCATACGTTCGCTCTGTTGCGTCCTCGGCTGAATCGCTCATCCGTCCATCGCATCACGAGCCGGCGCGCACTTCCGCGCGGCGCCTGCTGACACGCCTTACGAGCCTTCTCCGAACACCTCACTGGCGCCGTATCCACCGCCCGGTACGGAAGAGCCGCGCATCGCCGGACCGCATCAGCAGGCGCCGTGGTACGGCTCTTCAGCGAGTGTCGTGGCTGGTTCACGCTCCCGGCGGACCCGAGCCGAGGCGAGAGGGCCGAGGCACATCCACGAGGCGACCCGGGTCGGCCAGGGTCAGACGGTCAGCCACGCCGGCGGCGCGTCGATCGCCTGCCGCACTTCCTCGGGCAGGGCGTACCAGCGCGCGTACGTCTCCTGGTCGGCGTCCTCGCGGCGCGGGACGGACTCGACATGATGGGCCATCGCCATCATGTCGACCTGGCCGGGCCCGGAAGATCGCCTGAAGGCCCAGAGCCCGGGGAAACGCCGGTTCTCGTGCAGCGACGGAACGGAATGAAGGAAATGCGCGAAGAGGCAACGGCATGGGCACAACCGCCAGGCCCTGAAGAAGAGTCCATCTGCCGTGTCTGCGGATTTGACCACGAAATTTTCTGGGAGGGCGGGTGGCCGACAGCGGCTATTTGCCCGTGCCGCGGAAATGAATCCGAGATGTCGGATGTCGACGTAACGAGCGTTCGAGAGTACCGGGGATATTGGCTTAGGGCTGTCCCGTAATCCCTGGTGGATCAGCGCGCGGCGTCAGATTCGGTGGATCGCAAGGCGGAGGGACGCTCGCATACTGGATGTATCCGGGCGTTCCGACAACGCGGCGAGGCGCCGTAGCTGTCGTCGCGCGCCCGCCGGGGATTACGGGACAGCCCTTTGGCAACGGCGCCACTTGGCATATCCGCCACGAAAAGCCGGCGGACTGGGATCTACTGCCGCAGATTTCCAACATTCCGCGAGTATGGCGATGAGCGAGGAGGATGAGACTTCCGCGTCGCGCCACCACACGGAGGTCAGGCGTCCGCCGTGTGGTGGCCGACGCCGGGCCGGTGACCGCGAGACGCAGGCGGCGATGCGATCTCCCCGTACACGGGCCGCGGCGAGGAAGCGCTCGGCCTCGCGCTCGTAGCGGCGGTGCGAGCCGCTGGGACTCGTCCCGCGGAAGTCCCTCGGCTTCGAAAAATCCCCGCCGTCTGAACATCACGGCTTCCGTCCTCGTACCTCCTCATGAACCGGCCGGCGGAGAGCCGGCAGCGAAAGGGGAACGTGGTATGTCGGGAACGCAGGGGACCGCACGGATCGTGACACGCCGGACTGTGGTGGCCGCGGCGGGAGCGGCAGGACTGGGCGCGGCGCTCGTCGCGTGCGGCAGTTCGGACTCGGACGCTCCGGCGGGCTCCACCGCCGATAAACCGGCGTCCGGCGGAGACGGCGGTGGCGCGGGCGCCGTCCTCGCGAAGACCACCGACATCCCGGAGGGCGGCGGCAAGGTCTTCGCCGATCAAGGAGTGGTGGTCACTCAGCCCGCGGCAGGCGAGTTCAAGGCGTTCTCGTCCACATGCACACATCAGGGCTGCGCCGTGAAGGACGTCTCCGACGGGATCATCCACTGTCCCTGCCACGGCAGCCAGTTCAGCGCGGCGGACGGCAGTGTGCAGGCCGGGCCCGCGACCCAGCCGCTGCCCGCCGCGTCGATCAAGGTGGCGGGTGACGCGATCACACTCGGCTGACCGGGTGCGGCCGGCCGCCGCTGAACGTCCCGGGCGGAGGCCGGTCACCGGTGAGGTCCCTCAGCCGGTCACCGCCCGGGCCGCCTCGCCCAGCGCCTCGACCGCCGCCCTGATCGACGGGCGGCGGTCCGCGTCGGCGCGCCACACGGCGTAGACATGCCGGCGCATCGTCTGCCGTACGGGAACCACCGCGACGCCGTCCGGTACCGGCCCCCGGCCCAGCCGCGGCGCGATACAGACACCGAGTCCCGCCGCGATCAGTGCGAGCTGCGTGTGATATTCGCCCGCGAGATGCGCGATCCGCGGTTCGAACCCCTTCGACCTGAGCGTGAACATCAGCCACTCGTGACAGAACTCGCCCTCCGGCCAGGACACCCAGTCGTCGTCGGCGAACTCCTCCAGATCCACTTCCGGCCGGCCGGCGAGCGGATGGTCCACGGGCATCGCGACATCGGCGGTGTCGTCCAGCAGATGCGCCGTCGCCAGACCGCCGGGCACCGGCAGCCGCTTGTTGCTCCAGTCCAGCACCACCGCGAGATCGAGATCGCCTCTGATGACCTCGCGGATCCCGGCCTCTGGCTCCAGCTCCCGCGATCCCACGCGCAGCTCGGGATGGCCGGACCGCAGCGCGCGGACGGCGACGGGAAAGAGTCCGCGGGCCGCCGTCGGAAAAGCCGCGATCCGCACCTCGCCCACCACCCGGCCGCGCTGCGCCTCGATGTCCGACTGGGCGACCTCGACCTGCGAGAGGATCCGCGCGGCATGGTCGGCGAGCAGCCTGCCCGCGTCGGTGAGACGGACCCCGCGCCCGTTCCTGGCCAGCAGTTGCTGACCCACCTCGCGTTCGAGCTTGGCCAGTTGCTGGGAGACGGCCGAGGTGGTGACATGCAGCCCCTCGGCAGCGCCGCTGACCGAGCCGTGGCGGGCCAGGGCGTCCAGCGTCCGGAGGCGCTCCAGATTCAACATGTAAGCAATACTAAGCAGAGAAGTCGACATAATCTCGCTTGTCCTACAAGGTTGCTCACTCCATCGTTAGTCCCATGAGCACCGCCACCCCTCCCCGTCCCGGGCCGGCCTCCGCCTCCCTGTCCTCCTCCGCCGGTGTGCCCGCCGATGCCCCCGCACCGCCGCGCACCCGTACCGGCCCGCTTCTCGACTGGCGCGTCCGGTTCGCGGCGCTCTCGCTCATCTGGGGCTTCAGCTTTCTGCTGATCAAGGTCGGCACCCACGGTTTCGCTCCCTTCCAGGTCACCTTCGGCAGGCTGTTCTTCGGCACGGCGGTGCTGGCGGTCGCGATGGCGGTGAAGCGCGATCGGCTGCCTCGCGGGCTCCGGACCTGGGGGCATCTCACCGTCGCGGCCTTCTTCCTCAACGCACTGCCGTTCTCGTTGTTCGCCTACTCCGAGCTGACGATTCCCTCGACGCTCGCCGGAATCTGCAACGCCACCTCCCCGCTGTGGGGTATGGCGCTGTCCCTTGTCGCGCTCTCGGAGGACCGACCCACCCGGCGCCGGGTCGCCGGGCTCGGCGTCGGCTTCCTCGGTGTGCTGACCGTCCTGGGCGCCTGGCAGGGCTTCTCCGGGCTGGACTTCACCGGTACGGCCATGGCCCTGCTGGCCTCGTTGAGCTATCCGGTCGGCTGGATCTACGTACGCCGAACACTGGCGGGCAGCAGCAGCTCCCATCTCTCCCTGACCGGGGCGCAGCTCTTCCTGGGCACGGTCCAACTGGCTCTGGTGACACCGCTCTTCACGACTCTGCCGACATCGTTTCCGGCGGGCCCGCTGCTGTCCGTGATCGTGCTCGGCGCGCTCGGCACCGGGCTCGCGATCCTGCTCCAGTACGGAGTGGTCGCCGAAGTCGGCCCGACGACCGGCCAGATGGTCACGTACTTCATCCCGGTCATCGCCACCGCGGCCGGTGTGACCCTGCTCGGCGAGGAGCTGAGCTGGAACACCCCCGTCGGAGCCCTGATCGTGCTCGCCGGGGCGGCGCTCACACAGAGCAGGACGAGGAAGCCGGCGAACCGTCAGCCGTAACCGCGCGCGGGCGCCGGGCCGGCCGCCGCCGCCACCGCGTCGGCGACCGGCCCGATGTCGTCGGCCGTCATCTCCGACACCGTCAGCCGTACGCCCGGCGGCGCGGCCACCCGGAAGCGGGCTCCGGGCGCGACCGCCCAGCCCGCCTGGAGCAGTCGCGCCACCGCGCCGGTCTCGTCGGCGACCGGCACCCAGACATTCATGCCGCTGCGGCCGTGCGCCGCGACGCCTCGCTCCGCCAGGGCGCGTACCAGCGCGTCCCGCCGCGCTCCGTACGCCCCGGCGACCACGCGCGCGTCCACGGCGCCCGAGGTCCAGAGCTGGACGACGGCCCGCTGGAGCAGCCTGCTGACCCAGCCCGGCCCGAGCCGCTGGCGTCCCGTCACCCGGTCCACGGTGACGGCGTCCCCGGTCAGCACGGCGAGCCGCAGATCCGGTCCGTACGCCTTCGCGGTGGAGCGTACGAGCGCCCAGCGCTCCGTGACACCGGCGAGCGGATACAGCGGGAGGTCGACGATGCGGTGGCCGTGGTCGTCCTCGATGACCAGCACCTCGGGTCGGCCCGCGAGAAGGGCGCGCAGTTCCCTGGCGCGGACCTTCCCGACCGAGGCACCCGTCGGATTCTGCGCCCGGTCGGTGACGACGACCGCCCGGACACCCGCCCGCAGCGCGCGATCCAGTTCACCGGGGAGCGGTCCGTCGTCGTCGAGCCGCATCGGCACGGAGCGCAGCCCGAGCGCGGGCACCAGGTCCAGCAGACCTCCCCAGCCCGGGTCTTCGACGGCGACGGCGTCGCCCGGTCGGAGGTGCGCGGCCAGCACCCGCTCGATGGCGTCGAGCGCTCCGGACGTGACGGCGACCGGTCCGGCCGGGATCCCGTCGGCGTCCAGACCGGCGCGGGCGAGCCGCGCGAACTCCGGGTCGACGGTGGCCTGTCCGTACAGCCCGGGACGCTCCGCGTGGTGGCGCGCGGCGGCCGCGAGCGCTTCGTGCAGCGGAGGCAGCAGGGCCGGGTCCGGATTTCCGGCGGACACGTCGCGTACGCCCGGCGGCGCGTCGACGCCGATGGACCCGCGGGCCGTAGTGGCGGGACGCGGCCGCACCCGGCTGCCCCGGCGTCCCGCCGTCTCGATGATCCCGCGCTCGCGCAGCGTGCGGTACGCGGCGGCGACCGTGTTCGGGTTGACCCCGAGGCCGGTCGCCAACTCCCTCATCGGCGGCAGCGACTGGCCCGGAGCCAGCTCGCCGGAGCCGACGGCCCGCTCCACACTCGCGGCGATCTCAGCGGCACGCCGCCCAACAATCCGATACTCTCCTAGCACAAAGAACACTATGCACTAGTGCAATGGAGGCCGCAATGCCGGAGTCCGCACCTCAGGAGATCACCGCCTACCGGCCGACCGGACGCACCGTCCCCACCCGCTCGCGGGAGCGGGCCGGATATGACCGGACGCTGGTGCACGGCATACTCGACGAGGCGTACGTCTGCCACCTCGGTTTTGTCCGCGACGGTGCTCCCGTCGTGCTTCCTACGCTCTACGGACGCGTGGGCGAGCGGCTGTATGTCCACGGCTCCACCGGATCGCGCCCGCTGCGTATGGCGGGCCGGAGTGAGGACGGCGAGCAGGATCCCGGCCTCGCCGTCTGTCTGACCGTCACCCATGTCGACGGCCTGGTGCTCGCGCGCTCCGCCTTCCACCACTCCATCAACTACCGCTCCGTGGTGGTCCACGGCATCGCCCGCCAGGTGACCGACCCCGAGGAGCGGCGCAGCGCTCTCGACGCGATCGTGGACCATGTCGTTCCCGGCCGTTCCCATGACTCGCGCCCGGCCAATGAGCGTGAGCTGGCGGCGACCGCCGTGGTCCGCCTCGATCTCGACGAGGTGTCCGCCAAGGTCCGTACGGGCGGCCCCAACGACGAGCCCGAGGACATCTCGCTCCCGCACTGGACCGGAGTCGTGCCCGTCGTGCGCGGATACGGCACTCCGGTACCGGCCGACGATCTCGATCCCGCCGTCGGCCTGCCCGACTACCTCACCGTGCTCTGAGGGCCAGGCCAACCGCGCGCGGTACAGCACACCGAGCCCCGCGAGCGCGCCGGTCACGGCAGTACGGTCGTACACATGGCCGGCGGTCTACGGACTGTCCGGGACCACCGCGGGCGCGTGCTCGTGGCCCGGTGACCGCGGTGCCGTCTTCCCGGGATCGTTCGCGGTCCCGCCCGCCATCGGCTCCGAGGGCGCCTTCGGCGTGGCGGACTGCGCGATGAAGGCCCCGACGAGCACCACCGCACCGCCGACGATCTGCGGCATCGCGAGATGTTCCCGCAGCAGCACCCACGCCAGCACCGTCGCGATCACCGCCTCCAGACAGGCGACCACGCCCGCCACCTGCGGCGAGAGTTTGCGTACCGCTACCACACCGGTCGCATAGGCGAGGACGGTCGCGATCAGCACCACCCAGCCGAGCAGCAGGCTCGCGGCGATCTCCGTCCCGCCCATGTCGGCGCTCCCGCCGAGCAGGGACCAGTCCATGTCCCAGGGGCGTGTGACGGCCGTCAGCGCGACGGATCCGACGAGCAGCCCGTACGCGATCATTCCCAGCGGGTCCGCCGCGTCCTCGGCGCCGCCGCCGTGGTCGGACAGGATGAAATAGCCGACCTGGCAGCAGGCCGCGCCGAGTCCGAAGAGCACGCCGACCGGGTCGAAGCTCAGTCCGGCCCAGACCTCGACCACAGAGGCGAGACCGCCCACAGCCAGCACGACCCCGACAGCGGCGGCGCGGGAGACATGCCGGCGCTGCACGAAGCGGACCCAGAGCAGCACCATCGCCGGCGCGAGATATTCGATGAGCAGCGCCACTCCGACCGGAATACGGGAGATCGCGGCGAAATAACACGCCTGGACACCCGCCACGGCCAGCAGGCCGAATCCGGCGAGCAGCGCGGGCTTACGGCGCAGCAGTGCGCGGTGCCGCCACGCCACCGGAAGCATGACCACGGCGGCGCCGGTGACCCGCAGCCAGACCACATGGAGCGGGTCGAGGCCCGCTTCGATGAGCGGCTTGGCCGCGACGCCTGAACCGCCGAACGCGAACGCCGACACCAGGGCGATTCCCAGGCCGACGCTCCTCCCCTGAGACGCGTGCATGACGCCATCATGACAGGCCGCGTCAGGAGCTACATCCCCATCACACCTGTCGAGACGCGTGGTTCAGCCGGCCGGACAGTGATCGCGTGTCCACTCCGGCGCGTTCCAGCACCTCAACCGCCCGGCAGGCCCCGTCACAGGTGAGCGCGGCGAGGAGATCGAGCCCGCCCGCGCGCTCCTCTCCGCGCAGCGCGGCGAGTTCCGGTGCGCGCTCCATCGCGGTGACGGCAGGTGGCGACCAGCCGGTCACGGTGTGGTCGCGCGCCACGGGAATGGCCCCGGAGTCCTCCACCGTGCCCTGCCAGCGCAGTCCGTACCCGATGCTCCGCTGGACGAGATAGCCGAGCACCCGGGCCACCTGAGGACCACCGGCGAACGCGGATCTCACTTCGGGATCCGCTTCCAGCAGGGAGTGGAGGAGATGGGCCGTGTCGATCTGCGTGTCACCGTCGCGAAGCGCTCTCCGGCGCGCGCCGGAGACAACCGCCGCGAGCTCCGGCGTGAGCCTGGCGTCGATACCGGCGGGCGCCGGCACGGAATCAGCCGGAACAGATTCAGCCCGTACGGAATCAACCCGTACTGAATCAACCCGTACTGAATCAACCGGCACGGAATCAACCGGCACGGAATCGGACGACGCTGAATCCGCGTGAGGCGGTGCGGGATCGGCACGGACCGCGGTGGGATCGGCGCGGGTCGGAGCGGGCCGTTCAGGCACCCGCGGTGGGGGGCTTTGCACCTTCCTACCCCATCAGTCCTCTCCCACCGGAGGCATCCCCGGCGGGAAGCATCTTCGGATCCCACCGGAGTTGGGCACATGTGGACGGGTTCTCCTCCTTGCGAAGGAGATTGCCCTCCTTCTCCCCCGAGAAGCACGCGCCGCCTTGCCTTCCCGCACCAGGGCAACCACCGGCCTTCCCGTGGCACACGGCATACGAAGGGGCCCTGCGGCCATGGCCGCAGGGCCCCTTCGGGCACCGCCCGGTCACACCTGGCGGACGATCAGTCCTCGTCCGCGAGGATCAGATACATCTTCTTGCGCGCTTCATTGGTGACCGCGAGAGCCTTCTGCCGCTGCTCGGGCGTGCCGGTCTTCCAGACCTGGGCGAACGCCTCCATCAGCCCGAAGCCGGCCTGACGGATCTCATTGACCGTCTCCCAGTCGATTCCGCGCCCGGCCTCTTCCCAGGGAGCCTCGGGCCCCGATTCGGCCTCCGTACGTCCGGTCTCGGTGAGCGTGAACAGCTTCTTGCCGCCCTCGCTCTCGCTGACGATCAGCCCCTCGTCCTCAAGGAGCTGGAGGGTCGGATAGACCGAGCCGGGGCTGGGGCGCCAGGCCCCGCCGCTGCGCTCGCCGATCTCCTGGATCATCTCGTAACCGTGCATCGGCCGGTCCTTGAGCAGCGCCAGGATCGAGGCACGCACATCGCCGCGCCGCGCGCGCCCCCGGCCGCCGCCGCGTCCTCTGCCTCCGCCGCCGAAAGGACCGCCAAAGGGCGGACCGAACGGGCCGAAGGCCCCACGCCGTCCCTCGAAGCCGCCCCGGCCCTGGTGTCCCGGGCCGCAGTGACCGGCTCCCGGTCCGTGCTGGTGTTCATGTGAACGCATCGCTACGCTCCCTTCAGCGTTGATCTGTCGCGATGCTTCAACGATATATCGGAAGCTATCGCATGACAACACCTCTCCGGACGTTCCCGAGATTTTCGTCGGCCGCCGCATGCCCCGATGCGCGTGCGGTGGGCTTTGGGTCGTCGGGCCCGGGCAGCACGCCGTCGATGACGCTGCCGCGTCGTGGCGAACAGGTGACCGGACCGATCAGGAATCGAGAAGCGGAGGCGAAGGAGGCCCGGACGTACTGTGCGAGGCTGGTCGGATCGAGCCAGGCGACGCCGACGGAGACCGCGAAGGCGGCCCGCCCAACAGATGGAGACGATAAGCATGGCCACGAGGACGGACACGCGGTCGCCTGCGCCGCACACTGCCGACAGCCACGACCTGATCCGCGTGCACGGCGCGCGCGTGAACAACCTCAAGGATGTCAGCATCGAGATCCCGAAGCGCCGGCTGACGGTCTTCACCGGTATCTCCGGCTCGGGCAAGAGCTCGCTGGTGTTCGGCACGATCGCCGCGGAGTCGCAGCGGCTGATCAACGAGACCTACAGCGCCTTCGTACAGGGCTTCATGCCGACGCTGGCGCGGCCGGAGGTCGACGTACTCGAAGGGCTGACCACGGCGATCATCGTCGACCAGCAGCGGATGGGCGCCGACGCCCGCTCCACGGTCGGCACCGCCACCGACGCCAACGCGATGCTGCGCATCCTCTTCAGCCGACTCGGGCAGCCGCACATCGGCTCGCCCAACGCGTTCTCCTTCAACGTCGCCTCGGTCCGAGCCAGCGGTGCGATCACAATCGAACGCGGTGCGGCCAAGACCGTGAAACAGACCTTCACCCGCACCGGCGGTATGTGTCCGCGCTGCGAGGGCCGGGGCACGGCCTCCGACATCGACCTCACCCAGCTCTTCGACGACTCCAAGTCGCTCTCCGAGGGCGCGATCACCATCCCCGGCTACACGTCGGACGGCCACTGGACCGTGCGGATCTTCACCGAGTCGGGCTTCCTCGACCCGAAAAAGCCGATCCGCGACTACACCGAGACCGAGCTGCGCGACTTCCTCCACCGCGAGCCGACCAAGGTGAAGATCAACGGCATCAACCTCACCTACGAGGGGCTGATTCCCAAGGTCCAGAGGTCGTTCCTCGCCAAGGACCGGGAGGCGATGCAGCCGCACATCCGGGCGTTCGTGGACCGCGCGGTCACCTTCACCGCCTGCCCCGAGTGCGGCGGCACCCGGCTCAGCGAGGCGGCCCGGTCGTCGCGGATCGGCGGGCTCAACATCGCCGACGCCTGCGCGATGCAGATCAGCGACCTGGCCGCCTGGGTCGGCGGCCTCGACGAGCCGTCGGTGGCGCCGCTGCTCGCCACGCTGCGGGGGACCCTCGACTCGTTCGTGGAGATCGGGCTGGGCTATCTCTCGCTCGACCGGCCGTCGGGCACACTGTCCGGCGGCGAGGCGCAGCGCGTCAAGATGATCCGCCACCTCGGCTCCTCGCTCACCGACACCACGTATGTCTTCGACGAGCCCACCACCGGCCTGCACCCGCATGACATCCAGCGGATGAACAACCTGCTGCTGCGGCTGCGGGACAAGGGCAACACGGTGCTCGTCGTGGAGCACAAGCCGGAGACGATCGCGATCGCCGACCATGTCGTGGACCTCGGTCCCGACGCCGGTACGGCAGGCGGAACCATCTGCTTCGAGGGCACCGTCGAGGGGCTGCGGGCCAGCGGCACGCTCACCGGCCGCCATTTCGACGACCGGGCCACTCTCAAGGAGAAGGTGCGGACGCCCACCGGGACGCTGGAGATCCGCGGTGCGACGGCGCACAACCTGCGCGGTGTCGACGTCGACATCCCGCTCGGCGTGCTGGCCGTCGTCACCGGTGTCGCCGGCTCCGGCAAGAGCTCGCTGATCCACGGCTCGGTGTCCGGGCGGGACGGAGTCGTGTCGGTCGACCAGGGCGCGATACGCGGCTCGCGGCGGAGCAACCCGGCGACGTACACCGGACTGCTCGATCCGATCCGCAAGGCGTTCGCGAAGGTCAACGGCGTGAAACCGGCGCTGTTCAGCGCCAACTCCGAGGGCGCCTGCCCGAACTGCAACGGCGCCGGTGTCATTTACACCGATCTGGCGATGATGGCCGGCGTCGCCGCCACCTGCGAGGAGTGCGAGGGCAAGCGGTTCGAGGCATCGGTGCTGGACTACCACCTCGGCGGTCGCGACATCAGCGAGGTGCTCGCGATGTCGGTGACCGAGGCCGAGGAGTTCTTCGGCGCCGGCGAGGCACGTACGCCGGCCGCGCACGCCATCCTGAGCCGGCTCGCCGATGTCGGGCTCGGCTACCTCAGCCTCGGCCAGCCGCTCACCACGCTGTCCGGCGGCGAGCGGCAGCGGCTGAAGCTGGCCACCCATATGGCCGAGAAGGGCGGCGTGTACGTCCTCGACGAGCCGACCGCCGGCCTGCACCTCGCCGACGTCGAGCAGTTGCTCGGCCTGCTCGACCGGCTCGTCGACTCCGGCAAGTCGGTCATCGTCATCGAGCACCACCAGGCGGTCATGGCGCACGCCGACTGGATCATCGACCTCGGCCCCGGCGCCGGCCACGACGGCGGCCTGATCGTCTTCGAAGGCACACCCGCCGATCTCGTCGCCGCCCGCTCCACTCTCACCGGCGAGCACCTCGCGGCCTACATCGGCACCTGACCGAGGCCTCGCGGGAAGTAGCCGGCCACCGGAGTATGGCCGCCGAGCACACTGCCGGTGTCCGGGCCCCGGATCCAGGACCGGGGCCCGGACTCCTTCGTTCACCAGTCGTGGACGGTGCCGTCCTGGAGGCGGTTGACCGGCAGATAGGCGGCCTTGTACTCGTGAGCGGCGGCGAGTTCCTCGTTGAGCTCCACGCCGATGCCGGGCGCCTCACCGGGATGCAGATATCCGTCTGTGAAGGTGTACGCGTGCGGGAACACCTCTTCGGTCAGCGCCGTGTAGCCCGAGTACTCCTGGATACCGAAGTTGTGGATGGCCAGGTCGAGATGGACGGCCGCGGCCATACCGACCGGCGAGATGTCCTCCGGGCCGTGGATACCGCTCTTGATCTGGTGCTGCGCGGCGAAGTCGAAGAGCTTCTTGAGCGGAGAGACACCACCGAAGTGGGTCACCGCCGAGCGCACGTAGTCGATCAGCTTCTCGCTCACGAGCGTCTGATAGTCGTGCAGGGAGTTGAAGACCTCACCGATCGCGAGTGGCGTCGTCGTGTGACTACGGACCAGACGCAGGGCGTTCTGGTCCTCGGCGGGCGTGCAGTCCTCCAGCCAGAAGAGACGGTACGGCTCAAGGTCCTTGCCGAGCTGCGCCGCCTGGATCGGCGTCAGACGGTGATGCGCGTCGTGCAGGAGCGGCAGCTCGGGCCCGAATTCATTGCGGACCGCCTCGAAAACCGTCGGCATGTGCCGCAGATAGGCCGCTGTGTCCCAGTCCTCCACCAGAGGACGGGCCTGCTGGTGCGGGACGGGAGCGCCGTCCACGGCGTGGTCGACGGTGTGTACGCCGTAGACGGCCTTCAGGCCCGGGATGCCCGTCTGAATCCGGATGGACGGATAGCCCTCGGCCAGCCGGGCGCGGATCGAATCGAACAGCTCGGGGATGTCCTGCCCGCTGGCGTGTCCGTACGTCCCGACGCGCTCACGGCTCGCGCCGCCGAGGAGCTGGTACAGCGGAAGGCCGGCGGCCTTGGCCTTGATGTCCCACAGAGCGACATCGACGGCGGCGATCGCGGCCATCGTCACAGGGCCGCGGCGCCAGTAGGCGCCCCGGTACAGAGACTGCCAGGTGTCCTCGATGCGGTGCGGATCGATGCCGATGAGCAGCGGCGCCACATGGTCCTGGAGGTAGCTGGCGACGGAGAGTTCCCGTCCGTTGAGCGTGGCGTCGCCAAGACCGGAGATGCCCTCGTCCGTCGTGATCTTGAGGGTGACGAAGTTGCGGCCCGGGCTGGTGACGACGACCTTCGCGTCGACGATCTTCATGAATACGCTCTTCCTCAGCTTGCGCTGATGACATGGGTGGCGACGAGAGAAACAGACGAGATGAGAACAAGGCCGCGGTCAGCGGCCGTTGGTGTGGTCAGCCCTTTGTGGCGCCTGAGGTCAGTCCGGCCACGAGGTACTTCTGGCCGAGGATCGCGGCGAGCAGGACCGGCAGTGTGATGAGGGTGGCGGCGGCCATCAGGCCGCCCCAGTCCGTGCTCGCGTAGGAGATGAAGTTGAACAGGGTCACGGGCACGGTCTGGGTGTGTTCGTCCGCGAAGATCAGCGCGAACATGAAGTTGTTCCAGCTGAAGACGAACGCCAGCAGGGACGCGGTGGCGGTGCCGGGAGCAGCCAGCGGCAGCGTGATCCGCCAGAACGCGCCGAACGCCGACAGTCCGTCCGTACGTGCGGCCTCCTCCAGTTCGACCGGCAGGCCCTCGAAGAAGCTGATCATGATCCACAGGATCAGCGGGACCGAGACGAACATATGGCTGAGTACGAGCACGGTGTAGGAGCCGACCAGGCCCGCCTGCGCGAACACGTAGTACCAGGGCACGAGCAGCGAGATCCCGGGGATGATGCGCGCGACGAGAATGAGCGAACCGGCGCGGTGCATCCGGAACCGTCCCACCGCCCAGGCGGCCGGTACGGCGATGACCGCGGAGAGCAGGGTGGACAGGAAGCCGACGATCAGGGAGTTGGTCATCGACCGCAGGATCTGGCCGGCTTCGAGGACGCTGCGGAAATTGTCCAAGGTGGGTGAGAACCACAGGCCGACGCTCGGATCGGTCACCTGGACGTTCGTCTTGAACGCGGCGGCGAACATCCAGATGATCGGCAGCGCGAAGACGAGCGCCACCACGGTGATGGCCGTGCCCTTCAGCCAGGACCAGCTCCGGCGCCGGTAGGCACCGCCGGGCGGCGTCGCGCGTGGACCGGCGGTCTCCCGCGGAGAGGAGGAGACGGTGAGGCTCATGCGGACTTCCTTCCGGCACGGCGGCGGAGCAGAAGCACGACGCCGATGATGAAGAGCGTGAACAGGACCAGGACGGCGGAGGCGAGCCCGTATTCCTGGTAGTCGAAGGTGAGGCCGTAGGAGTAGACGTTGAGGGTCTCCGCCTCGAAGTCCGAACCTCCGCCGGGGCCCTTCGTGGCGTAGAGGATGTCGAAGGTCTTGAGGGCGTCGACGGAACGCAGCACCAGCGCGGTGGCCAGCGTGGGACCGAGCATCGGCAGGATCACGTACCGGAAGCGCTGCCAGCCGTTGGCACCGTCGACACGTGACGCCTCTTCCGGCTCCTCCGGAAGCGTGGTCAGACCGGCGAGCAGCAGCAGGGTCATCATCGGTGTCCACTGCCAGACGTCGATGAGCATCAGCGTCGGCAGCGACTGGCTCACCGAGCCGAGGAATTCCTGCGGAGGCAGCCCGGCGGAGCTGAGCAGGTGGTTGGCGATGCCGTTGGTGGGATCGAGGATCAGCAGCCACAGGATGCCGATCGCGACCGGTGTGGTGAGCAGCGGGATGATGAGGACCGTACGCACCCAGCGCATACCGCGGAACGGCTTGCGCATGAGCATCGCCAGCGCGAGACCGAACAGGGTCTCCAGCACCACGGCGCCGACGGTGAAGATCAGCGTGCGCCGGGCGGCGGGCCAGAAGCGGCGCGAATCGCCCAGCGCGTCGGTGAAGTTCCGCAGGCCGACGTAGCCCTTCTTGGCGTTGACCGCGCCGAAGGCGTCGGTGAAGCTGAGGTTGAGCGTGAAGACCAGCGGAAAGACGATCATCAGACCGACGAAGATCAGCGCCGGTGCGAGCATCGCCCACTTCAGACGCCGGTTGGCCTGTTCGAACGTCCGTGGAGCGCGCGTGCGGGGGCCTGTCTCACGGGCCGCTCCGGCCGTGCGGCCGGGTGCCGTCGTGGAGACCTCGGTGGTGGACATCAGGACTCCCGGTGGCGGTTGTCGCGGACGAGGAAATCGGCGAACTCCGCGTCGGCGTCGCGGGCTGTCGAATCCACCGGGTTGCCGAGGATCCCGGCCACCAGCGGACGGCCGATGATGTCGCGAGCCCGGCCGACCTGGAGGACCGAGGGCCGGTCATGACCGACGCCGCGCTCGGCGTTGAGCCGCATGGCCTCCGCCAGCTCGGGCGGGAACGAGGCGAGCGTCTTCGGATCCGACCACGCCGACTGGCGGGCGCCCGGGATGCCGTCCGCCTGGAGTTCGGCCGCCATCCCGGGGCTGGACGCCCACCGGATGAACTCCCAGGCGTCATCGCGCAGCAGGGAGAACTGGTTGATTCCCAGGCTCCAGGACGGGATGTTGTGCGGCCGGGCTCCGGCCGGTCCGGCCGGGAACGGGGCGAAGCCCACGGTCTTTCCCAGTGTCGAGACCTTCGGGTCGAGGAAGTTGCTGTAGACCGCGTCGGCGTCGATGAAGAACGCCGCCTTGCCCTGCGCGAAGACCGGCAAGGACTGTTCGAGGCTCATATTGGTGGCACCGGGCGGGCCCGCCTGCTTGAGCAGCTTGCCGTAGAACTTGTACGCGGCCAGCGCCTCCGGTGTGGCGATGGCGGACTTTCCGTCGACGACGAAGTCACCGCCGAAGGAGTACAGGAAGCTCGACCACTGACTGACGGCGCCGTTGCGCTGTCCACGCCCGACATAGCCGTAGAAGCCCTTGCCGCGGTCCGTGAGACCCAGCGACATCTCCATCAGATCGTTGAGGGTGCGAGGCGGACCGCCGAGGTCCTCGACCAGGTCCTTGCGGTAGTAGAGCGCCGGCCGTTCGGTCACCACCGGCACGCTCAGGACCTTGCCAGCGGTGATCGACGCCTCGCGCGGGGCCTTCTGGAAGTCGGACCAGCCGTACGCCTGGTCGCCCTCGACCCGGTCGGTGAGATCGGCGAGCCAGCCGTTGTGCGAGAAGACCAACTGCTCCTGGAGTGCCCGGACCATCATGATGTCCACGTCGGTGGCGGACGCGTTGAGTTTGACGTTGTAGCTGCTGGCGAGCTGGTCCGCGGTGAGCAGGGCCATGGAGACCTTGCGTCCGATCCGGTCCTCGAACTCACCCAGGCGGCGTTTGATCGCCAGCGACCAGACGTGGTTGATCGCCATGATCCTGAGCGGTGCGTCCGGGGAGGCGGTGCCACCGCGGGCCGAGCAGGCGCCGAGCGACCCCATGCCCGCTGCGGCGGCGACGCCGACGGCCAGCTTGGCGAAAGAGCGCCGGCTGACGAACTGGCTGCTCGTGGACATCGTTGTCCTCGTCCTTCTGATCTGATGCGTGCCGATTTACCTGGTCCAACTGGTAGGACCAGATGGGACCGTAACAGCAGACATCACGCCCTGACCAGCCTCTGCTGCCCAGTAACACACGACATGAACGGGCAGGCCGTGGAGAGATCTCATGGAGAGATACGAGCCGAGGCGCGGGACAGGCCGTACGAGCGACGCCGGCACCGGACGCGCCGCACGGTCCTGACATCGCCGCGCGCAGAACATCGGACACACCACGGGACAACGCCGGCCATCGGCCAACTCCGGTCCGGTACACCGGCGTTCCCGCCGGCTCCAGACCTCGCACGCGCTCCCGCCGCCGGGCGGACGGCGCTACTGCCGCGCCGCGCCCCGGCCCTGGCCGCCGGACTCTCCGAGCAGCGTCTCGATGTGCTGCAACGCCATCACATTCAGATTGAGATCGAGGTCCGCGCCGTAGGTGCGCAGGCCAAGGACGAGATGCGCGCGCATACGCTCACTGGCCAGCTCGACATCGCGCGCCACGATCGCCTCGAAGATCTCGGGATGCTTCGCACCGCCCGACTCGCTGATCGACGGATCGGAATTCGAGCGGAGCATCATCTCGAACATCATGCCGCTGATCGACGACAACATGATCCGGAGCACCGGATTGCCGCTCGCCGCCGCGATCGCGTCATGGAAATCGACATCCGCCTGCGCCTTGACGACAACGTCAGTCGCCGCTTCCAGAGCGTCCTTGGCCGCCCGAATCACGGAGATGTCCTCCGCCGTCGCACGCGCTGTCGCCAGTCTGACGGTTTCCACCTCAAGCGGAATACGCGCCTCTATGAGCTGCCGGACCGTGGGCCGCCCAGCGCGGTACAGCGCGTCATAACTGCGCGCCTGCCGGGACGTCTGTTCACATACGAACGATCCCCGGCCAGGCGCGACCTGGATCAGATGCTGGGTCTCCAGCCGCCGCAGCACCTCGCGCACCACATTCCGGCTGGCGTGGAACTGGACGGCGAGTTCCCGCTCGGAAGGCAGCTTGGCCCCAACGGCGATCTCTCCGGACCGGATGTCGTGCTCCAGCTGACGCGCGATGCGCTCGGTCAAGAGTCCGCGCTGAGCGGGAGGTACGACACGGCCCGCCTGTGAGATAGGGGCTGCTGGCATGCGGAAAAGGATACAGGCCGAAGGTCTGCCCGATGAGCGGCTTCACCGAGACGTAGCGTGCTCTGCCGTCCGCGGAACGCCGGTGCCGGCCCTGCCTCCACCTGCCTCGACGCGGCCCCATGGACCATCACCCGTTCAAGATCGGCCCGCTGTCCGATCCGTCACCAACCTCCGTGGACAGCCCATGGGCTCTCGGCGCCGTGGCTCTTCTACTCTCGGTCCATGCGGATTCGAATCGTCGACGCCTTCACCGACCGTCCCTTCGCCGGCAACCCGGCCGGAGTGCTGCTCCTGGACTCCGGCGCCTTCCCCGACGACATCTGGCTCCAGCGGGTGGCGGCCGAGGTGAACCTCTCGGAGACCGCCTTCGCCCACCCTCTGCCGCCCGGCGGTGACGCCGACTGGGCGCTGCGCTGGTTCACGCCGGCCGTCGAGGTGGACATGTGCGGCCACGCCACGCTGGCCACCGCGCACGTACTGCACTCCACCGGGCGGACCACCGGCCCGGTGCGCTTCGCCGCCCGCTCCGGGATCCTCGGCGCCACCGCGCACGCGGACGGCACTCTCACTCTCGACTTCCCGACCTCCGCGCTGATCCCTGTGAGGATCCCGGACCAGATCTCCGCCGCGCTCGGCGCCGAGCCGGTCTCGGTGCACGACACGTCGGAGCACCTCGGTGATCTGCTGGTCGAGCTGGCCGACGAGCGGACAGTACGGAGCCTCGCGCCCGATGTCGCCTCGCTCGCCGCTCTCTCCCGGCGCGGCATCATCGTCACCGCCGCCGCCGAGGAGCCGGGCCGCGGCTACGACTTCGTCTCGCGGAACTTCTTCCCGGGCGTCGGGATCAACGAGGACCCGGTGACCGGCAGCGCCCACACGGCCCTCGCACCATTCTGGTCCGCGAAGCTGGGCCGTACCGAGCTGACCGGCCTCCAGGCTTCCGCGCGCACCGGACTGGTACACACCTCGCTGCGCGGCGAACGGACCCTGCTCACCGGTCGTGCGGTCACCGTCATCGACGGCGAACTGCTCATCTCACCGTGACACCGGCAGTGCCGGCGGGCTCTACGGCGTGGGCAGCCAGCCGACCTTCCCCGCCAGCAGGGCGTAGCCGACGAACGCGCCGATATCGAGCAGCGCGTGTGCGGCCACCAGCGGACCGACCCGCCCCCAGCGCCGGTACAGAAGCACGAACACCACGCCCATCACCATGTTGCCGAGGAAGCCGCCGACGCCCTGGTACAGGTGGTAGGAGCCACGCAGCACGGAACTGGCCACCAGGGCCGCCATGGGCGTCCAGCCGAGCTGCCCGAGCCTGCGCAGCAGATACCCGACGACGATGACCTCCTCCAGTACGGAGTTCTGCACCGCCGAGAGAATCAGCACCGGGAACTTCCACCACACGTCCGGCAGCGATTCCGGCACCACCGTCAGATTGAATCCGACCGCCTGCGCCACCAGATAGAACGCGAGTCCGGCGCTGCCGATGCCGGCCGCCACCAGCGTTCCGCGGCCCAGATCGGACCGGAGCCGCCGCCGGTCGAAGCCGATGGCGGCCAGTCCGCTGCCCTCTCGCAGCAGAAGGTGCGCGACCAGCGCGACCGGCACCAGTGCGGTGCTGATACCGAAGAGCTGCCAGGCCAGATCGAGCCAGGGCCGTCCCGGGGCGGCCGACGCGTTCAGCGTGGCCGCCTGGTCGCGCAGCGCCTCCGGTCTGGTCAGCGAACCCACAAAGCTGATCAGCGCCGATACGCCGCTCGCGCCGAGCGAGAGCGCCAGCACAAGCACCGTCTCGGACCGGAAAGTCCCCCGTGAGCGTGAGATCGTCTCCTGGGGAAAAGAACCGGCCTCGCGTCCCGCCTCCTCCTGCACACCCGCCTCCAGTTCGGTAGTCCCGCCTCATGCCTCCCGCGGTGCGCCGGAATCCCGGATGCGGCTACGGAGATCGCGTGCGACATGACGTCACAGCTTGCCCGACGAGTACGGGACGGGTGCGGGCAGGGCCCGTTCGCCACGCCTGGCGGGACGGCGGGGGCCGATCGCGCGGCCGGCGCGTGAGCGGCCACGACAGCCGCGGCCGGTCCGGACGCGTCAGCTCACGGTCCGTACGGCGCGCTCAGGCCGGGCCTTCGGCGGAGGTCGGGGAAAGCCCCATCGGCCAGGTGTGGACCGGCTCACCCTGGTGCATCAGCTCGCTGTAGCGGCGCGTGGTGGCCGCGAGCGCCGCGTCCCGCCCCAGCCCGGCCTCCAGCGCCCGGTGGAAGGTCTCCACCTGCCACGAGGCTCCGTTCACCCGTCGTTTGCAGCGCTCCTCGATCACCTGGAGATAGAAGTCGCGGTCGGCGGGCGCGATGTTCCACGCGTCGAGCCCGGCCGCGGCGAGCGGCAGCAGTTCGTCGCGTACCAGCTTCACGACCGGCACGGTGGTGGTACCGGCGGCCCGGCCGGGACGCGGCCACCGCAGCTCGGCGTCGATGCCGTAGCGGCAGGCGACGTCGAAGTTCTCCGCGGCCTCCTCGAAGGACAGCCTGTGCCATACCGGCCTGGCATCCTCGGCAAGCGCCCGCACCAGACCGTAGTAGAAGGCGGCGTTGGCGATCACATCGGTGACCGTGGGACCGGCCGGCAGCACACGGTTCTCCACCCGCAGATGCGGTACGCCGTCGGCGACCTCGTAGACGGGCCGGTTCCAGCGGTACACCGTGCCGTTGTGCAGGACCAGCTCCAAAAGGCCCGGCATTCCGCCTTCGTCAAGGACCCGCATCGGATCCTGGTCGTCGCAGATCGGCAGCAACGGAGGGAAATAGCGCAGATTCTCTTCGAACAGGTCATAGGCGGAATCGATCCAGCGCTCCCCGAACCAGGTCCGCGGGCGCACGCCCTGTGCCTTCAGCTCCGGCGGGCGGGTGTCGGTTGCCTGCTCGAAAAGCGGCGGCCTGGACTCCCGCCACAGCTCCCGGCCGAAGAGGAACGGCGCGTTGGCACCGAGTGCCACCTGCACCGATGCCATGGCCTGGGCGGCGTTCCACACATCCGCGAATCGGTCGGGTGTGACCTGGAGATGCAGCTGTACGGAGGTGCAGGCGGCTTCCGGAGTGATCGACGCCGACGCACACGTCAGCCGTTCGACGCCCTCGATGTCCAGCGTGAAATCCTCGCCTCTGGCCGCGACCATCTGCTCGTTGAGAAGCTTGTAGCGGTCGACGTCCGAGAGATTCTCGGAGACCACGTCATGCTGGCCGAGCGTCGGGAGAATTCCGATCATCACGATCCCCGCGTCCACCTCGCTCGCTTTGCGGTGGGCATATCCGAGGCCGGTACGCAGTTCCTCGGCAAGCTGATCGAGAACGCGACCGTCCAATCGGTGCGGGGCAATATTGACTTCCAGATTGAACATTCCGAGTTCGGTCTGGAAATCACCACTCGCGATGCGCTTCAGGACCTCCGTATTCATCATGCGGGGCATCCCGTCGGAGCCCGCCAGATTCAGCTCGATCTCCAGACCCATCAGATTCTTGGGCCGGTCGAACCTCTCCTCCGCCAGGAGCCGCTCCAGCACCGCCAGGCACTGCTGCAGCTTCCTGCGGTACCTCCGCCGATCGGCCAGGGCCGAACCGCTCGTCTCGACCTTCTCCCCCATCGAAGTGTCCCTCCTCGACTGGGCAACCCGCGGCATCGGCCGCTCGCGTCACGATCGATAATGCCCACACTGAGTGATCCGTAACGTCCCGCGGACGTCTGACGCCCGGTAGAGTGCCGACAGCGGTCGTGCGGCACATTCCTTTGGCATGACGCGGCGTTCTTCCGTTACCGGCATATGACCGGTCGTTGAAAACGCCGACGCTTTTCGGCCGACCCCGTCGGACGAATCAACGCAGGCCAGGCGCCTGCGTTCACTGTTTATCAACAGAAACTTCGCGGGAGAAGGGCCTAATAGTGACTTGCCCGCAATATCCATGAGAGCTAGAAGAAACATGATGTGAACACGTGTCGTATAAACTGCGGTACAAGGCAGAGAGCCCGCATCCGGCCGCACAGCCCTGACGCCAACCTCTGACCCCGCATATGCCGACAGCGACGTCCGCACACGCCCATGCTCCACCTCACGCGTCACCCTGTCTCCTGAGTGAGAGGCAACCCACCATGCCGCTGCATGTCCCCCCGGCCCCCGCGCCCGCCCTGCGCAGCGTTCTCGCGGCACTCGGTTCCCCCACGGCCGTCCGCGACGCCCGCACGCCCGCTCTGCAGTCCGTCCAGGGACCGCTGAGCCCCGAGCTTCCGCTTCCCGTCCATGTACTCGACCAGGTCACTCCGGCCGGCCGAACGGCCACGCCGGAGGGCCGCGTCCCGCGGACCAGGCTGGTCGGCTGGCGTTTCCTGATCCGCAGCGGTGACCACGCCGTGGCCGCCGCCGACACGATGCTCACCGCGGACGGCTGGGCCTTCTCGCGCTTCTTCGAGGGCCCGTACGTCACCGCCACCGAGCGCGCCGTGCGCCAGGCGGAGAGTCTGGGCACCGCCTATCAGCCACGGCTGCTGTCGGTGCCCGAGCTGTACATGCTCACGCTCTGGCTGCACGCGGACACGGAGGCGGACGCCTCCGCCGGTTCGCCCGCGGCGTCCGACGTCCTGGTGCCTCTGGCACCCGCGCCGCCGGGTATCGCGGCGCACCGTCCGCATCGCGTCGCCGAGCTGCTGCCGGTGATCGGGCTGCGGCTCACTCCGGCGCCACTCCTGCGCACCCCGGCCTGAACCACCTTCGGACGGCCGGCCTCTCTTCGGCGGCAGTCCTGTGCCCCGCGGCCCCCACGACCGCGGGGCACAGGACTGCCCATCCGGACTAGCCCGGACCGGCCACCCCGAACCACCCGAAAAGACAGCGAAGTTGAGCCGAACCGTCCGGCCGGGTGACACGTCATTGAGCATAGGGAAGCGCTGCCGCGAAATACCTGCGGATTACCGTCTGTAGGGCAACACTAGGACTGGACCAAACAGATACGGGGGGCGGCCATGACCACATCGAGCCGCAGGACACTCGCCACGACACAGCGAAAGAACTCACCCATGTGCCAGCACCAGCCAGCCTGTCCTTCAGCCGACTCCGCCGACCGCGACGCCGCCCGACTGACGGCACACCACCCCGAGCAGGGCTGGAGTCTGCTGTGCAATGGCGTCCTGGTCTTCGAGGACACCGGTGAACTGCTGCCGGACGGGAAGATCATCGGTCCGCACAGGCCGCTGCGGACCGAGCAGGTGGTGACGGCGGCCTGATGCCGTCCGGCGGCCTCGCCGCCGTCTTTCTGGCTGGGGCCGGCCCGCGGACGATCCCGCGCACCGGCCCCGACATGTGATCCGCCCGCAGGGCAGCTCTCCTGGCCTGCCCTGCCGAAGCGTCCCGTCTCAGTGGTCGTACGCGTCCAGCGGCGGGCAGGAGCAGACCAGATTGCGGTCACCGAAGGCGCCGTCGATCCGGCGGACCGGCGGCCAGTACTTGTCCGCGGCCGAGACACCGGCCGGGAAGACCGCCTCGGAGCGGCTGTACGCGTGGTCCCACTCTCCGCCCAGCGCCGCGGCCGTGTGCGGGGCGTTACGCAGCGGGTTGTCGTCCGCGGGCCACTCGCCCGACGCGACCCGCTCGATTTCCGCGCGAATCGCGATCATCGCTTCGCAGAAGCGGTCGATCTCGTTCAGATCTTCGCTCTCGGTGGGCTCGATCATCAGCGTGCCCGCGACCGGGAAGGACATCGTCGGCGCATGGAAACCGTAGTCGATCAGCCTCTTGGCAATGTCGTCGACGCTGACACCGGTGGCCTTGGACAGCGGCCGCAGATCCACGATGCACTCATGGGCCACGAGTCCGTTGGGACCGGTGTAGAGCACCGGGTAGTGCGGTTCGAGGCGCTTGGCGATGTAGTTGGCCGCGAGCACGGCGACCTGCGTCGCGCGCTTGAGGCCCTCGCCACCCATCAGCCGTACGTACGCCCACGAGATCGGCAGGATGCCGGCCGAGCCCCAGGGAGCCGCCGAGATCGGTCCGATGCCCGTCTCCGGACCCGCGGCCGGCTGGAGCGGGTGGTTGGGCAGATACGGGGCCAGGTGGGCCCGTACACCGACGGGACCCACACCGGGGCCACCGCCGCCGTGCGGGATGCAGAACGTCTTGTGCAGATTCAGATGGGACACGTCCGAGCCGAACTTGCCGGGCTTGGCGAGCCCGACCAGCGCGTTGAGGTTGGCGCCGTCCACATACACCTGGCCGCCCGCGTCGTGCACCGCCGCGCAGATGTCACCGATGTGCTCCTCGAACACACCGTGTGTGGACGGGTAGGTGACCATCAGCACGGCGAGTTCGTCGCCGTACTGCTCGATCTTCGCGTGCAGGTCCTCGACATCGACGTCGCCGTCCTCACGGGTCTTCACGACGACGACCTTCATGCCGGCCATGACCGCGCTCGCGGCGTTCGTGCCGTGCGCGGAGGACGGGATGAGACAGACGGTACGGCCCATGTCGCCGTTGGCCCGGTGATACGCCCGTACGGCCAGCAGACCGGCCAGCTCGCCCTGCGAACCGGCGTTGGGCTGGAGGGAGACCGCGTCATAGCCGGTGACCTCGGCCAGCCGCTCCTCCAGCTCCCTGATGAGCGTCAGATAGCCCTGCGCCTGCTCGGCCGGGGCGAACGGGTGCAGCGCCCCGAACTCCGGCCAGGTCACCGGCTCCATCTCCGTGGTCGCGTTCAGCTTCATGGTGCAGGAGCCCAGCGGGATCATGCCCCGGTCCAGCGCGTAGTCACGGTCGGCGAGCCGGCGCAGATAGCGCAGCATCGCGGTCTCGGAGCGGTGCTGGTGGAAGACGGGATGCGTCAGGTAGTCGTCGGTACGCAGCAGGCCCTCGGGCAGGGCGTCGGCCGTGACCGCGTCCAGCGCCTCGATGTCGCTCTCGATCCCGAAGGCGTGCCACACGGTGGTGAGCTGAACACGCCCGGTGGTCTCGTCGCAGGCGACGGAGACATGGTCGGCGTCCACACGGTGGAGGTTGACGCCGTTCTCACGGGCGGCGGCGACCACATCGGCGGCCCGGCCCGGGAGCCGGACGGTCAGCGTGTCGAAATACGCCTCGTGCACGATCTCGGCACCGCCGGCGCGCAGGCCCTCGGCGAGCAGCGTCGCATAGCGATGGGTGCGCCGCGCGATGCTCCGCAGCCCGTCGGGGCCGTGGTAGACCGCGTACATCCCGGCCATGACGGCGAGCAGCACCTGCGCGGTGCAGATGTTGCTGGTGGCCTTCTCGCGGCGGATGTGCTGTTCACGGGTCTGCAGCGCCAGCCGGTACGCCTTGTTGCCGTCGGCGTCCACGGAGACTCCGACGAGCCGGCCCGGCAGGCTGCGTGCGAACTTCTCGCGGACGGCCATGTACCCGGCGTGCGGTCCGCCGAAGCCCATCGGCACACCGAAGCGCTGTGTGGTGCCGACCGCGATGTCCGCGCCCAGCTCACCGGGCGAGGTGAGGAGGGTCAGCGCGAGCAGATCGGCGGCGACGGTGACAATGGCGCCGAGCTCATGTGCCCGCTCGACGACGGGCCTGATGTCCCGTACCGCTCCCGACGCGCCCGGGTACTGGATCAGCACGCCGAAGACACCGCGCGCGGCCGTCTCGGCGGGGATGCCATCGCTCAGGTCCGCGACGACCACCTCGACGCCGGTCGGCTCGGCGCGGGTCTTGATCACGGCGATGGTCTGCGGCAGAGCGTCGGCGTCGACCAGGAAGACGCCGTCCTTGACCTTGCCGACCCGGCGGGCCAGCGCCATCGCCTCCGCCGCGGCGGTGCCCTCGTCCAGCAGGGAGGCGCCCGAGGTCGGCAGGCCGGTCAGGTCCGCCACAACGGTCTGGAAGTTGAGCAGTGCCTCCAGCCGGCCCTGGGAGATCTCCGGCTGGTACGGCGTGTACGCGGTGTACCAGGCCGGGTTCTCCATGACATTGCGGAGGATCACCGGCGGAGTGAAGGTGCCGTAGTAACCAAGACCGATCATCGGCGCGAGCACCTGGTTGCGGTCGCCGAGCGAGCGCAGCTCGGCCTCGACCTCCGCCTCGGTACGGGCGGCGGGAAGCCGCAGCGCCTCCGCACTCTTGATCACGTCGGGCACCGCCGCGGCGGTCAGCTCGTCGAGCGAGCCGTAGCCGACCTGCGCCAGCATCTTCGCCTGCGCCCCGGCGTCGGGCCCGATGTGACGCTGCTCGAAGGGTGTGCCGCGCTCAAGCTGGGAGAGCGGAATGCGGTTGGGGGTCATGCGGAGGCCTCCTGGTCTGACACGACCTGCGAGGGCACCGCGACGCGGGTGCCCGGACGGCCTCCCCCTCTGTCATCTCGACCTGAGAGCTTCACCGGCCCGCCCTGAGGCAGCCCGGCTTTCACCGTCGGTGAGAGCGGATGCCGTCCGACGCCCGCCCTGCTTTCCAGAGTGACCTCGTCCATGCGGTACAGGGGCCTGAGAGATTCCGGGGAGGATTTGCTCCTTCGGCGTCCTCCGATGATCTCACCGGAAGACTCTCCCGCACGGGGTCAGCAGCCGCCAGCCAGCCTACCAGCGCGCCCTGGGGCACAACTTTCGAGTGGCCGATGCCACAAATCTGCACTTTTGTATTATTTACGTGCAGTTGCGACCAGTTGGAGGGACCGTGGAGACCGACATCGATCCGCGCAGCCTGATCGGCCGCAAGGCGTTCGACCGTGACGGCCACAAGCTCGGGACGGTGGACGAGGTGTATCTGGACGATGCCACCGGAGCCCCTGAGTGGGCGGCCGTCCGCACCGGACTCTTCAGCCGCGACGCCTTCGTCCCGCTCGCACCCAGCACTCTCGCCGACGACGCGCTCCATGTCCCCTTCGAACGCGCCCTCATCAAGGACGCTCCGGACTTCGGCGTCGGCCGCCATCTCTCGCCCGAGCAGGAACTCCAGCTCTACCACCACTACGGACTGGCCCTTCCGGAGCCCGAGCCACCGGAGAGGCCCGCGTCCCGGTCCGACCGGGACGGCGAGCGCGACTTCGGACGGCTGGCCGGCCAGGACGACTGATCCGGCGGCTCGGACACCAGCGGCAGCGGCTCCGAGAGCTCCAGATCGGGGTCGTCGACCCAGAACGTCCGCACCCGGCCCGGCGCCGACCCGGGCTCCTCGAACCGTACGGTGACCCTCCGCAGCCCGCTGCCCTGCACCCAGCCCGCCCCGAACACGGTGTGCCGCACATCGTGTCCGGCCGGGAAGCGCCGCTCGGCGGGCGTCTCCGCCATCGCGGTCGCGGGCTCGGGGCCCGGCTCCGGGCCGCTCTCCGGCGGCCGGTCGCGCTCAGGCTCCGGGCCGTCGGCCGCTTCATGGGCGGCGGACTCATGGGCCGCCGCCTGGGCGAAGAGGTCCTCCTGTGTGAAGTCCGCGAGGCCGGTCACGCCCACGCCCAACAGCCGCACCCCGCCCGTGGTGTCCACCGACTCCAGCAGCCGCCCGGCCGCCTCCCGCACCACTCCCGGGTCGTCCGTGGGCCCGCGCAGCGTCTCCGAACGGGTCAGCGTCGAGAAGTCGTACCGCCGCACCTTGAGGACGACGGTCCGGCCCGAGCGGCCGGCCGACCGCAGCCGCCGCACACAGCGGTCGGCGAGCCGGTCGACCTCCGTCCGCACCCGCACCCGGTCGTGCAGATCGACATCGAAGGTGTCCTCGACCGACACCGACTTGGCGTCGCGCTCGGACACCACGGGCCGGTCGTCGTATCCGCGCGCCATCCGGTACAGCGAGGCTCCGTGCGCCTTCCCCAGCAGCCGTACGAGCTCGTCCTCACCGGCTTCGGCCAACTCGGCGACCGTGGTCATCCCGGCCCGTCTCAGATGCTCACCGGTCGCCGGACCCACGCCGGGCAGCGTCCGTACGGGCATGGGCCCGAGCAACTCGCGCTCCGTGCCGGGTTCGATGAGGACCAGTCCGTCGGGCTTCGCCTGCTCCGAGCCGATCTTCGCCAGCATCTTGGACCCCGCCAGCCCCACCGAGCCGGTGAGCCCCGTCACCGCTCTGATGTCCCGGCGCAGCCGCTCCCCCGCCGCCCGCGCCGAGGCCGTGTCGTCGGCCGAACCGCCCGCCTCCAGATCCACGAAGGCCTCGTCCAGGCTGAGCGGCTCCACCAGCGGAGAGAGCCTGCCCAGCAGCTCCATCACCTGCTCGCTGATCGCGCGATAGACACTGAAGCGCGGCACGAGATACGCGGCGTTCGGCGCGAGGCGTCTCGCCTGCGCCATCGGCATGGCCGAATGCACACCGAACCGTCTCGCCTCGTACGACGCGGTCGACACCACGCCGCGTGGGCCCAGACCGCCGACCACCACCGGCTTTCCGCGCAGACTCGGCTTCGCCGCCTGCTCGGCGGCGGCGAAGAAGGCATCCATGTCCAGATGCAGAATGGTCGGCGCGGATCTCACTTCACCGATGCTGCCTCACGCCACTGACAATCGGTGGTGGGCGCGGCCCGCCCCGGGGAGCCGTCAGACCGCGCGGTCGCGGCGCCGCCGGGCCAGTTCGTCGGCCGGATTGTTGCCGACGAGCGTCTCGCCGGTGTCGATCCTCTCCCCGTGGAGCTGGGACAGCGCCGCCTGGACGTCCCGCCACACCACACCCACCGCGATCCCGAAAACCCCCTGGCCGCCCTGGAGCAGACTCACGACCTCGTCGGGCGAGGAGCACTCGTAGACCGTCGCGCCGTCGCTCATGAGCGTCACCCGCTCAAGGCCCTGGAATCCGCCGGCCCGAAGATGCTGGACCGCCGCCCTGATGTTCTGCAGAGCGACCCCGGTGTCCAGGAACCGCTTCACGATCTTGAGTACGACCACATCGCGGAAGCTGTAGAGCCGCTGAGTGCCCGATCCGTATGCCGGACGCACACTCGGCTCCACCAGCCCCGTACGCGCCCAGTAGTCCAACTGGCGGTACGTGATGCCCGCCGCCGCACAGGCGGTCGGGCCCCGGTATCCAACGGTCTCGACACCGGGGTCGGCCGCACTGCCGTGAAGCGGATACGGCCCGCCCGCCGCCGTACCGTCGCCGCTGCTTCTCACGCCGACCCTCCGTCCTTGACCTGCCCTGTCGAAGGTAGGCAGTCACCAGGGGTGCGTCAACGATCGCCACACTCGCCACGCCGAGTGATAATCACCCTGAGTGTGGTTTCCCGTGTCCCATTTCGGGGAAAGGCTGCTCGAATGCGCTGACGAAACCCGGCGCAGCGCTCACCGGACGCTCACTGACTATTGGTGCCGAAGTCCTCCGGAGAGATCTGGTCGAGGAACTCGCGGAACTTCTCCACCTCGTCCTCCTGCTCGTCCGGGATGGCGATACCGGCATCGTCCAGAACCCCGTCACTGCCATAGATCGGCGTGCCCGTGCGCAGGGCGAGCGCTATGGCGTCGGACGGCCTGGCGCTCACCTCGACCCCACTGGCGAAGACCAGCTCCGCGTAGAAGACCCCTTCACGCAGGTCCGTGATCCGGACCTCGGTGAGCTCCTGGCCCACCGCCTCAAGGACGTCCTTGAAGAGGTCATGGGTCAGTGGCCGGGCCGGGGCCATGCCCTGCTGGGCGAAGGCGATGGCGGTGGCCTCCCCCGGTCCGATCCAGATGGGGAGGTACCGGTCGCCTCCCACTTCACGCAGGAGCACGATCGGTTGATTGGAGGGCATTTCCACCCGGACACCCACAACGTCGAGCTCGTTCACACAGCAACCCTAGGACGTGCCCGGCCGGTTTGGGTAGTCGGACTCCCCGGGATCAGTGCTGCCGGACCCCGAGAGCCGTCCGCACCAGCGCCGCGTGCAGCCGTACGGAGAGCGCGGCCAGCTCCTTCGTGGTCGCCTCGGCATGGGCCCTGGTCTGCGGATTACGGTGCCGGCGCAACGGCGCCACCACCTGTTCGACCAGCCCGGCCTCGCGCTCGGCGGCCGCCTTCATGATCCGGAGATGCCGCGGCTCCAGCCCGAATTTCCCAAGATCCACGACCAGCTTGGCGACGGTGACGGACTCCGCGTCGTACCCGCCGTCCGGCAACGGGACGATGAGACCGTACGACTCCCACTCGTCGAGCCGGCTCTCGCCGACCTCGGCGGCGGCCAGCAGCTCCTCCCGGCCGTGCCGTCCGGGCGCTCCCGCGGAGCGCCGGGCGGCGGTACCGGCTCGCCGCGGCCGAGGGCCTCAAACTGCTCCCTGATGACCTTCAGCGGAAGATAGTGATCACGCTGCATCCGCAGCACCTGCGCCAGGCGCTCGACGTCCTCGGGGCTGAATTTGCGATAGCCCGAAGGAGTCCTGCACGGCTCGACCAGGCCCTCCGCCTCCAGAAACCGGATCTTGGAGATGGTGACCTCGGGAAACTCCTCCCGCAGCCGGGACAGCACCGCGCCGATGCTCACCAGCGGGCCATCCGCGGGGGCGGTGCCGTGACCGGCACCGCCCGACGGTGTTCGCAGCATGGACCTTCCCTGAGGGGTCACACGCCCCGCTGGCTCCCGTAGAAGACCAGCCGGTACTTTCCGATCTGGACCTCGTCGCCGTTCGACAGAAGGACCGAATCGATCCGCTCACGGTTGACGTACGTGCCGTTGAGGCTGCCCACGTCCGAGACGGTGAAGTGGCCGTCCGCGCCCCTGCGGAACTCCACATGGCGGCGGGACACGGTCACGTCGTCCAGGAAGATGTCGCTCTGCGGATGGCGGCCGGCCGTGGTCAGCTCACTGTCCAGCAGAAAGCGGCTGCCCGAATTCGGACCGCGTCGCACCACCAGGAGCGCGGAACCCATCGGCAGCGCGTCGACGGCCGCCTGCGCCTCCGGAGACAGCGACGGAAGCGCCGTCTGGCCGGTCACCTCGGAGTCATACGCCTCAAGACCGGAGATGGAGATCGTCGAGGTCGTCTCCGAAGCACGCTCCGGCGGCACACCGGGCCGCAGCGGCGCCCCACAGTTGGAGCAGAACCGACTGGCCTCGGCGTTACGGTGTCCGCACCTCGTACATACCGGCAAGCCCGACATGGTGGGGTCCTCCTGCCGCGACTGCCCCTTGCGGGCATCGGATGCGTACGGATCCGAGGAAAACCCTCCACCCGTACTTGAGGCTGATGACTCTCCAAAACCTATGCGGCCGGGACCGGCAGGGTCAACAGACGACGCGCCCCGGCCCTCCGGAGCGTCACCGCTCTGACCACCCACCTGATCACGGAAGAGCGGGCGCTCGCCGCTCGGCTCCTCGTTCTGGCCATGCCGCGAGGCACGATGACGGGCGGAGCCGCCATCCTCGCGTGCGCTCCTGCCGAACAACTTCGCAAACAACTTCACGGGCGATTCCCCTTGACCGAAACAGACCCGCCCGTGGGGCAGGACGAACCCTGAATGAACACACCTGCCGACCCGGACATCTTGACAACGTCCGTATCCACCGGACAGTTTCCACCACACACCACGCTGTTCGTGCGCCGACCCCCCGCAACCTCATGCCCGCGTCCCGCAACTGCCATGCTCTGTCGTCTCACTACGATGACGACCGAGCGTAGTCAGGCCGCTGCGCCGGTCGCAAGGCATCCACGGTGATCTTCTCAGCCCGGGTCACCGTGGCGGTGGCCTGCTCCTTCTCCAGCGTCTGCACCACGCCGCCGGGAATGTTGAGGGCGGGCTCAAGATCCTGCGGCTTGCCGATGACCTTGAAACTGTACGGTGCCGCGACCGCCTTGCCGTCCACCTGGACGTCACCTCCCGTACCCGAGAAGTAAGTATCCGCGATCACCCGTACGCCATCGACCTGGATCGCCTCGGCGCCCGCCGCCCGCAGCTCCTGGATCGCGTCCAGCAGCATGTCCGGCTCGACCGTACCGCTCGGATCGCTGATGGTCAGAGTGATACCGGGCCCCTGCACGGCCACGGTGCCGGCCAGGATACCGAGCTGCTGCTCCTTCTCCAGCGTCTGCCTGCGGGCCTCCTCGGCCTGGTCCGAGCTGGTCTCCAGCTCGGTGCGCTGGGCGTCCAGGCGCTGCTTCTCGTCCTCCAGCCGCTGGGTACGGTCGTCGAGTTCGTCGAGGATCCGCACCAGGTCCTCCTGGCGGGCGCCACGCAGCGCGCTGTCGTCGTTGTTCGACCTGACCTGAATGGCGAGTCCGAGCCCGAGCACGAACAGCAGGACGGCGACGACGAGTTGAGCCCGGGTCACCCGCGGCGGCCACAGCCCCGCGATCAACCGCTGGCGGCCTGTGAGCTGTTCCGGCCCGGCGCCCGGCGCCGTATCCGTACGGTCCTCGTCCCTGGGTGTCTCTGTGCTGCTCATATGCCTCACGCCCGGAACACATGCCGGCGGATCGCGGCAGCGTTGGAGAAGATCCGGATACCGAAGACGACGACCACGCCGGTGGACAACTGGGCGCCCACACCGAGCTTGTCGCCCAGGAAGACGATGAGCGCGGCCACCACGACATTGGACAGGAAGGAGACGACGAACACCTTGTCCACGAAGATTCCGTCGAGCATGGCCCGCAGACCGCCGAAGACAGCGTCGAGGGCCGCCACGACGGCGATCGGAAGATAGGGCTCGACCACCGCCGGTACCTCGGGCCGGACCAACAGTCCGACCACGACTCCCACGACGAGGCCCAGTACGGCGATCACGATGTGCCCTTCCCGGTGTCAGCCGTGCCCTGCCCGTCGCCCGTCCCGGCGCCGGCGGTCTTCGGCTCTGCTGTACGTACTATCAGGCTCGGCGCGGCAGGCAGACGCACCTCTTCCTGGTCGGAGATGCTGGTGCGGATGTCGAAGTTCTCCCGCAGCGAGTGCAGGTACCGGCCATCGGCACTGTCCTGGAATGTGGTGCTCAGCTTTTTCCCGTCCCCTACCGCGAGCACCGTGTACGGCGGCACCAGCGGCCTGTTGTCGACCAGTACGGCGTCGCCCGCCGCCCGGATCGCGGACAGCGACGTCAGCCGCTGCCCGTTGATGGCGATCGCTTCCGCGCCCGATTCCCACAGGCCGTTGACGACCCGCTGCATGTCCCGGTCGCGCACCCGGCCCGTATCGGAGAAACCGCTGCTCTCCCGTGGTCCGCCGCCGCCCGATTCGGTGTCCTTGGCGTCGTCGACCACCAGCTTCACACCCGGCCCGCGCACCGCCGTCGCACCGGCGAGCAGGGCGACCAGCTCGCCCTGGTCGCCGCCGTGGGCCCGCAGGGCCGCGCGCTGGCGCTCGCCGACCTCGCCACGAAGCTTCTCGACCGTACGCTCCAGCATGTCCGCCGTGGAGGACTCCGTATCGATACGGTCGATGAGCTCCTCGCGCTCCTTCGCCACGACCGGCGCGGAGATCCGCGCCTGGGCCGCGCCGACGGTGACCACCAGGGCCGCCAGTACAAGACCCGCCGCGAGTCCGAGCTTCGCGCGGAGTGTGCGGGGCAGTCCGCCCTCCTCGGCGTCCCTGCGGGCCGAGGCCTCCGCGTATCCGTCGTCGAGGCTGTGGTCCATCACATTGTTCAGCAGCGACATCGACGCATCGGGGCGCGCGGGCGGTGAAGCGGTGCTCCGAATGGGGGACTGCTGCGACATGCCGCACATCGTCGCACGTCGCGGCCGCTACCGCCGAATGGCCCCACCGGTGTGCCGGACCGCGTCCGGCACACCGGTGTCACTTCACCAGGCCGCTCCGGTGCAAGGGCGTGTTTCGAAAGTAGCGCCGTCCGCCCGGAGGGCGGGGCCCGCGGCGTCTGGTGCGTGCGATCGCAAGGCGGAGGATCGGCGTCGTCGATGGCCTGGATGTACTCGGACCACTCCGACAACGCAGCGAGCGCCCGTGCCAGACGCCGCGGGCCAGGCGGGACCTTCGCAACAGGCCCTAATGCCCCGCGCTGTCGACGACGGCCGACCATTCGTCGAGCAGCGCCTGGGCCGACGCGTCGTCCGGACCTTCGGCCCACAAATGGGTGACGGCTTCGGACGGGTCGGGCAGCACCATCACCCAGCGGCCGTCGGCCTCCACGACCCGCACACCGTCGGTCGTGTCGACCTGCCGGTCGCCGGCCGCCTCCACCACGCTGCGCATGACCAGTCCCTTGACGGCCCAGGGGGTCGCCAGATCCCGTCGCAGCACATGCGCACGAGGGATACGGGCATCGATCTGGCTCAGCGTGAGCTGCGTACGCGCCACCAGACCGAGCAGCCGCACAAAGGCCGCCGTACCGTCCAGGACACTGCTGAACTCCGGCACGATGAAGGCACCACGCCCGTCACCGCCGAAGATCGTGGACTCCTCGCGGCCCACCCGGGTCAGATCGTCCGGTGATGTGGTCGTCCACTCCACCTGGGTCCCGTGATACGCGGCGACCTGCTCGGCGATCCTGGTCGTCGTCACGGGCAGCGCCACTCGGCCGCTGCGGCGCTCGGCCGCGACGAGGTCGAGCAGCACCAGCAGGGCCCGGTCGTCCTCGATGATCCGTCCTCGTTCGTCCACCAGCGACAGCCGCTCACCGACGGGGTCGAATCGCACACCGAACGCGGCGCGCGCCGAGGCGACGATCTCTCCGAGCCTGACCAGTCCCGAACGGCGCGACTCGGCCGTCTCGGTCGGCCGTGACTCGTCGAGGCCGGGATTGATGGTCAGCGCGTCGACCCCGAGCCGGCCGAGCAGGCTGGGAAGCACCAGGCCCGCGCTGCCGTTGGACGCGTCGACCACGACCTTGAGGCCGGCCTCGGCGATCCCTGATGTATCGACATTGCGGAGCAGTGAGCCGGTGTACGAGTCGAAGACGCTGGCAGGGAAATGCAGATCCCCGATCTCGCCGGGGAAGGCACGACGGTACTCCTGCCTCGCGTACACCCGGTCGAGCTTGCGCTGACCGGCCTGCGACAGGTCGGCGCCCCGCTCGTCGAAGAACATGATGTCCACGGAATCGGGGACGCCGGGCGACGTACGGATCATGATGCCGCCGGCACTGCCCCGCCCGGTCTGCTGCCGCGCGACCGGCAACGGCACGTTCTCCAGATCCCGTACGTCGATGGCACTGGACTGCAGCGACGAGATCACGGCCCGTTTGAGTGCTCGGGCACCACGTGAGTGGTCACGTGCCGTGGTGACGGTGGAACCCTTCTTCAGCGTCGTGGCGTACGCGCCCGCCAGCCGGACCACCACTTCTGGCGTGATCTCGACGTTCAGGATGCCGGAGACACCACGGGCTCCGAAGAGATTCGCCTGACCTCTGGACTCCCAGATCACCGAAGTGTTGACGAACGCGCCCGCTTCGATGGTCTTGAACGGGTAGACCCGGACATTGCCCTGGATGATCGATTCCTCGCCGACGAGGCACTCGTCGCCGATGACCGCGCCGTCCTCGATCCGCGCCGCGCGCATGATGTCGGTGTTCTTGCCGATCACGCAGCCGCGCAGATTGCTGTGCTGTCCGATGTAGACGTTGTCGTGCACGACGGCTCTGTGGAGGAACGCACCGGTCTTGATGACCACGTTGGATCCGACGACGGTGTGTTCCCGAAGCTCCACATCCGCTTCGACCTTGGCGTAGTCACCGATGTAGAGCGGTCCCCGCAGGACGGCGTCCGGATGTACTTCCGCGCCTTCGGCCACCCAGACTCCGGGAGAGATCTCGAAGCCGTCGATGTCGACATCGACCTTGCCCTCAAGAACATCCGCCTGAGCCTTGACGTAGCTCTCGTGCGTGCCCACGTCCTCCCAGTAGCCCTCGGCGACATAGCCGTAGATCGGCTTGCCTTCCTTCATGAGCTGAGGGAAGACATCGCCGGACCAGTCCACCGAGACATCGGCCTCGACGTAGTCGAAGACCTCCGGCTCCATCACATAGATGCCCGTGTTGACGGTGTCCGAGAAGACCTGTCCCCAGGTGGGCTTCTCCAGGAAGCGCTCGACCTTTCCTTCTTCGTCCACGATCGTGATACCGAATTCCAGAGGATTCGGCACCCGGGTCAGGCACACCGTCACCAGCGCGCCCTTTTCCTTGTGGAAAGCGATGAGATCGGTCAAATCGAAATCGGTGAGTGCGTCACCGGAAATGACGAGGAAGGCATCGTCCTTCAGCGCCTCTTCGGCATTCTTCACGCTACCCGCGGTGCCGAGCGGCTTCTCCTCGTTGGCGTAGCTGAGTTCCATGCCGAGTTCTTCGCCGTCGCCGAAGTAATTCTTGACGAGGGAGGCGAGGAACTGCACGGTGACAACGGTCTCGCTGAGCCCATGGCGCTTGAGCAACCGCAGCACATGCTCCATGATCGGCCGGTTTACCACCGGCAGGAGCGGCTTGGGCATGCTGGAGGTCATGGGGCGAAGTCGAGTTCCTTCGCCACCGGCCATAACGACGGCCTTCATGTCGGAAGCGTCCTCCTTGAAGAGACAGTCTCGCCGACTTCGCCCGTCTGGACAGAGGCCCCATGGCGTCAGGAGTGGACCGGCGACTCTGCACGGCACCACATCGACGAGCTCAATCGGCCACGATGTCCGCCTTGACGAGCCGGCGGACCTGGACCACGTACAGGATCCCTGCCCACCAATACAGAGTTGTACCCCATCCGGCGAACGCCCATCCGAAAACTTCGGCGAGTGACGCAAGCCATCCACTTCCGTCACTGAGGAGCAGGAGCGGGAAGGCGTACATCAAGTTGAAGGTAGCCGCCTTCCCGAGGAAGTTCACCTGGGGAGGCGGATAGCCGTGCCGGCGAAGGATTCCCACCATCACCAGAAGCATCAGCTCACGCGCCAATAGCGCCGCGGTGAGCCAGAGCGGCAGGATCTCCCGCCAGGTGAGGCCAACCAGGGTAGAGAGGATGTACAGCCGGTCCGCCGCGGGGTCCAGGAGCCGTCCCAGGCTGCTGATCTGGTTCCACCGGCGAGCGAGCTTGCCGTCGAGATAGTCGCTGACGCCGCTCAGCATCAGCACCAGCAGTGCCCAGCCGTCGCTCTTGGGGCCCCCGAACTCGGGGCGAAGAATCAGCCACAGGAAGAGCGGGACCCCGACGAGGCGAGCCATGCTGAGGATGTTGGGGATGGTGAGCACCCGGTCTGTCTGAACGCGGGTCTCCTGGACCTCCACCCGGGAGCCTCCTGTGTGGAACGTGCCAACGATGCTTCCTGACCTTACCCTCAGCCTCTGCCGACGAGCGCAAGGGGGTCTTGAACGCAGGAATGCCCTGTACCTAAAGGCACAGGGCATTCCCACAACAATTGTTCGGCAGCGTCCTACTCTCCCACAGGGTCCCCCCTGCAGTACC